>NZ_JAQISN010000001.1:1918088-2237769 GCF_037450285.1 Erwinia sp. SLM-02 | reverse complement strand
TGAATGAGTGAAATGCTGACGATTTTACAGCAGAACGGCATGCTGTTCCTGATGGGGCAGTATCCCAACGGCCCGCTGGGCGGGGTGCTCTGTACGCTGCTGGTATCGCTGATGGCGATTGTGCTGGCGCTGCCGATCGGCGTGCTGCTGGGCGTGGCGCGCATCTCGCCGTACCGCATGCTGCGCTGGCCCGCCACCGTCTGGGTCTATGTGCTGCGCGGCGTGCCGCTGCTGATGGTGATCTTCTGGACCTACTTCTGCGTGCCGCTGCTGCTGGGCCACACGCTGAGCGGCTTCGGCACCATGCTGGTCACGTTAGTTATCTATGAAAGCGCCTACATTGCGGAAATTGTCCGCGCCGGGATCCAGGCGCTGCCGCAGGGGCAGTACGAAGCCTCCCGCGCCCTGGGCATGAGCTACACCCGCACCTTCCGGCTGGTGATCCTGCCGCAGGCGCTCTACAACATGCTGCCGAGCCTGGTCAGCCAGCTGGTGTCGATTATCAAAGACAGCACCCTCGGCTACGTGATCAACGTGCCGGAGCTGACCTTTGCCGCCAATCAGGTGAATAACCAGCTGCTGACCAAGCCGTTTCAGGTGTTCGCCATTGTCGCCATCAGCTACTACATCATCTGCTTCAGCCTGACGTGGCTGGCCGGTTATCTGGAACGGCGCATCGCCGCCAAACGACGCGGCCCCGCCGTCAGCTCAGCACCGCAGCCCGCCGCGCTGCTGGTCAACAAACCCGCTATCGAGGAGTAAGGCATGAGTCCGATCATTCACTTTAACCAGGTTAACAAGTGGTACGGCGCCTATCACGCGCTCGCCGACCTCAACGCGGAAGTGAACAGCGGCGAGGTGGTGGTGGTCTGTGGGCCGTCCGGCTCCGGCAAATCCACGCTGATCCGCACCGTCAACCGGCTGGAGCCGATCCAGCAGGGCCAGATTGTCTTCGACGGGCTGGATATTCACGGGGCCAGCACCCAGCAAAACCGGCTGCGGGCGCGGATCGGCTTCGTCTTTCAGAGCTTTAACCTGTTTCCACACCTGTCGGTGATCGACAACGTCATGCTCTCTCCGATCAAGGTGCTGGGCGTGCGGCGCAGCGAGGCGAAGCAGCATGCCCTGGCGCTGCTGGAGCGGGTGGGTCTGGCGCACAAGGCCAACGCCTGGCCCGCGCAGCTCTCCGGCGGCCAGCAGCAGCGCGTGGCGATTGCCCGGGCGCTGGCGATGAAGCCGCCGGTGATGCTGTTTGATGAACCGACCTCGGCGCTGGACCCGGAAATGGTCGGCGAGGTGCTGAACGTGATGCGCAGCCTGGCGAACGAAGGCATGACCATGATGTGCGTGACCCATGAAATGAATTTTGCCCGCGAGGTGGCGGATACCATCTGGTTTATGGATGAAGGAAAAATACTGGAAAAGGCTGAGCCAGACGCCTTCTTTACCCGTCCCCAGCACCCGCGCGCGCAACGTTTCCTTACCGACCTGCGTCAGCACTGAAACCGAAACGGAGCCTGAAACCATGAGAAAAATCACCACGCCGCTGCTGTCACTTTGTCTGCCGTTAATGCTCAGTGCCGCACTGCCCGCCAGCGCCGATACGCTTGCCGATATCAGCAGCCGCGGCGAGCTGAACTGCGGCGTCTATGCCGACGTACCGCCGTTCTCCTCGCCGGATGTCAAAACCCGCCAGCTGGCCGGGATGGATGTCGATCTCTGCAACGCGCTGGCGAAGCAGCTGGGGGTAAAAGCCAACCTGATGCCGGTCTCCGTTGAGGCGCGTATTGCCGTGCTGACCACCGGGCGGGTTGACGTACTGATTGCCAACCTCGCCTACACCAAAAGCCGCGCCGCGCAGATCCAGTTCAGCGATCCGTACTACATCGCCAAAGAGGTGCTGGTGGTGAAGGAAGCCAACGCCGCGAAAACCCGCGCCGATTTCAAAGGCAAACGCCTCAGCTCCACCAAAGGCTCCACCTCCGAGCAGTCGATCCGCCTGGCGCAGGCGAAGCCGGTCACCTTCCAGGACACCGCTTCGGCGTATCTGGCGCTGCAGCAGAATAAATCGGTGGGCTTTGTCACCAACGGCATGACCGCCACCCAGTTGGTGAACCGCGCCAAAGCCGACGGCATTAATCTGGCGATCCTGAAAGAGCCGATGGCGCTGGAGCCGGTGGCGGTGGGGATGCAGAAGGGCGACGAGGCGCTGCTGGCGAAGGTGAACGACAGCCTGGCGAAGATGGAGCAGGGCGGCGAGATCGACACCATCTGGAATCGCTGGCTGGGGCCGGACACCGAATACAAAATGGTGCGCGAGGATAAGGTGCAGCCGCTCAGCCAGCTGAAGTTTGAGGCGCTGGAGTAAGGTTTTGGGGGTTGATGCACTGAACTCAGCCCCGTTACCGTTAGCCGGTTAACCTCAGAACCAGGTTTCCAGCTGGGTGCCGACCATCAGCGAACCGCCGCTGTGATAGCCCGCGTTGCCGAAGGTATCGGTCGAAGAGTAGTTATCCAGATTTTTGTCCCAGTTCATCCAGGTGACGAAGAAACGGATCTCCGGACGCTCAAAGAAGTCGGTGACGTTCTGCATTTTAAAGGTCGGCGCGAAGGTCAGCTTGTAGTAGCTGCCGGACACCGGCTTATTGCCGTTAAAGCCCTTCGGATCGATGTCCATATACTGATAGCTGGCCTCGTACTGCAGGGCAAAGTTCTGATTAATTTCCTGAATCAGCCGCGAGTTCAGCGTCACCCAGTCGTAATGGTCGGATTTGATGTAGCGGCTGTTGCTGCTCTGAGCCACCAGCAGCGGGGCAACGCTCAGCTTCTCGCTCAGCCGGGTGATGCCGTAGGTGGCGAACTTCACCGTCCAGGCATCGTCAATCAGATAGCCATCCGAACCCGGCCCGCGCACTTCGGCCCCCAGCGCCTTACCGTACAGCAGCACGGTTTTGGTCGACCCCTCGTTAAGGCCGTAGAAGCTGTCGCCGTGCCACGCCAGCATGGTGTTGAAGCCGTGCGAGGCGGCGTTATCCTGCGCCAGACCGTCGTTGATCCGCTTGTCGTTTTCCTTCGAGTAGAGGCCGTTCAGCATCCACTGCCAGTTGCCGACGCGGTTATTCAGCGAGAAGGTGTAGTTCTGGATAAACGTATTATCGGCGCCGGTCATGTTGTTGTATTCAACATTTTCCATCGCATCGATATCGTTGAAGTTACGCCCGTAGACCGACAGGTTGGTTTTCACGTCGCCGAAGAAATTCACGTCGTAAATCCCCGCGCCGGTGCCGATCAGGTTCATCATGTCCGAGTCCAGCCAGTGGATATCGAAGTTATCCCGGTCCTCGCGCTTGCCCGCCCACAGCGTGGAGCCGCTGAACGCGCCGGTGAAGGTGGGCAGGTTGCTCATCTCCACAAACGCCTGGCGCAGGTTCATCTGGCCGTTAAACGCGCTGTCGGTGTTATAGGTTTTGTCCCACTCGGCAATTTTCATGTAGTAGCGGAAGCTCGAATCGTTGGCGTAGTGGCGCTTGTAGTCGAAGTCGGCGGTAACGTAGGTGTCGGCTTCGTTCCCCAGGCGGCCAACGCTGCCGCCGGTGCTGCCCGCGGGCGTCAGGGAAGGGCCGACCGTGGTAGTGGTGCCCTGTTTTCCGCTCAGGATGCCGGTGCGGGCGTAGCCGCCGAATTTAATCTCGGTATCGTTATTAATAATATCGCTCTTGCTGTTTTTATTTTTTAATTCCGCGTCACTGGCTCGTTTCTCCGCCACGGCAATTTTATTTTCAGCAAGCGTTAATTGTTTTTGTGAAAGCTTAAGTTCCGCCTCCACTTTTTCCAGCCGGGCGTTAATTTCGGCCAGGGTTAATTCCGCTGCGTGCGCAGGTAAAGTACAGGCCAGGGTACAGAAAGTAAGAAGTGCTATTTTCATCATTTATACCTGTGAGTCACCCTGCTCTGAATAGAAGTATTCAGGGCATACGGGTTGCCATTAATAAAGTGAAGCGTGCTTTTACAGCAAAGGATTACGGCAAAGGGTTTACGGCATCGGTCTGTGATTTATTATCGTTTTTTATTATCCACCCTGACCAGCAGCAGCGTGCAGACAAAGGCGAAGACGGCCACGGCCACGCCGACGGTGATATAGGTAATAAACTGATAGCGGTCGTACAGGTACATCAGCGGCGACAGCAGCACCGCCAGCCCGTAGGAGTTGGCCTTAATCGACAGCAGGGAGAGCACCATGCCGCCCAGCGCCGAACTGCACAGCATGACGGCAATGGCCCGCATGCCGGACTGCATGACGATACCGAACAGCGCAGGTTCGGAAACGCCCAGCAGCTGGGTAACGGTGGCCGAGATCCCGGCGGTCTTAAACGCCACGTTTTTCGACTTCAGCGAAATCGCCAGGCACACGGCGGCGTTGGCGAACCCGTACATCGCGCAGACGGTGATCAGCGGATTGAACCCGGTGCCGGCAATCAGCGAGGTTTCAATCATAATGAACATATGGTGCATCCCGGTCATCACCGCAATTGGGTAGATAAAGCCGATCAGCAGGCCGCCGATACCGGCAGGCAGCGCCAGGAACTGCTGGATAGCCATTACCGCATAGTGCTCAAAGCCGTGCACCAGCGGGCCGAGCACCAGCAGCGCAATCGCCACGGCGCAGAGGATCACCAGGAACGGGGTGAAGATCAGATCCATCGAGTTGGGCATAATCCGGCGGAAAACCTTCTCCAGCTTCGCGCCGATAATGCCGGTGATCAGCGCGGTCAGTATCGACCCCTGATAGCCGACCAGCGGAATAAAACCGAAGAGATAGATCGGCTGCGCGTTGCCGTAAGCGACCGAATAGGCGTTAGGCAGGGCGGGGGACACCAGCATCAGCCCGATCAGGAAGCCGATAATTGGCGTGCCGCCAAACTTCTTAAAAGCCGACCAGCAGATAAACGCCGCCAGAAACGCAAACGCCGTATCGCACAGCACGGTCATCAGGGTGGTCACCGAGGCCGGCAGGGCGAGGGTGCTGGCGCCAAACATCGCCAGCACCGTATCGTTAAACAGCACCCCCTTCAGCCCGAGGAACAGCCCGGTTGCCCCCAGCACCGGTACGATTGGCACAAATACGTCCGAAAGATGGCGGATCCCCGCCTGCAGCGAGCCGCTGCCCTGGCGGCTCATCTCATCCTTGCTGACTTCGCTGATATTAAACGCCTGCATAAACTCGGCGTAAACCTTATTCACAATCCCGGTGCCGAGGATCACCTGATACTGCCCCGAATTAAAAAAGACGCCTTTCACTTCATCGACGTTTCTTATTTTCTCATCGTCTATCAGGCTGCGATCTTTTACCTGTAAACGCAGCCGGGTGGCACAGTGCGTTGCAGAAATAATGTTTTCCCGGCCAATGATATTCACCAGCTCAACGGCAATATTTTTATATTTATTCATGTTGGGTTGTTCCCTTGATAAGAATGCTTTGATAAGGCTTTAATGAAGAACTGAGCTGTGGATAGTTATTAACGATAATCTCGCCCTCCGGTATTTTATAATCAACTGCGTGGTTACTGAGGTTGGTGACAGAAATAAAGCATTCGCTTTCCGTGCGGCGCTGATAGCTGATAATTTCCGGTTCGGCCGTTTCCAGCGGCATAAAGTCGCCCCAGATCAGCGCATCGGGATAGTCATGATTGCGCAGGCGGATCAGCCGCTGGTAGAAGGCAAAGACCGAATCCGCATCCTGCTGCTGATCGGCGGCGTTGATTTTGCCGTCGTCCGAGGAGAGCGCCAGCCAGAGTTTCGCCCCCTGATTAAATCCGCTGTTTGCCGTGTTGTCCCACGGGAACGGCGTGCGCGAGTTGTCCCGCGAGCGGTTATTGACGAACGCCAGCGACTGCTGTGCGGAGAACCCTTCCGCCAGCGCGCGATGGTAGTTATCAATGCTGGAGATATCGTCGAACTCGCTGATATCGCTGCGGCAGAAGTTGGTCATGCCCAGCTCCTGGCCCTGGTAGATGAAGGGCGTGCCGCGCAGGAAGAAGTACATCGCCGCCAGGCATTTCGCGCCGATGGCATTCTGATAGTCCGGGTGAACCAGTTTTGACAGCGCCCTCGGCTGGTCGTGATTCTCAATAAAGCTGGTGCCCCAGCCGCACTGCGCAAAGGCGTTCTGGCTGTCAAACAGCGCGTCGCGGAACTCGGCTACCGTCCAGTCGCGGCGGCGGAACCATTCGGAACCGTTTTCCACGTCGATGTCCGCCGCGTGGAAGTCAAAAATCATATCGAAGTAGCCGTTCTCGCCGATAAACTGGCCGTATTCCGCATAGGGAACGCCCGGCGCTTCACCCACGGTGACGCAGGCATAGTTATCAAAAGTGTTTTCCTTCAGCTCGTTCAGAAACACCTCAATGCCGGGGCGGTTGCGCGCCTTGCTTTTAATCGATCCCAGCCCGTCCGCGCCGTCGACCGGGACGCTGGCGTAGTCGGCATCTTTCTTGATAAAGGTAATCGCATCCACGCGGAAGCCGGCCACGCCTTTCTCCAGCCACCAGTTGATCATCCGGTAGATATCGTGGCGCATCTGCGGGTTTTCCCAGTTCAGGTCGGGCTGCTTTTTGTGGAACACGTGCAGGTAATACGTCTCTTCGCCCGGCACCTTTTCCCACGCGCTGCCGCCGAAAATCGAGCGCCAGTTATTCGGCGGCTGGCCGTTCACCGCCGGGCGGAACAGATAATAATCGCGATGAGGCGAATTTGCATCGGCCAGCGCCTGCTGAAACCACGGATGCTCATCGCTGGTGTGGTTTACCACCAGGTCGATCATGATTTTAATCCCGAACGCGGCGGCTTTCTCAATCAGCGTATCCACATCGCGCATCTCGCCGAACTCCGGGTTGACCGCGTAGTAATCGGCGATGTCGTAGCCGTTATCGGCCATCGGTGACAGATAAAACGGCGATATCCACAGCAGGGTCACGCCCAGTGAATGCAGATAGGGCAGTTTTTCGATAACCCCCGGCAGATCGCCAATGCCGTCGTTATTACTGTCCTTAAAGCTCCTCGGATAGATTTGGTAAATCACGGATCCCTTCCACCAGGCGTTATCCTGGTCTCTTTGCTGCTTTAACATGTCCACCCCTGTGATGTGGTATCGATACCACATTGTGATAAAAAAAATTTACGCCGACTTTCTGAGCACCAGTTCCGCTTTCAGGTCGTCACTGTTGTAGCGGTACGGTTTACCGGCGATAAGCGCAATCAAGTACTCCACCGAGAACTGGCCCAGCTTGTCCACTGGTTGATTCACCGTGGTAATCGGTACGCTGACCATTTCAGAAACCGGCAGGTTATCGAAGCCGACCACCGCGATATCCTGCGGCACCCGGATGTCATGGTTGGTCAGCCAGGTGACCAGGCCACAGGCCACATCGTCACTGCCGGTAAACACCACGTCCGGCCGTGCGGAAGGGGGCAGCGCCGCCAGCTGCTCCGCCAGGCGGATGCCGTCTTTGTAGCTGTGCAGCCTGCGGAAAATCAGCGCGTCATCAACGGCTCTGCCCGCGGCCGCCATCGCCTTCAGGAAGCCCCGGTTGCGGCGCTCGCCGTGGCCCTTTTGCAGAAAGTCGCCGCCGGTGCAGTAGGCGATTTTCTGGTAGCCCTGCTCCAGCAGATAGCCCATCGCATTAAACGTTGCCTCTTCATCATCCACCCGCACCACCGGCAGGTCCGATCCGTCCACGCGGGTGTTGCACAGCAGAATAGGGCCGTGCTGCTGGTATTTTTCCAGCACCGCTTTATCGCTCTCCACCGAGCAGAGGATCAGGCCGTCGATAATCTTTTTCTTCAGCAGATCGAGGCAGTTGGCCTCTTCCCCCGCGCTGTCGTGGTTCTGCACGATCAGCACCGAGTAGCCGTTTTTGCGCGCCGTCACTTCCAGCGCGTCGACCAGATTGGCGAAGAACGGGTTGGTTATCCGCGACACCAGAATGCCGATGCGATGCGACTTCACCCCGCGCATCTGCTGCGCGGCGGTGCTTGGCTCGTAGTCCAGCGCCTTCATCGCCGCGAGGATGCGGATTTTCTTATCTTCGGAGATGTAAGGGTGGTTATTCAGAAAGCGCGAGACGGTGGTGACCGACAGTCCGGCGTGCTCTGCCACATCTTTAATGGTTGCAGTCATAATGTATGAAATCGATATCAGAATGCCGCTACGCTATTTTTTGCCGGCAGAATTGTCAAACGCAACCTTCCAGAATTTGATCGCAATCACATGAAAGCGGTCAGAAATTTCCAGATGGCAGCAAAGGGGCGGCGGCGTGCGGTTAAAGTTGAGAGCCAGATCGCAATACTGCACTAAGGGGATTGCCAGCCTGCACCGGCTCTGTCGATAATCGCCACGCAACGAGCTTTACAGGTTGCCGTGATTTTTTATTAAGGCGTGTCACTGGTAAAGCAGGCAAGACCAAAATAAAAATGCTCCTCCACCATGAGGCGCATTTCTTATTTTGGTCTTTTTTTTTGGTTTTTTTCTGGGGAAAACAGTGGATTATAAACAGCTCGCCCATCAAATCCTGTCGCTCGGCGGTGGCAAAAGCAACATCAGCAGGCTCACCCACTGCGCAACGCGGCTGCGCATGGAATTTAACGATCGTACTCAGGTTGACGCGCAGGCGATTGAAAAACTGCCGGGCGTCATCGGCGTGGTGGAGAGCGGGGGCCAGTTCCAGATTGTGGTCGGCAATCAGGTGCAGCAAACCTATCGCACGCTGATGTCGGAAATCGGCACGCTGAACGCGCAGCCCGCCGGCGGAAACGCGGCGGCGAAAAAAAGCGGCATATTCAGCCAGATTATCAGCGTGATCTCCACCACCTTCACCCCGGTGATCCCGGCGATTACCGGCGCGGGGATGATCAAGGCGCTGCTGGCAATCCTCAAGCTTTGCGGGTTAATCAGCGCCAGCAGCACCACCTATCAGCTGCTGGATACCATTGCCGACGCCGCGTTCTTCTTCCTGCCGGTGCTGCTGGCCTACGGCGCGGCGATTAAATTTGCCTGTAGCCCGATTCTGGCGATGACCATCGCCGGGGCGCTGCTGCACCCGAACCTGGCGCAGATGCTGGCAAAAGGCGGCGATATCACCTTTATCGGCATCGACGTGCGGCTGGCGGACTATGCCGGTTCGGTGCTGCCGATTATTTTCACCGTCTGGCTGATGTCGTGGGTGGAGCGCTTCGCGGAAAAAGTCTCGCCGTCGATGCTGGTGTTCTTTATCAAGCCGATGATTGTCCTGCTGGTCACGGCACCGCTGGCGCTGGTGGTGGTGGGGCCGTTTGGCATCCTGCTTAACGATCTGGTCGCCGCCGGTGCCGCCGTGGTTAACGGGAAAGCCAGCTGGCTGATCCCGATGCTGATGGGCGGTCTGCAGCCCTTCCTGGTGATCACCGGCACGGCGTGGGCGATGACGCCGATTGCCACCGCCCAGCTGACCCGTCAGGGCTTTGAAACCATCAACGGCCCCGGCATGCTGGCCTCGAATATTGCGCAGGGCGCGGCAACGCTGTGCGTGGCGCTGAAAACCAAAAATAAAGATCTGAAGCAGCTGGCGTCGTCGGCCGGTTTCACCGCGCTGCTGGGCATTACCGAACCGTCGCTGTACGGCGTCACGCTGAAGCTGAAACGTCCACTCATTGCCGCGATGATCGGCGGCGGCTGCGCCGGGATTTACGCCGGGCTGAGCGGCGTGGTGCGCTATGCGTTTGTTTCGCCGGGCCTGGCCGCGCTGCCCGCGTTTATCGGCGACAACCCGATGAATATCGTCCATGCGCTGGTCACCTGTGCCATCGCCATCGTGGTGACGTTCTCGCTGACCTGGTTCCTCGGCTTTGACGATCCGCAGCCGGAAGGAGAGGGTGATTTATCGCCTTCTGATGGTACCCCTTCCGCCGGGGCGAAACCTGCCGGTAGCGGAGCATCTCCGGTGTCCAGGGCGGCAGTATCAGGTTCCGCTACGGCCGAATCGGGACAGTCCAGCCCTGCGGCATCAGCCATCGCCGGGTCGGAAGCGCACTCCGTACAGGGTGCTGGATGTCCCTCTGACAGCGACACGTCAGCGGCTCATTCGCAGCCGTCTGAAACGCTGCGCAGCCCGCTCAGCGGCCGCATTGTGCCGCTCTCGGCGGTGCCGGACGACGTCTTCTCCCTCGGCCTGCTGGGCCAGGGCGTGGCGATTATTCCGGACAGCGGCGTGCTGCTCTCCCCGGTAGCGGGGGAGGTGGTGACCTTCCTGCCGTCTAAGCACGCGGTGGGCATCAAATCAGACGGCGGTGCGGAAATTCTGATCCATATCGGTATTGATACGGTCAATCTGGCCGGTCAGCACTTCACCTCTGCTTTGCAGGTTGGCGACCGCGTCAGCCCGGGTGACGAACTGGTGAGCTTCGATCTGGCGGCGATTATTGCCGCCGGCTATGACCCGATCACCCCGGTGCTGGTGGTCAACAGCGAGGAGTATCGGGCGGTTGAGGCCGTTGCCGACGGCCAGATCGCCACGGGGGCCGATCTGCTGGCCCTGAGAAATCAACCAGGGGAGGCTACAGCATGATTTATCGTCAGACAGCACCGTTCCCAGCCGATTTTTTATGGGGCGCTTCAACCTCGGCCTATCAGGTTGAGGGGGCGTGGAACGAAGACGGCAAAAGCCCGTCGGTGATTGATATGTGCCAGCATCCGGCGGAAACGGCGGATTTTACCGTGGCCAGCGATCACTATCATCGCGTGATGGAGGATGTTGCGCTGTTCGCCGAGCTGGGGCTGAAGGCCTATCGCTTCTCGATCGCGTGGACGCGCATCATCCCCGGCGGCGTCGGGGAAGTGAATCCGGCCGGTCTGGCCTTCTACGAGCGGCTGATTGATGAGCTGAACCGCCACGGCATCGAACCGATCGTCACCCTGTACCACTTCGATCTGCCGTGGTGCCTTGAGCAGCAGGGCGGCTGGAACAGCCGGGCAACCATCGACGCCTTTGTGGCGTACGCACGCACGCTGTTTACCCACTTTGGCGAAAAGGTTCGCTACTGGCTGACCATCAACGAACAGAACACCATGATCCTCCATCCGGGGGCGATTGGCCTGCCGGAAGGCGGCGTGATGCCCACGGCGAAATCGCTGTGGCAGCAGAACCACCATATGATGCTGGCCCAGGCGCAGGTGATGGCGCTCTGCCACCGCCTGCTGCCGGTGGCGAAAATCGGCCCGGCGATTAACACCACCTCGATGTATGCGGAAACCTGCAAACCGGAAGATGCCATTGCGGCGCACAACTGGGAAACCCTGCGCGGCTGGAATTTCCTCGACGTCGCGGTACACGGGCGCTACAACTCGCTGGCCTGGCGCTACCTGCTGGACCGCGATATTGCGCCGGAGGTCGAGGAAGGGGATGCGGCGATCCTGCTGCAGGGCCGGCCGGACTACGTGGCGATCAACTACTACTCCACGGCCACCATCGCCGCCAGCCGCGGCGACGCCTCGGATATCAGCGCCCGCGCCGGGGATCAGCAGATTATGCTGGGTGAACCCGGGGTCTATCGCGCGGCGGAAAATCCGTTCGTCGGCAAAACCCAATACGGCTGGGTGGTCGATCCGGTGGGGCTGCGCCTGACGCTGCGTAAAACCTGGGAGCGCTACAACCTGCCGATCCTGATCACCGAAAACGGCATCGGCGCGCCGGACGCGCTGGAAGCGGGCGAGGTGATTAACGACGACTACCGCATCGACTTTTTACGCCAGCATATCGCACAGCTTCAGCTGGCGCTGGCGGATGGCGTGGAGGTGATCGGCTACTGCCCGTGGTCGGCGATTGATGTGGTCAGCACCCATCAGGGCTACGGCAAACGCTACGGCTTTATCTACGTTAATCGCGGCGAGCACGATCTGAAAGACCTGAAGCGGATTCGCAAGCAGAGCTTCGGCTGGTATCAGCAGGTGATTGCCAGCAACGGGCAGAGCCTGTAAAACAACACGCAGCAGACAATGGCCGGGTGGCGATAAATGGAAAAAATGACGGTAGTAAAGGTGCTGAATAACAGTCTGGTGTTAGCCAGTACCCCCGGCCATGAAGACGTGATTGTGATGGGCAAAGGGCTGGGCTTCAGCAGCCGGCCCGGCGACGAGCTGGATCCGCAGAAGATTGAAAAAATCTACGCGGTGCAGAACAGCCAGGCCGCCCGCGACTATCTGCGGGTGATTGAAAACTCGCCGGAATACCTGCCGCCGCTGGTGCAGTCGCTGATTGACCTGGCCAACGTCGGGCTGAACGGCCGCCTCAGCGAGCAGCTGTTTTTTACCCTGATGGATCACCTCAGCTTTGCGATTGAGCGTTTCCACAAGGGCATTGCCATCCAGAACCGGCTGCTGTTTGAGGTCAAACGCTTCTATCCGCGTGAATTCGCGCTGGCGCAGCAGGCGGTCAACACGCTGAATCAGCGGCTGGCCATCAGCCTGCCGGAGGAGGAGGCGGGCAATATCGCCTTCCATCTGGTCAACGGGCAGACCGAGGTGCTGAATATGGAATCCACGCTGCTGTCGGTGAAGATGCTGAAAGATATCTTCAACATTATCAAATATCACTTCCGCGTGGAGATCGACCGCGACTCGCTGAACTATCAGCGTTTTCTGACCCACCTGCAGTTTTTCATTCAGCGGATGATCGAGCGGCGGCAGATCGCCACCAAAGACGATTTCATCTTCGAACAGGTGCGCGGCGAGTATCCCGATCACTATCGCGCCAGCCAGCTGATCGGCGAATACGTGCTGAATCTGCTGCAGGTGACGCTCACCACCGACGAGCTGCTGTACCTGATGATCCATCTGGTGCGGGTGGTGCCGCCGGCAGGGGAGCCGGCCGACGACTGACTGCGGGCCGTCAGTTAGCCGAAAGCGGGCGGTAAACGTTAAATGCTGTCGCTCAGAAAACGTTCCTCCAGCGTTGCCTCCAGCGCCAGCATTGATGCCTCGGCGTGCTGCATATGCGCGCGCATAATGGCCTCCACTTCCTCCGCATCCTTGTGGCGCATCGCGTCGATCAGGCGGCGCTGAAAGTTGATGCCCACCCGGCGATCCACCGGCTCGGGGCGCTGATAAATATCCTTGCACACCGCCAGATCCTTCAGCAGCCGCTGTAAGAAGTGGCAGAGAAACGCCAGCAGCACGTTGTCGGCATAGCTGGCGACCACGCCGTGAAAATCCAGCTCCGCCATCCGCTGCGCCCAGCGCTCATCGTCGTCGGCGGGCGGATGGTCGTAGACGGTAATCAGCTGGTTCAGTCGGGCAAAACCGGCCTCGTCGATGGCGTGAATTGCGCTGACGGCGGCAATCGGCTCCAGCGCCTTGCGCAGGGCGTAGATATTGCCGATCGACAGTTCGCGGGTGAACAGATAGTTGGAAAGCAGGCTCATGGCGCGGGTTTCGGTCATCGACTCGATAAACGCGCCGCCGCCCGGCCCGGTTTTGGTGCGGATCAGCCCCTGCACCTCCAGCGACTTCAGCGCCTCGCGCACCGTGCCTTTACCTGCGGCGTAGTGCTGGGCCAGATCTTTTTCCTGCGGCAGCCGGTCGCCCGGCACCAGGTTATCGCGAATGATGGTTTCTTTAATCGCATCAACGATTTCGTCGGTGCGCTTGCGGCGCGGTGCGTCCGGGGTGTCCTGGCTCATTAATTCTTTCCTTCACAGACGGGGGGCGCTGGCGAGCAGACTCTGCGTGTAGCTGTGCTGAGGTGAACGAAACAGCGTGGCGTTATCGGCACATTCTACCAAATCTCCGTGATACATCACCGCCACCCGATCGGCAATCGATTCGACCACCGCCAGATCGTGGCTGATAAACAGGTAGGAAAGGCCAAACTGTTCCTTCAGCTGATCCAGCAGCAGCAGAACCTGTGCCTGTACCGACACGTCCAGCGCGCTGACCGGCTCATCCAGTACCAGAATGCGCGCTTCGGCGGCCAGCGCTCGCGCCAGGGCCAGCCGCTGGGCCTGCCCGCCGGAAAACTCGTGCGGATAGCCGATCAGGGCATCGGCGGGCATTTTCACCGCCTCCATCAGCTCCAGCATCCGCGCTTTTCGTTTCGCACCGCCGTAGCCGCACAGCGCCTTCAGCGGCACGTCCAGCGTATCCGCAATGGTTTTCCGCGGGTTCAGCGAGGCGACCGGATCCTGAAACACATACTGGATCAGCCGCCCGTTCTCTTTACCGTTGCGTCCGGAGCCGGTCTCGTTGCCCATCAGGCGGATGGTGCCCGAGGTCGGCGTTTCCAGCCCGACCAGCATGCGCGCCAGGGTACTTTTCCCCGAGCCGCTTTCGCCCACCACCGCCAGCGTTTCTCCGGCGGCAAGATGCAGTGAAATCCCTTTGACCGCCTGCACCTGATGAGCCGCCGGGCTGAACCAGCGTGCGGCGTGGCCGAAGGTTTTTGTCAGGTTTTCTACCTCAATCACGTTGCTCATACGCGCTCCTGCTGGGGCTGGCTGGTGGGATAAAGCGCCGCGACCTGGCGCAGGAAATCGCGCCCCTGGCCGGCCTTCGGCACGCTGGCGATCAGCCGCCGGGTGTAGTCGTGCTGCGGATCGGCCAGCATCGTGGCGGTGTCGCCGCTCTCCACAATTTCGCCGTGGCGCATCACCGCCACGCGATCGCAGATCTGTGCAATCACCCCGAAGTCGTGGGTAATAAACAGCAGGGTCAGGCCGCGTTCGCGGCGCAGGTTTTGCAGCAGCTCCAGGATCCTGGCCTGCACGGTCACGTCCAGCGCGGTGGTCGGCTCATCGGCGATGATAATCTCCGGGTCGTTCGCCAGCGCCATCGCAATGCCCACGCGCTGGCGCTGACCGCCGGAAAGCTGATGCGGCCAGGCGTTAAACCGCGCGGCGGCATCGGGGATGCCGACGTCCTCCAGCAGGGCGATCGCTTTCTGCCGCGCCTGGCTGCGCGACAGCGGCTGATGGGCCTGAATCGCCTCAACGATCTGGTCGCCGATGCGTAACTGCGGATGCAGCGTGCTCAGCGGATCCTGGAAAATATAGGCGACGCGCGCGCCCCGACGCTGGCGCAGGGCGTCAGGGGAAAGCGACAGCATCTCTTCGCCGTCCACATAGATCGCGCCGCCGCTGATTTCACCCGGCGGGGAGGCCAGCAGGCCCATAATCGACAGCGCGGTGACGCTTTTCCCCGAGCCGCTTTCGCCAATCAACCCCAGGCATTCCCCGCGCTGCAGATGGAAGCTGATGCCCTTCACCGCCTGCTGCGCCTGTTTTCCGGCGCGGAAGCTGACCGCCAGATCCACCACCTCCAGCAGGGCACCGTCGGTTTTTGCCGCCGGTACGGCAGGGCGGGTGACGGTGGTGACCGCCTGCGCCCGTTGCAGCACGCCGGAGCGCAGCCTTGGATCGAGCAGGTCGCGGATGCCGTCGCCCAGCAGGTTAAAGCTCATTACCAGCAGGAAGATCATAATGCCCGGCACCAGCGATACGTGCGGCGCGCTGAACATCTGTGCGCGCCCCTGGCCGAGCATGGAGCCTAAATCGGCATCCGGCGGCTGGGTGCCGAGGCCGAGGAACGACAGGCCAGCGGTTTCCAGGATCATCCAGCCGATGGTGGTGGACATGGTCACCACGATCACCGGCATCACGTTGGGTAGCACTTCGGTGAACAGCACCGACGCGTGGCTTTTGCCGGAGAGTCGCGCCGCCTGCACGAAGTCGCGCTGGCGCAGGCCGACGGTCAGGCCGCGTATATTACGGGCGAAAAAGGGAATATTGACCACGGCGATGGCGTACAGCGCATTCAGCAGCCCCGGACCGAGCACCGCGACAATCGCCAGCGCCAGCAGAATATAGGGGAAAGCCATCAGCATATCGATCAGCCGCATCAGCAGGCTGTCGGTGCGGCCCCCCGCGTAGCCCGCCAGCAGGCCGATCAGCGTGCCGAACAGCGCGGCCAGCAGCGTGGCGCTGATGCCCACCGCCAGCGACACCCGCGTCCCCCAGATCAGCCGTGACAGTACATCGCGCCCCAGCGGATCGGTGCCCAGCAGATGCCCCGGCGACAGCGGCGGCAGCAGGCGCTGCAGCAGATTGGTGGCATCGGGATCGGCCAGCGGCAGCAGCGGTGCGCAGAGGGCGACGATCGCCGTCAGCAGCAGAATAATCAGCCCCAGCGTGGCCAGGCGGTTCGCCAGCAGCAGCGACCAGAGCGACGGGCGGTGGCGCGTGGAGGGCGCCGTCAGAATCTGGCTCATGATTTTAACCTCGGGTCGAGAAGCGCCTGCAGGATGTCGGCGCACAGGTTGATCAGCACATAAACCGCGGCGGCAACCAGCACGCCGCCCTGCACCAGCAGCAGATCGCGGGTGGCAACGGCTTTCACCAGCATCGCGCCCAGCCCCGGCCACTGGAAGACGGTTTCAATGTACACCGCGCCGCCCAGCACAAAGCCGGCCTGAATGCCGATCACCGGGATCACCGACACCAGCGCCATGCGAAAGGCGTGGCGGTAGATCACCTTCGACTCGCTCAGGCCGTTGGCGCGTGCGGTACGAATAAAGTCCTGACGCAGCACCTCCAGCATCGCGGTGCGGGTCAGGCGGGCGATCACCCCGGTGGCGACAATCGCCAGGGTGACGGCGGGCAGCGCCAGGTGATGCAGCAGATCCAGCCAGCCGCCGCCGCCCCAGATGGCGAACATCCCGGAGGCCGGGAACCACTGCAGCTGCACGGCGAACAGCATAATCATCAGCAGACCGATCCAGAACGAGGGCATGGAAATCCCCACCAGTACGCACAGGGTGATTAACCGATCGCCCCAGCCGAACTGGCGCAGCGCGGAGGCGATCCCCGCCAGCAGCCCGAGCACGGTACTGAGCAGCAGCGCGCTGCCGCCGAGGATCAGCGTGGCCGACAGCCGCTGCAGCACCTCGTCAATCACCGGGCGGTTCAGCACGTAGGAGCGGCCAAAGTCGCCGTGCAGGATGTTGCCGATCCAGATCAGATACTGCTGCCACAGCGGCTTATCCAGTCCGAGATCGCGGGTGATGCGTTCGACGTTTTCCGGCGTGGCCCAGGCTCCCAGCAGCGCCTGGGCCGGATTGCCGGGGATCATCGCCATAATCAGAAAGACGATCAGCGAAAGCCCGATAAAGATGGGAACGATCGCCAGAACGCGTTTTAGCGTGTAGTGCCACATAGTCAGGCTCCTGCGTCGGCGTTACTGTTTGGTCACCCGATTGAGTAACAGGTTAAAGTTCGGTTGCAGGGAAAAATGGTTAATGCGCGTGGAGGTCACGGCATTCTGCTTCCAGTTGGCGACAAACAGCCACGGCGCGTCGTTGTGCACGATCTGCTGCACCTGGCGGTAAAGCTGCCCGCGTTCGGCGTTATCGGTGGTCAGACGGGCTTTTTCCAGCAGCGCATCTACCTGCGGATTGCTGTAGTAACCCGAGTTAAAGCCGCCTTTTTTCGGCCAGGCATCCGTGCGCAGGGTTAAAAACGGCAGGGTATCCGGGTCGTTGGTCATCCACGCCATTTCCGCCATATGGGTCTGCGGCGTCAGTCCGGCGTTGACCTTCGACAGATAGGTGTTCCATTCATAAGTTTCAATTTTCACGTTCAGCCCGACCGCTTTCAGATCGGCCTGAATGGCGGTGGCCATCGGCACCGGGTCGAGCATCCCCGATCCCCCTTCGGTGACGTAGAAGGTCAGGGTTGCACCTTCCGCTCCTGCCGCTTTCAGCAGCTCGCGCGCCTTCTGCGGATCGTAGGGATACGCCTTCACGTCGGGATTCGCCGCCCAGCTGAACGCCGCCGGGATCGGGCCGTCGGCCACGTCCGCAGAACCCTGAAGAATATTGTCGACCAGCGACTGTTTGTTCACCGCGTAGTTCACCGCCTGACGCACGCGAACGTCGTTAAACGGCGGCACCTGCGCGTTCAGCATCACGTACCAGACGTGCGGGCCGGTGGTTTCATACAGACGGAAGCGTTTGCGCTTCTCCGCGAACAGCTTCACCGTATCCGGCGGGACTTCCACCATCGCGTCAATCCCGCCGGAGAGCATCTCCGCCACGCGGGTGTTGCCGTCGGTAATCGGGCGGAATACCACGGTGTTGACCGCCGGTTTACCGTCCCAGTAAGACGCATTCGCCGTCACCACCACGCGCTGGTTGGCCCGCCATTCGCCAAACTGAAACGCCCCGGTCCCCACCGGATGGCGGCCAAAATCCTTACCATATTTTTTCACCGCGGCCGGTGAAACGATCAGCCCCGTCGGGGTGGCCAGATTGGAGAGGAACGGCGCGAAAGGCTCTTTCAGGTGGAATACCAGCGTCTGTTCATCGGGGGTATCAATGGATTTGATGCTGGAGAAGAAAAACGACAGCGGGAACGGGCCGGTATCGTGCCACGGATTTTTCTCGTCGATCATGCGATCGAAGGTAAACTTCGCCGCTTCGGCGTTGAACGGCGTACCGTCGTGGAAGCGCACGTTGTCGCGCAGATGGAAACGGTAGGTGAGGCCATCCGGGCTGATCTCCCAGCGGGTGGCCAGCGCCGGTTCGATATCCAGTTTACCTTCGCCGTTGCGCACCAGTCCGTCATACATATTGACCAGAATACGCGAGTCGTTGGCGGCGGTGGCCACCTGCGGATCGAGCGACTGCGGTTCGGCCACCTGGCCTATCAGCAGCGCATCGGCGGGCGTGGCGGCCTGAGCCAGCGGTGCGCCGAGCAGCGGGCACAGCAGCAGGGCGCTGGTGATTAAAACCTTGATTCGTCGCGTACTCAGCATGGTGGCCTCATCTGCTTCGGGAGTGAATACCGGTTGTCCTGATTATTATTTATGCGTATAAATAGGGCTTATTGCAATAATTTATCCATATAAATTTAGTCTGACCTCGCCACGGGAGCTGACATGACCTTCTCAATTGTCGCGCGCGATCCGCATACCGGCGCGTTCGGTGCGGCCACGGCTACCGCCGGTCCGGCGGTAGGGGCGCTGGTGATCCACGGTGCCGCGCGGGTAGGTGCGATTGCCACCCAGGCGATGACCAATCCGCTGTACGGCATCCACGGCATTGCGCGGCTGCGCGAGGGGTTTTCCGCCACCGAAACGCTGGCAATGCTGCTGCGGGAAGATCCGGAAGCCCCCAGAAGGCAGGTAATGATCGTGGATCGCAGCGGCAGCGTGGCGCACTGGAGCGGCCCGCTGTGCGGCGTTTATGCCGACAGCCTGTCGGTGAACGACGGCGCGGTGGGGGGAAATTTACTGCTTAATGCGGAAACGCTGGCGGAGATGCGCCGGGAATATCAGCTGCGCAGCGAGCTGCCGTTTGCCGATCGGCTGCTGGCGGCAATGCGCGCCGGGGCCGCAGCCGGCGGCGACAGGCGCGGGATGCATTCGGCCGCGCTGAAAATCTGGTACGACCGCGAATACCCCGACGTTGATGCCCGCGCCGACTGGTCCGCCGCGCCGCTGGATACCCTGCAGGAGGTGCTGCACCAGCTGCGTCAGCCGCTGTTTGCCGGATTCTTTGCCGAGATCCCGAAAGGGGATCCGCAGTAGCGGGAAGTTCCTGCGTTTCAAAGATCGATAACAATCTCCCCGGAGTGGCTGCGTGAGCAGCACAGCGCGATATGCTGCGCCGGGGCGGTTTTTTCCTGTTCGGACTGAACGGTATCGCGGTGATCGATAACGCCCTCGATCACCGGGGTCAGGCAGGCGCCGCACAGGCCCATCTCGCAGGAGAGCGGCACGGCCACGCCGTTCTCCTGCAGCACCTGAGCAATAGTCTTATTCCCCGGCACCGGCCAGCGTTCCCCGGTTGACCCCAGCGTGATGGTAAACGTGCCGTCCTGCGATCCACCCACCGTCGGTGCCGCGGGCTGGAAGGCTTCGCTGTGGATCCGTTCTTCCGCCCAGCCTTTCGCCCGTGCGGTTTCCGCAACCGAAGTCATAAATCCCTGCGGGCCGCAGGCGTAAAGGTGCGCATTATCCTGCGGCGCGGCGATGACCTGCGCCAGCCGGTGGCGCGGGCTGCCGCCCTCGTCGGAACAGTGAACGGTACACATCGGCCCATTGCTGTTTTCCATCAGTTCAGCGATAAAGGCGGCGCTGCGGCGGCTTTTTACAAAGTAGTGCAGTTCAAAAGGCGTGCCTGCCGCCCTGAGCCGTACCGCCATCGCGTACAGCGGGGTGATGCCGATCCCGGCCGCCAGCAGCAGCACCCGCCCGGCAGGCTGCAGGGGGAACAGGTTGCGCGGCGCTGAGATCATCAGCCGCTGGCCGGGGCGCAGCGTGTCGTGAATGTAGCGCGATCCCCCGCGCGATGCCGCTTCACGCGCCACGCAGATCAGATAGCGGTTCGCCTCGCCGGTTCCGGTCAGCGAATACTGACGGATAAGTCCGCAGGGCAGGTGGAGATCGATATGCGCCCCGGGCTGCCAGTTGGGCAGAGCCGCAGAGCCGGTGCCCACCAGGCTGACCGCCAGACTTTTGTCGCCCTGGCACCACAGGCCGTCGACTCTTGCTTCCAGCATCTCACTCATTGCCGCCTCCGTTCAGACGAGGAAAAAGTCGCCGAAGCCCATTTTTTTCAGGCCGCGACGGTAGGCAATCGAACTGCGGTCGGCCGGGATATGCGCCTCCAGGGTGAGGTCCAGCGGCAGCCTTTCCGGGCGCTGGGTTTCCACCATCAGCCGGTCCTCCTCAAACACCCGCAGGTTAAAAGCATGCACATCCTCCACCGGCACGTGCAGATCGACATTGCGGGCGATAGGCGCAAACATCCGCGTAACCCGGGCCGACACCGGCGAGGCGGCATTCATAATCACCATCCGCTCCTCGCCGGGGAAATGAATGGTCAGCGTGGCGGTAAACGGCAGGTGCATTTCAAAATGCCGCAGCCACTGGAACCCTTCCGGCGCACGGTATTCCGAGTGTGGCGCGTAGTTGCTCACCGAACTCCAGTAGTCGGCAACGAAGCCAAACGGCGTTTCCTGCGGCTTGTAGTCCGGCACCCGCTGGTTGTCGGCATCGGCGAAGGTATCGGTATGCACCCAGGCAAAGTGGGCGACGTCCAGAAAGCCCTCCACCTGGCGACCGGCAAAGCCGTTGACCTCAAAGCCCGGGCAGTTGATCTGCTGGTAGCCGTCTGCGTCCCACAGCGGCATGGTCGGCAGCGGCGGCGGGTTGTCGGCATCGAAGTCCAGGCAGGTCCAGATCAGTCCGTAGCGCTCTTCCACCGCGTAGCTCGTCAGGTTGAGTTTGGCCGGCACCGGCTGGTCCGGGCTGGAGGGAATGCGGTTACAGCGGCCATCTTCGCCGAAGCGCAGACCGTGGTAGGGGCAGATAATCCCTTCTTCATCGTGAAAACCCAGCGTCAGCGGCACGCCGCGATGCGGGCAGACGTCGCGCGCCACCACCACCTGGCCTTTGATGCGGTAAATAACCAGCTGTTCGTCCAGCAGCGTGGCTTTGACCGGCGCGGCGTCGATGTCGCAGGCGCGGGCCACCGGGTGCCAGCATTTCGCCAGCTTCAGCCAGTCATCCGGCTCGAAGGTGCAATGGGCGGGGGGAGTGGGTTTGTGCGTGTTCATCGTCGGCCTTCCTGCTCACAAAAATACTGGTTTAGTTGTTGTGGGTTTATTGTTGTCATATTAGGGTGTACGCATCCATCAGCATTAATTCACCAGGGTGTTGCAAAAATGCGTACAGGTGACCGATGAGTCCGTTTTCACGATTTGCGCTCTACTTTGCCGAGGTGGCCCGCAGCGGCAGCCTGCGGCGGGCGGCGGAAAAGCTGCATATTTCCGCGTCGGCGATCAACCGCCAGATCCTGCAGGCCGAGGAAGAGTTCGGTACGCCGCTGTTTGAACGCCTGCCCGAAGGGCTGCGGATGACCACGGCGGGGGAGCTGCTGTACGACAATATCCTGCGCTGGCAGAAGGAATTTCGCCTGACGCGGCAGAAGTTTGATGAGCTGCAGGGGCTGCGGCGCGGCACGGTCAACGTCGGGCTGGTACAGGCGCTGGCGGAAGGCAGCTTTGCCGGCGCGCTGTCCGATATCATCGCCGACTGGCAGTGGCTGGAGCTGGTTTTACAGGTGGCCGACAGCCATACGGTCAGCCAGAAGGTCCGGCAGGCCGATCTCGATTTCGGGCTGATCCTCGACCCGGAAGGGCAGGCGGGGCTGAGCGTGCTGGCGTTCGTTGAGCTGGAGATGGGCATCGTGATGCGTGCGGATCACCCGCTGGCAGCCTGCGGGCGCATCTCGCTGGGGGAGCTGAGCGGCGAGCGTCATATCCTCCCAGGCGCGCCGCTGATGGTTCACGATCGGGTGGCGATGCTCTACCGCCATCATGATTTTTCCCCGGCGAACACCATCAGCTGCAATGATATCCGGCTGATCAAATCGCTGGTGTTGAAGGGCAGCGGGGTAGCGGTGCTGAGCCGGCTGGACGTTCACGACGAGGTGCAACGCGGCCAGCTGGCGTTTGCTCCGCTGCGCGGCACGCTGCTGCGGCCGCTGACGTTAGCGCTCTGTACCGCGCCTTCGCGCCAGCTTTCCCGCCCGGCGCAGATGGCGATCCAGAAGCTGACGGCGGTGCTGGAGGCGATGCAGTCCGCTACGCCGCCTGAGGGGCGTCAGCCCAGCGGACCGCCCTGAATGGTTTCGCACATGCCGTTGATAATGCGCTCGCCGGTTTCTTCCTTCAGCTCCTGATACCAGGCCTGGGTCAGCGCCATATCCTTACCGTGGGTGACGTCGCAGCGCTTGCGTGCCTTGAGCACCAGGTCCCGCACGCGGTCGCAGCGCTGCGCCTCGTACTCGCGCAGCGCCGATTCGATATCGCGGTTCTCGCGGAAAACCGCGCCGAGCACCACCGCATCCTCCATCGCCGCGCAGCCGCCCTGGCCGATATCCGGCGTGGTACTGTGCCCGGCATCGCCCAGCAGCGCCACCTTGCCGCGCACCAGCCGGTCAAACGGCTCGATATCGTGGATCTCAATGCGGTTGGTGGTTTCCGGGTTCAGCGTGGCAATCAGCTGTTGCACCGGCGCGGCCCAGCCGCTGAAGTAGCGGGTGAGATCCGCGCGCAGGGTGCTGCGGTCCTCCGCCAGCCCCGCCGGGAGCGGTACGTCAAAGAAGAAGTAGAAGCGCCCGTCGGAAACCGGCATCAGCGATACGCGCTTGCCTTCGCCCACAAAGGTGGTCCACTGTTCGGCGGGGGCCAGGCTTTCATCGATATCCACCAGGCCGTTCCAGTTAACGTAGCCCGCGTAGCGCCGCTCCGGCGTGTATCCCAGTACGTAAGGCCGCAGCGCCGAGTGGCTGCCGTCGGCGGCAATCAGAAAATCGCCGTGGGCCGTGGTGCCGTCTGTAAACCAGACGGTCACGCCGTTGCTGTTTTCCTCGGTGTGGGTGACCCGCTTGCCGAACTGCACCCGCTCGCGCCCCCAGAAATCCAGCATCTCGCGCTGGAGTTCGGCGCGGGAAACCGGGCAGGGGCGGCCGCCGGTGCGTGAAATCAGCGGGGCCAGGCTGAACCGGGTGAGCGCCTCACCGCTGAGATGATCCTGATAGGCCATCGAACGCAGCGGCCCGCCAAAGGTTTCAATAATCTCGCCCATGCCGAGGTGGTGCATGCACTTTACGCCGTTCGGCCAGATGGAAATCGCCGCCCCCACCGGTTTGATCTCTTTCACCGCTTCATAGACTTCGCAGGCAATCCCCGCATTCTTCAGCGCAACCGCTGCGCTCAGGCCGCCAATGCCGCCACCGATAACTAATGCTTTCATTTTGCTCTCCTGTTCAGGCGTCGTTATCAGGTTCAGCAATTTGCGTACCAGGTCGGCAAAGGCGCTGGCGGCGGCGTTTTTATCGCGCGCCCGCGCCGGGCTGCCTCTTTTTAGTGCATCGGGGCGGTTATGTTGCCTTGTTGTGAATCAATAATTTCTCATTCGCCACTGAGGAATCTAACGTTTCATGTCGGGGCCGCGACCTGGCGGAGCATGAAGGGGTATAAATGATGAATTTATCTTATTGAAATCGCGTGACTAATCGGCGCTTAAGGAAATTATCCTCATCGTCCCGGCCACTCTGGTCTGGTTTGTGCACTGTGCAGATATCGCTTATTTGCAACGGGATGGAACAACCATGGCTGATGAAAAGAACGACACCCTGATTTACGGGCTTGAGCAGAAGATCCCTCCGCTTCCGGCCTTTTTCAGCGCGCTGCAGCACGTGCTGGCGGGGCTGGTGGGGATCATTACCCCGCCGCTGATTATTGGTGCCGCGCTGGGGCTGGGCGACTGGCTGCCGTATCTGATCAGTATGTCGCTGCTGGCCTCCGGCATCGGCACGTTTCTCCAGTCCAACCGCGTTTGGGGCATCGGCGCGGGGATGATCTGCATGCAGGGCACCAGCTTTGCCTTCCTCGGCGTGGCGATTGCCGGCGGCATCTGGGTGAAGGGCCAGGGCGGCGGCCCGCAGGATATTATGGCCATGCTGTTCGGCGTGAACTTTGTGGCCGCGCTGGTGCCGGTAGTCGTCAGCCGCTTTATTGAGCCGCTGAAAAAAATCTTTACCCCGATTATCACCGGCAGCGTGATTGCGCTGATCGGCATCAGCCTGATTAAAGTCAGCGTGATTAACTGGTGCGGCGGCGAGCAGTCGCAGGCGTTCGGCAGCATGAGCAATATCGCGCTCGGGGCCGGCACGCTGGGGGTTATCGTGCTGCTGAGCTGTGCAAAAAACCGCTGGCTGCGCCTCTCGTCGGTGGTGGTGGGCATTGCCGTCGGCTGTATTGCCGCCGCGCTGAGTGGAAATTTTCATCTCACCGGCCTCGGCGACACCTGGTTTCGCCTGCCGTCGCTGTTCCCGTTTGGCTTCCAGTTCAACAGTGCGATTTTCCTGCCGATTGCCTTAGTTTCGCTGGTGTGTATTCTGGAAGCGGTGGGCGATCTGACGGCCAACTGCCTGATTTCAAAACAGTCGATTGACGACGGCGCTTTTCGCTCCCGCCTGAAGGGCGGTATTCTGGCCGACGGCATCAGCTGCATGGTTGCCGCCATGCTGTGCGCGTTTCCCAACACCACCTTTGCGCAGAACAACGGCGTGATCCAGATGACCGGCGTCGCCAGCCGCTACGTTGGCCGCTATATTGGGGTGATCCTGATCCTGCTGGGGCTGTTTCCGCCGTTTGGTGAACTGCTGCGGCAGATCCCCACGCCGGTGCTGGGCGGCGCCACGATGGTGATGTTCGGCTGCGTGGTGGCCGCGGGGATCCGTATTATTACCCAGGTGCCGTTAAACCGCCGCGATATGCTGATTGTGGGTCTGGCGTTCGGCTTCGGGCTGGGCGTGGAGGCGGTGCCGGCGTTTCTTGCCCACTTCCCGCCGATTATCGGCAACCTGTTCGGTTCGGCGGCGACCAGCGGCGGGCTGGTGGCGATTGTCCTTAACCTGATTATCCCGGAAGAGAAGCACGCTGTTCCGGTTACCGCGGCAGCAAGGAGCAGCAATGACGGCGCTGAGTCACTTTAATCATCTTTCATCCCCGCAGGCGCTGGCCCTGCTGGCGCCGTGCGTGGCGATCCCCGCGTGGTGCGAAGCGGTGGCAGCGGCGCGGCCCTATGCCAGCCGCGAATCGCTGCTTAACGCCGCGCGGGTGGCGACGCAGAGCTGGGGGGAAGCGGAGCTGAATCAGGCGCTGAGCGCGCATCCGCGCATCGGCGAAAAGCCCACGGGCAGCCAGGCGCACGCCGCGCTGTCGCGGCAGGAGCAGGGGGCCGTTAACGACCAGGACTCACAGCTGGCGCTGGCGCTAAAAGCGGGTAATGCCCGCTACGAAGCGCGCTTTGGCCGGGTTTTCCTGATCCGCGCCAAAGGCCGCAGCGGCGAGGAGATCCTGGCCGCGCTGGCGCAGCGTTTAAACAACAGCGATGCAGAAGAAGTGCAGGCGGCGCTGGAAGCGCTACGCGACATTACCCTGTTACGACTGGAAGGAGCGATAAGCGAATGACCACCCTCAGCACCCATATTCTGGATATTTCCACCGGTAAACCCGCCGCAGACGTGGCGCTGCGGCTTGAGCAGGGCGGGCAGGTTATCGCCAGCGGGCTGACCAACGCCAACGGACGGCTGGGCGACTTCGCGCCCGCGCCGCTGCCGCCCGGCCGCTACCGGCTGGTGGCGGAAACCGGCGACTGGTTTGCGGCAAAGGGGCTGGAAACGCCTTTCCCCTGCGCGCAGATTGATTTCGTTATTCCGGCGGCGGCGGATGAGCACTACCATCTGCCGTTTCTGATTGCCCCCGGCGGCTGGTCCACCTATCGCGGGAGCTGATCGCAGGCTTTGACTTCCGCGTCGGGGCGCTTACGCTGAGAAAATGATATTCGGATGGTACCATTCCAGTGATCCCCCTCACAGAAGTTAATAATCGGAAATTCAGTTTTAAAAAAGATAATTGCCGTAAACGGTCGTGATACCCCATAAAGCCTTATCAGAAACGAAATGGGGTATAAAAATGAGAGACGCGCAGGGTAAGGCTTCGGCATGCTGGTTAACGGAGCAGGAGCAGATCGCCGGGCTGTTCAGCCATCATTCACTCAGCGTTACCCGCCTGAACTTCCCGCAGGCGGCATCGCCGCTGCTGGCAAATCTGAAAAAAGAGGTGGCCCATGCTGTCGCCTCTCAGGCAGAAAATGGCATCGCCCTGACGTTTGCGCTGAACGGCGAAAAGGGCGTGGAGGGAAGTTTTCGTCTGCATTACGGTTCGGGCGGTATTCAGATCTCTGCCAGTGAAGAGCGCGGCCTGCTCTACGGCTGGTTCCATCTGCTGAAATTAGTGAAGACCGGCAGGTTGATCAAGGGCACCGCCATTGATGAAGCGCCCGCGATGAAAATTCGCATGCTCAACCACTGGGATAACATGGATGGCAGCATCGAGCGCGGCTATGCCGGGCTGTCCATCTTCTACCAGGACAACCAGTTTACCCGCGACGAAGAACGCATTACCCGCTACGCGCGGCTGTTAGCCAGCATCGGGATTAACGCCCTGACGCTGAATAACGTCAACGTCCACCAGGTTGAAACCCACTTAATCACCCGGAAATATCGCGACGATCTGATCTGGATCGCGTCCATTTTCCGCGCCTGGGGCATCAGCGTGTATCTCTGCATCAACTACGCCAGCCCCATTGAGCTTGGCGGGCTGGAAACGGCCGACCCGCTGGACGCCGGGGTGCGCAAATGGTGGAAGGCGAGCCTGGACGATCTGTATCGCGATATTCCCGACCTGGGCGGCGTGGTGGTGAAAGCGGATTCAGAGCATCGCCCCGGTCCGTTCACCTATGGCCGCACTCACGCCGACGGCGCCAACATGCTGGGTGAAGCGTTAGAAGAACACGGCGGGCTGGTTTTCTGGCGCTGCTTTGTCTACAACTGCCTGCAAAACTGGCGCGACCGCAAAACCGACCGGGCGCGTGCGGCCTGGGATCATTTTGCGGCGCTGGACGGCCAGTTCCTGAGCAACGTTATCCTGCAGATTAAAAACGGGCCGATGGATTTCCAGGTCCGCGAGCCGGTTTCCCCGCTGCTGGGGGCGATGCCGAATACCAATCAGGTGCTGGAACTGCAGGTGACGCAGGAGTACACCGGCCAGCAGATCGACCTGTTCTGGCTGGTGCCGCAGTGGAAAGCCATCCTGTCCTTTGATACCCACCTCGCTTCCGGCCCGTCAAAAATTAAAGATTTAACCAGCGGGCGGATGAATAGCATGCCGTACTCCGGGGTTGCCGCCGTCGCGAATATCGGGCGGGATGATTGCTGGACCGGTCACGTATTTGCCCAGGCGAATCTGTACGGCTACGGCCAGCTGCTGTGGAACCCGGACGTCAATGAGCAGGATATGGCCAGAGAGTGGTGCCATCTGACCTTCGGTTACCATCCGCAGGTGATGGATACGGTGTGCCATCTGCTGCTGACCAGCGGCCAGACCTACGAAAATTACACCGCGCCGCTGGGCGTGGGCTGGATGGTCAATCCGCACCATCATTACGGCCCGAATATCGACGGCTATGAATATGACCTGTGGGGAACCTACCATTACGCGGACCGCAACGGGCTGGGCGTGGACCGCACGACGGAGAGCGGCACCGGATTTGTGGCACAGTACGCGGATGAGAATCGCCGGTATTACGGGACGTTAGAAACCTGCCCGGATGAACTGGTGCTGTTCTTCCACTTCCTGAACTATGACCACCGGCTGAAGAATGGCAATACGGTGATTCAGCATATTTACGATACCCATTTTACCGGCGTTGAGCAGGTTCAGGACTATATCGATCGCTGGCAGGCGCTGGAAGGGCTGGTCAGCGCCGATATTTACTCCAATGTTGCTGCACGCCTGAATAAGCAGAAAGAAAACGCCACCGAATGGCGTGACAGAATTAATACCTATTTTTACCGTAAGTCCGGCATTAAAGATAATAAAGCACGTCAGATCTATAAATAATAAAAACCCTCTGTATTTCGGTGGGCGACAATGCCCACCGCCACCTACGTGGAGTCTGGAATGAAAGAAGCTCGCGTTTTAAAAACGAAAAACTATATTGGCTATGGCGTAACGGATATGTTCGGCGGAGGTGCCTTCGCCGTTATTAGCGCATGGATCATGTTTTTTTATGTCACCTATTGTGGATTAACACCGATTGAAGCGGGTTCAATTCTGTTTATTGCTCGGATACTGGATACGATAATCAGCCCGCTGGTCGGCTATGTGACGGACCATTTCGGTAATACCCGCGTCGGGAAGAAATTTGGCCGGCGTCGCTTTTTCCTGCTGCTCGGCTGCCCGCTGCTGGTAATATACAGCCTGATGTGGGTCGCGGATATGAATTACTTCTATTATCTTATTACCTATCTGATGATGGAAATTATCGCGGCAATGATCATCATTCCGTATGAAACGATCGCCTCCGAAATGACCTCGAATTACAAAGAACGAACCAAGCTGTCCGCATTCAGAATCGTATTTGGCGGGCTGGGAACGTTTATGGCAACGTTTATCCCCGGGCGTTTGTTTACCCTGTTCGGCGACGACAGCGCCAGGGTATTCTTTATCAACGGCGCGATATTTACCCTGATCTCGATGGTGGTGGTGATGATCACCTATTTCACCACGTGGGAACGGCTGCACGATATTCCGTCTTCTTCGACCGCTGAGGCACGCAAGCCCAGGCTGTCGCCGGGCAAAATGTGTCTGTCGGTGTTTAAGGATATGTTTTCAACGCTGAAGATCCGGGCGTTTCGCCAGCATCTGACCATGTACATTCTGTCCTTTACGGCGATGGATCTGCTCAGCTCCGTGTTTACGTTCTTCATCATCTACGCGCTGCATCAGAATGCGGCCCTGGCGGCGAACCTGATGTCGGTGGGCATTTTCTGCTTCGGCTGGGGCACGGCGGTATTTGCCTGGGGCTTTATTCGTTACACCCCGGCCCGGCTGCTGCAGCTGTGTTATCTGGCGGTGATGCTGTGCATGCTGGCCTATACGGCGTTTTATTTTTACACCACTTCATGGATGATCCCGGCGCTGTACGCCATCGCGTTTATTCATCAGCTGTTTAAAGGCGGCTATGTTTATCTTTCCTGGAATATTTATCCCTTTATTCCTGACGTGGATGAGGTGGTGACGCGTAAACGCCGCGAGGGGATATTTGCCGGAATGATGACCTTTGTCAGAAAAAGCACGCTGGGTATTTCCGCCCTGCTGGTGGGATTAGTTCTGGAGATGAGCGGCTTTGTCACCGGTGCAAAAACGCAGCCGACCCAGGCGGTGGATGCCATTGTTGCCATTGTCTCACTGGGCACCATCGCGCTGTTGCTGATTTCATTCTTTGTGGCGGCGAAATTTAAATTAAATAATAAAAGCCATCAGGTTTTACTTGAAGAAATTGAACGACTGAAAATTAGCGGTGGTGATAAATCGCAGGTCACGGCGGAAACCCGCATTGTTATTGAAGACCTGACCGGAATGAAATATGAAGAGGTCTGGCAGGGTGATGAGCAGGCCAGCGAAACGCGTGCGGTATTAACCCCCGCAACGGAAAAAGCATTAACCAAATAATCATGCTTTGTGATTAATTCACCGACCTGTGTCATACGCATTATTGTTATTATATTGAGGTTATCAATGGATCGTAATTATCTGGATATTACGCTGCCCGTTTCCGCGCGCGTAACAAGTCTGCTGAGGCAGATGACGCTGGAAGAGAAAATAGCGCAAATGCACGGCTGGTGGCTGGTTGTGTCTGAGGACGGCGAGGTGACCGAACGCCAGGATGTCAGCGACAGTTTTAGCCACCGAACCATCAATAAAACCTTCAGCGATAAAATCGCCAGCGGCGTGGGGCAGATTACCCGTCCGTTTGGCACGGCAATTATCGATGCGAAAGTCGGTATCAAAGCCTTTAACGCGCTGCAAAAACGGGTCATTGATGCCGGGCGCTTTGGCATTCCGGCGATGTATCACGAAGAGTGCCTGAACGGACTGATGTGCATGGGGGCAACGCTGTTCCCGTCATCGCTGAATATGGCGTCAACCTGGAACGGCGAGCTGGTGAAGCAGGCTGCGGAATGTATCGGCGTTGAGGCGCGAAGCGTCGGGTGCCGGCAGGGGCTGGCACCGGTGCTGGATGTTTCGCGGGATACGCGCTGGGGAAGAACCGAAGAGACATTCGGTGAAGACCCCTATCTGGTGGGGATCATGGCCACGCGCTATGTGCAGGGGCTGCAGGGCGAAAAACGCGATCTGCTGGCGACCCTGAAACACTACGTCGCGCACTCCTTCAGTGAAGGTGCGCGTAACCATGCGCCGGTGCATCTGGGTTTTAAAGAGCTGAACGATACCTTCCTGCTGCCGTTTGAAATGGCGGTGAAACTTGCCAATGCCGGCTCGGTGATGCCGGCCTACCACGATATCGACAATCAGCCCTGCCATAACGATGAATTCCTGCTCGATGAAATGCTGCGCCGGCGCTGGGGCTTCGACGGCCTGATCGTTGCCGATTACGGCGGCGTGAGCCTGCTGCATCAGCACCACGGTGTGACAACGGACAGCGCCGAGTCCGCGGCCAGCGCGTTCAACGCCGGGCTGGATATTGAGCTGCCCAAGGACAACTGCTCCGCCTTCCTGCCGGAGGCCATCGAACGGCGGCTCATCGGGCTGGAAAAGATTGACGAAATCGTCACCAGAATTTTGACGGAAAAATTCCGCACCGGGCTGTTCGACAACCCGTATATCGCCAACCCGGAACCCGATTTTCAGTCCACGACGGCGCGCAGCCTGGCTTATCAGACGGCCCTGCAGTCGCTGACGCTGCTGGAAAACGACGGAACGCTGCCGTTAAATGCCGCATCGCTGAAATCCGTGGCGGTGATTGGCCCCACGGCGGACGACCCGCTGGCGCTGCTGTCGGGCTACAGTTTCCCGGTTCATTTGATCCTCAGCGACGCGCTGCCGAATGCCGGCCAGGTGGTGACGCCGCTGGCGGCGTTGAAAGAGGCCCTGGCCGGCTGTGAGGTGACGTATCGCCGGGGCTGCCATATTCTGGAGCAGCGCACGGCAGGAACGCCGGTGTTCCCCGGTGATGTCGGCAGGCCGCTGCCATCCTCCCCGGTATCGCAGGATGAATCCTTAATCGACGACGCGGTGCAGCTTGCGCGTAAATCCGGGCTGGCGATGTGTTTCGTTGGCGACCTGGCCGGGCTGTTCCAGAGCGGAACGGTGGGGGAGGGATCGGATACCGATACGCTGTACCTGCCCGGCGTGCAGCAGAAACTGCTGGAGGCCGTGGTGAATACCGGAGTGCCGACGATTGTGGTGGTGACCAGCGGACGGCCCTACAGCCTGCAGGGATTAGAGAACAAGCTGGCCGGGCTGATTTTTGCCTGGCAGCCCGGCCAGGAGGGCGGCCGCGCCATTGCCGATTTACTGACGGGCAAACACAGCCCCAGCGGCAGGCTGGTGCTGTCGGTAGCGCATAACGTCGGCGCGATGCCCTATTTCTATAACCATAAAATGAAAAGCAGCGGCACGCCGGTGGCGTTTCACTTCCCGCCGCGCTACGCCTTTGGTCATGGATTAAGCTATTCCTCATTCGCCTATTCCAGAGCGTCGTTCGCCAGCCCGCGGCTGGCCATGGATGATACGTTGAGATTTTCTGTGGAGGTGGAGAATACCGGAGGCGTGGAGGCCACCGAGGTCGTGCAGGTTTACATTCGCGATACGCTGGCCTCACTGGTGCGGCCGGTGAAAGAGCTGAAGGCTTTCCAGCGCGTCATACTTAAGCCGGGGCAAAAGGCCGAAGTACTATTCGCGATCCCCACCGATATGTTTAACTTTACCGATAATCACGGCAGGCGGCGCGTTGAGCCGGGCGAATTTATCGTCATGGTCGGTAGCTCATCGGAGAATATTCACTTCCAGCAGGCCGTTACGCTGGAAGGTGAGGTGCGTATTCTGGACGAAAACTGGCGTATGGAAAGCCATGCCACCGTAACGATGAAATAAGGTGAATGCCAGCGCGCTTGCGCTGGCTTTTTTCCTGATGCTGATATTTTGCGATAATGATTTCTGCATTCAAAACTTCATATTTCGCATTTCACATTCAGATTCACATTCACATTCACATTCACATTCACATTCATATTCATATTCATATTCATATTCATATTCATATTCATATTCATATTCAGATTCAGATTCAGATTCAGATTCAGATTCAGATTCAGATTCAGATTCAGATTCAGATTCAGATTCAGATTCAGATTCAGATTCAGATCCAGATTTCAGCTTCTGCACTCTGCATTCTGCGTTCTGCGTTCTGCATTCTGCATTCTGCATTCTGCATTCTGCATTCTGCATTCTGCATTCTGCATTCTGCATTCTGCACTCTGTATTCGATATCTGGCATCCGCTTTTCGAGTGAAAAATTCCCCGCTTCGCCTTCATTTTCTATCGTTTTTATTAGCCACCCCGCTAAGTCAACCTTTTATCCCTGGCGATCTGTTGCCTGCGGATTTTGTGACGTTTGAATTATGCGCAGACTCACACTTAATATATTTGATAAGAATGATGCAAGAAAACATAAAAAGAGAAAAAACCGCGTTGCGTTATTATTGCTGTCGGGCAAATGAAATACCCCCTACATAAAAACAATTTGATGATAGCGTGGAGTCATAATGAAAAAAATAATGGCAGGCATTGTTATTACCTCAACACTTGGATTACTGAGTTCGTTCTCTGCATCAGCGGTCGATTTCACCTCTCCCGCACTGGACTTCCGCGAAGCCTATATGTCCGGCAGTAAGATGTTCCAGACACGGCTGCAGATCTCCTCAGTGATTAACGATAATATCTGGTTCTCATACCAGAATACGATCAATCATGGCGCACATCTGGCCGAGTTTAAAAGCAACTATTCGGAAGTCGAGGTCGCTTATACTATCCCGGTGACCGATAAGTTCTCTGTTATTCCCGATATGGTGTTTAACTGGGGAAAGGCCGGTACGCATATCGATCCGATATTGAAAGTCAGCTACCAGCTACAGCCGGACTTTAGCGTAATGGCAGGATACCGCTACTATCATAACAACTATAAGGCGGAGAATATCTACAGCGTCGAAGAGCGTAATAACTCCCACGAGTACGATCTCTGGTTTAACTGGCAGGTAACGAAGAAGATCTTCCTCAACTACAACCCGGTGTTTCTTCAAAAGCAAAACGATTTCCGCTTTGGCAACGGCAAAAAAACGATGTGGCAGCACACGGTTTATGCCAACTATAAATATGACGATCGCTGGACGCCCTATATCGATCTCTCCGATCTGGGCCGTGCCGGAAACGGGGATAAGGAATATCGCGTCCGCATCGGTGTGAAATATTCGTTGTAAGACAGTCATCGATTTATAGCAAGTTCGTTGCGGGAGGTCAGCCGATAAAATGACGCCTGTGGTCAGGCACTGCCGCTCTGCCTGATGGAAAAGCAGAGCGGCGTTATCGGCTGATAAGTCGATGATTAACATCAGGTTATGCCATGGCTCGCCCTGGGATTAATCATTATCATTGCGCTGATGGCGGTCACGATAGTCTTTTGGCGTCAGCCCGTACTCTTTCTTAAATACCGAGTACATATACTGCAGGGAAGGATAGCTGGAAATCCGCGATACCTCACTCAATGGAAGAGAGGTGGTAATCAGCAGATTACGGGCGTTCTCAATTTTTTCATTGTGAATAATCGTGTGGATCGTCGTGCCCAGGTGTTCTTTAAAGCGCAGCTCAAGATTGGTTCGCGACAGGCCCACATAGTCAATCACCTGTTCGACTTTAATCCCCTTGCAGGCGTTATTGCGGATGAAATGCATCGCCTGAATAACAAAGGGGTCGACGATGGAACGATAATCGGATGAGCGGCGTTCAATCACTTTCACCGGCGGAACCAGAATACGCTGCAGGGGCAATGCCTCCTGTTTGAGCAGGCGGTGTAATAGCTTCGCGGCCCGAAATCCCATATTCTTGGATCCGTGAACGACGGAGGACAGGCTGATGCGGGATAAATAGCGCGTGAGCTCTTCGTTATCGATACCAATAATAGATATTTTTTCCGGGACCGGGATGTGCAAATGCTCGCACACCTGGAGTAAATGCCGGGCGCGGGAATCGGTGACGGTGACAATACCCGTCCCTTCGGGTAATGAGGATACCCATTCATTCAGCTTATTCTGCGCCTCCTGCCAGTTATCAATAGTAATATCATGGCCATGATAAATGACCCCCTGATGATTCCGCTGATGCAGAATATCTGAGAAGGCATTTTCCCGCTCCAGCGCCCAGCGTTTATTTTTGCAAGGCGGGAAGCTGTATAAGGCAAAGTGACGGATACCCTTATTGAGTAAATGATCGAGCGCGGTTTCAACCAGCGCATAATTATCCGTAGCGACGTAATGAAAATCGGGGTACTTATCCGCCGATAAATAGGATCCCCCCACGCCGACCAGCGGAATATTCAACTTCAGCAGCTCCTGCTCCACGCTGAATACATCGCAGTCCGAGATTATGCCGTCGACGTTCCATCCTTCAATTCTGTCAACATGGCTACGGAAGTCATCTTCAATAAAAATATCCCATGAGGCATGTGATGACTGCAGGTACTCTCCCACACCCTCAATAATCTGGCGATCGTAGGCTTTATTAGCATTAAATAAAAGTGCAATACGGAGGGTTTTCTCGCTCATGCTGACGGACTCGTTTATTACAGAGCCGGTATTAGTAGCATAATTACGATTTTTATATAAGCGTCAGGGGCCGGGTTTGTGGTGAACCTCCCATCTCAGGATGCCGACGACAGAAATAACCGGCGCGTGAAAGGGAAATTATCCTGAATTTGATCGTTTAGGGTAAAGAATTATTCATTTTAATGTCAGTAACAGCCTCGGTGACATCAGCAATATTCTCCGGAGCCGCAGGCATGGCCTGTGGCTGGCTTTGGTCCTCGTATTCTCAGCGGTAAATCCCTCCGGTCACTGATTCATCGCCGTGCAACGCTGTTCAGAAATGGTGCATCCGGCAAAACAGAGAAGATAAATTGCAGGGTTGAGCACATTTTTCGTAAGAAAATCGTAAAAAGAGTAAATGAATATTCACCCACCTGCTTTTTTTACACTAACGTTACAGCGTGGCTACGCTGGACGAGTTTTGCACAGGGATTGCATAGTTATTCATTTCAATGCGTTGATTTCCCCCAACAAAACCTCGCTTCATCCCCTTTATGCACTCTCTGGCACGATCGATGCTTTATCCCGCAGGCTGGAAACGCGCTTTTTAATGACAATAACTCACAGGGTAAAGGAATGTTTAAGAAACTCGCCGTTGCTATCGCTCTCCTCTCGGCTCAGCAGGCCGGGGCTGCCGTTGAATATGGCGACTACGCCAAAGAAACGCTCGACACGTTAATCCACGATTATCCAGGACGCTATCGCGACACCGACAACTTTGTCGGCGCGGCGCAGTGGATGGAGGACCGCATGTCCCCGGGCTATAACGTGCTTCGTCAGGATTTTACCTGGACAGCAAGGGGGCAGACCCGCGCCTCGCAGAACGTGATTGCTTACAATAAAGGCCTGCAGGATGACTACATTGTTACCGGCGCACACTTCGACTCCTACTACGGCAGGCCGACGCTGGAAGCGCTGGACGACAATGCCTCCGGCGCGTCGCTGCTGACCGAAGTCGCCCATAACCTGAGCGGCATTCAGACCGAGCGCACGCTGGTCTTTGCGGCATTCGGCGCGGAAGAGGAGGGGCTGCGCGGATCGGCGGCGATGGTTAAAGAGCTGGAGGCCAACAACCTGACCGGTAACCTGAAAGGGATGATCAACATGGACAGTATGATCACCGGGGATATGCTCTACGCCCACGCCGGGGATAACAGCGTCAGTAACCCGGCGCTGACCAGCCTGCGTGACCAGCTGTTCCGCATCTCCGAAGAGCTGGGCGTGAAGCTGTACACCAACCCGGGGCTGGATCCGCAGTATCCCGCCGGTACCGGCTGCTGCAGCGACGGGGACAGCTTCAATATTCTCGACATTCCGGTGCTGTATCTGGAAGCAACCAACTGGGATATCGGCGACAAAGACGGCTATACGCAAACCACCAATCCGGCGGTTCCGGGCGGCGCGACCTGGCACAGCCCGGCGACGGATAACGAAGAATTTTTGACCAGCGTGTTTGGTCAGGAAAGAATTACCCAGCGCCTGCACGACGTTTCGCTAATCCTCACCCGGCTACTGCTTGAATGGTCCAATACCGATCTGCTGTACTCCGCGTCCTCAGCGGGCCAGCTCCAGCGCGTGGTGGAGGACAGCCTGCAACGCCAGCACCAGAACCTGAACGATCTGCACGACGGCCGCCGCCAGCTGCTCAGCCTGCAGCCCCGTGAAGCGGGCACGTGGGGAGGCACCGTAGGGATTGAAGGCCAGACCACCCCGGCGGATGGCTTTGACACCGTGCCGCAGGGCCGCGCGCAAAATACCCTGGCCTATGCCCTGGTCGACTATCAGTTCAACGACCGCGCCGTGCTGGGATCGAGCCTGAGCTATCAGCGTAATAAAGACAAGCTGGAGCGCGACGGGTCGGTAAAAGGTGACACCTGGCAGCTGGGCGTGTACGGCCAGCTGACCTTTGATAACCCGCTGTGGCTGACCGGCGACCTCTCCGCCGGGCGGGCGAGCCTCGATACCCGCCGCTCGGTGTTTATCGAATCAAACGATGGCCTCGCGCTGCTGGACCATACGCTTAACGGCCATACTAACGCCAGCTTCTACGGTGGCCGGGTGAACGGCGGCTATGACTTCACCTTCGCTCAGCTGCGCACCGGGCCGTTTGCCGGACTGGACTACGCGCACTACGCGGTTGACGGCTTCAGCGACCGCGAAGATCTCCGCACCGCCGTCGACTACCAGAAGCAGGATTTCAACTCGCTGGAAGCCTCGCTGGGCTGGAAAATTTCCTCATCATTCAGCTTTGCGCAGCATCAGACCCTGCTGCCATACGCGCATCTGTCGTGGGTTCGTGAACTCAGCGACGGCGTGGATGACCAGTTCAGCATTCGCGACCGGGCGGAAGGGGGCGTGCGCAGCGTGAATATCGGCGCACCCGACAAGAGCTTTGGCCGCGGCGGCGTTGGCGTGCAGTGGCTGATGGGCGATAACCTGTCGCTGTATACCGACGTTAGCAGCCGTTTTGCCAATTCCGACGGTGCGCAAACGCAGTATACCGTGGGCGGCGCATTGAGATTTTAAGCGCTGTGGCTGGTGTGAGAGGCGGCTCCCTCACGGGAGGAATATCGCGCGATGGCTCGTCAGCGATGCTCAAAGCTTCTCCACCAGCGTTTTTAACTGCGTAATCACGTTTTCTTTTTCATCGTCAGTTTCCCCGCTGTAAGGGCGGGTGGACTGGCGGATAATCAACCGCGTCGGCAGCAGCTCGCGGATTTTGATCTGCGGCGCGGCCATCAGCTGGATCAGACGTTCCACCGCCCGCTTACCCAACACGTTGAAATCCTGGGCCACGGTGGTTAGCGGCGGCTGGAAGTAGAGGCTGTCCGCCGTATCGTCATAGCCCGTCACCGAAACGGCCCGGCTGCCGGTGCGATTCAGCTGCGCCAGCGCGCTGAGCACGCCGAGCGCCATCTGATCGTTCGCCACCACCATTGCGCTGACCCTGGGATGCTGGTGCAGCAGTTCGAAGGTTTTTTGCCAGCCGCTGGCGGCGCTCCAGTCACCAAATACCGTCACCGCATTGCTGATCCCCAGCCGGTGCAGCGCTTCGCGCCAGCTGCTCAGGCGCAACCGTGCGGAGACGGAGCTTTCCGGCCCGGCCAGCAGGCCAAACTCCCGATGCCCTGCGTCCCACAGGTGCTGCACGCAGGCACCGCAGCCGTCGCGGTGGTCGAAACGCACGCAGCAGACGTCGCTCTCCGGTGAGACATCCAGAAACAGGCAGGCAATATCGCTGTTTTCCGCCGCCAGCCGCTCCGCCACGCTGCTTTCCAGCGGCAGGCTGATAATTGCGCCGCGAATATGCTGGGCGCGAAACTCATTCAGCCGGTCCTGCAGCGACGGGTAATCGGCCTGAACCGGCATCGCAATCGACACTTCCAGCTGATGTGACCCGGCGTAGCTTTTCACCGCGGCGGCAATTTGCGACGGCGCGTGCAGCGTCAGCGAGGCGGTAATCAGCCCAATCGACGGCGCGGATTTCCCCGCCAGCAGCTGCGCGGAGCGGTTTGGCACATAGTGCAGCGCCTGCATCGCGCGGATCACTTTGTCGCGGGTGCGTTCGGCCACCACCGCCGGATTATTCAGCACCCGGGAAACCGTCTGCTGGGAAACGCCGGCCTCGCGGGCGACATCTTCTAAGGTTGCCAAATGGCGCTGCATGCTGCGCTCCTTAATGCCGTTAAGGGTGAATGTCGTGCGCTAACATTCTATGTTTAACGGACGACAAAAAGCAGCCTTTTTCCCGGCGTTTCGTGATCGGGCGTGGGTTTCATTTTCGCCATCATTGCGGCTTTGATGAAAATATCTGATAACGAAATCACGCTTGTCAGGCGATCGACATTTTACTCAGGTAACGGCTGCTGGCTGAGACGGGATGGCAATAACAGTTAACGATGTAATTCCAATAATAATCGGGAGCAGAAGCCCCGAACCCTACAGGCATAATATGGAAAATCACCATGAAACTCTCTGAACTTGCCCCACGCGAACGGCACAACTTTATCTATTTCATGCTGTTCTTTTTCTTCTACTATTTCATCATGTCGGCCTATTTCCCGTTTTTTCCGGTGTGGCTGGCAGAAGTTAACCACCTGACGAAAACCGAAACGGGGCTGGTCTTCTCCTCGATTTCCCTGTTTTCCATCGTCTTCCAGCCGGTGTTCGGCCTGATTTCCGATAAGCTCGGGCTGCGCAAACACCTGCTGTGGACCATCACGGTGCTGTTAATCCTGTTTGCGCCGTTTTTCATTTTCGTGTTCTCGCCGCTGCTGCAGTTGAACATCATCGCGGGTGCGCTGGTGGGCGGGATTTATCTGGGGATGGTGTTCTCCAGCGGTTCCGGCGCGGTGGAAGCTTATATTGAACGCGTCAGCCGCGCTAACCGCTTTGAATACGGCAAGGTCCGCGTTTCCGGCTGCGTCGGCTGGGCGCTGTGTGCATCAATTACCGGCATTTTGTTCAGCATCGACCCGAATATCACCTTCTGGATCGCCTCCGGTTTTGCGCTGGTGCTCGCCGTACTGCTGTGGGTATCAAAACCCGAGAGCAGCAACAGCGCCGAGGTCATCGACGCGCTGGGCGCGAACCGCCGGGCGTTCTCAATGCGCACCGCGGCCGAACTGCTGCGGATGCCGCGCTTCTGGGGCTTTATTGTTTACGTGGTGGGCGTGGCCAGCGTGTATGACGTGTTCGACCAGCAGTTCGCCAACTTCTTTAAAGGCTTTTTCTCCAGCCCGCAACGCGGCACCGAAGTGTTTGGCTTTGTGACCACCGGTGGAGAGCTGCTGAATGCGATGATTATGTTCTGCGCGCCGTTTATTATTAACCGCATCGGTGCCAAAAATGCCCTGCTAATTGCGGGACTGATCATGTCCATGCGTATTCTGGGATCGTCCTTTGCCAGCTCGGCGGTGGAGGTGGTATTCCTGAAAATGCTGCATATGTTTGAGCTGCCGTTTTTACTGGTGGGCACCTTTAAATATATCTCCTCGGCGTTTAACCCGAAGCTTTCCGCCACCCTGTTCCTGATCGGCTTTAACTTATCGAAGCAGCTGTCCGGCGTGGTGCTCTCGGCGTGGGTAGGGCGGATGTACGATACCGTCGGCTTCCATCAGGCGTACCTGACTCTGGGCTGTATAACGCTGAGCTTTACGGTGATTTCCATCTTCACCCTTAAGGGCAGTAAAACGCTGCTGCCAGCTACGGCTAACAATAGCGTGGCGTGAGAGTGAAGGGCTGCCATGGAGGGCGGGCCTGTGTGCGTACTGAATTAGCCTTTCGCGTAATCCTCTTGCCTCCGGCGGCGCAAAGCTTTGGAAGCCGTGCCGCATTTTGCCTTCCTGAAACGTCATAATCCTTTGCGCCGGTAGAGCATTTTCCTATCATCGGCTTTCTTTGCCATGGACTCAGCTCCAGCTTCATAACAGGCTAATTTAAGGAAATCACCACAATGGAACTGATTAATAATTGCACGCACATCGCCGATAATGTTATATTTAAATATAATATTTGGAGGTGCTCTATGCATATTGCTCGCCTGAAAAAGGTTGGAGGCTCCGTCATGCTGGCGGTTCCTCCCGCCGTGCTCAAAACACTGGGGCTGTCTACGGATAGCGAAGTGGGTATGACCATCGATAATGGCCGCCTGATTATTGAACCCCAGAAACGACCACATTATTCCCTTGATGAGCTGCTGGCGCAGTGCGATCCGCACGCAGAAATCAGTGGAGAGGATCGGGAATGGGCGAATGCCTCAGCCCTGGGTAAGGAGGCCCTGTAAATGGACAGGGGAGAAATCTGGCTCGTCTCTCTCGATCCCACTGCGGGGCATGAACAACGCGGAACGCGGCCGGTGCTGATTGTTTCACCCGCCGCTTTTAACGCCTTCACCCGGCTCCCCGTTGTTGTTCCAGTCACCAGCGGCGGCAACTTCGCCCGCACGGCAGGCTTCGCCGTTTCTCTGGACGGTGCAGGAACGAAAACCACCGGCGTGATTCGCTGCGACCAGCCGAGAACCCTTGATATGGAAGTGCGTAACGGCAGACGCCTGGAGCGGGTACCCGAGGTGATTATCAATGAGGTGCTGGCAAGGCTGGAGGCGATTCTTGGGTGATGTTTTGGGCGGGGGCTTTTTTATATGTGATGGCTTTGGAGTGGAATTTTATGTCTGGTTTAGGAGAACGTTTTGTTCGCTGGAAGAGGGTGTAGACAGAGAGCATTGAAGAGTGGGTGGAATGCGAAGACCTGACAGGAGAGGGCTGGTGGTCCGCTATGTGCAAGGAGCGGACATTGTTATAAATGGCAATTGATAAAACATCGGCCCGTTTATCTTTTCTTACAGAGTCTCAACCACTACAAATTCTTCTGCGATCAACTCCATATCTTCAGAAAAATGACCTTCACGGGTGAAAAACCGCTGATGCTCTTTCTGCCAGTATGCAAGGCTTAAATCGCCTTCACCTTCTTTGCGGGCAAACGCCTCAGTCACATCACAAAAACGCATCAGTCGCACTGAAAGCAGCCTGATTACACAGACCGGAACATTCTGGCCATCAAGGATAATGTTATAACTCCCAATCCTCGGGGCAGATACTTCCTGCTGGTAAGAGGCAAAAGATCCGCAGGAGGCCGTTTTGATCCCTTTTTTAATCAGGTCAGCAAGCTCGCTCGCCATTTCAGGGCTGTCACCCATTTGCCAGGTATCTGCACCTGGATACTTCATTTTTACTTCCTCAAGCGCAACCATTAAAAGTCCTTCTTGATCGTCGATGAAAAGAAACGTTATACAGTTTTTAGTATGTACTGTCCCGATATTGCCAGTGATGCTTTTGTTCGGATAATGTGGTCCGCTTTTCGCTCACAGCCAACATGATGACGACTCACCCTGTCTTCTTCATGGCAGAAGCGGACATTTTAACAGCCCGTGTGTAAAATATTAACGCTGCTATTCATTACTGACTTCAGGAATCAATAAATGAAAATCGACTGGCACAGTGCGGTATTAACACGATCTACGGTCGTGGATAAACACTATAAAAATACGCAAAACGTTCGTCGCTTCATGGTTGATGAATGTGGTGCGGATTTTCGGTTCGATCGTGATTTTATGGCCTGGATAGTAAATGGCGCGACGAAAAACCTGGGTGATGTTGTTGATGAATGGAAGCGCAGGCATTCATTATAAAAATGACGGTCCCTTCCTCGCTCATCACGCACTTTTGCCGCGATGTTTGCCCCTCTGGTGACGGCTTCGGCCATGTCACCCCTCGCGGTATGTTCGCCAGCACCCAGTAAGCCTTAATGTGATGAAACGAATACAGACGCTGGCTGCGCAGGCGGAACGGCGAAGTGATGCTGCATGCGTTTTATCTCCTCCGCCGGTGGCAGACCAAACAGGCGCTTGAACTCGCGATTAAACTGCGATGGGCTTTCATAGCCGACGGCGTAGCTTGCGGCAGCGGCGGTGAGCTGCTGGCGCACCATCAACATCCGCGCCTGGTGCAGGCGTACCGATTTCACATACTGCATCGGCGGCATCCGGGTTATCGCTTTGAAATGGTGATGAAACGTCGGTACGCTCATTCCGGCTTCCGTCGCCAGTTGCGTCAGCGTTAACGGTTCCGCATAGGTGGCATGGATGCGCTCCAGCACTTTGCCGATTTTGCCAAACTGCCCCTGCAAAGCCAGCGCGGCGCGCATGGCATTGCCCTGTGCGCCGGTCAACACGCGGAAATACAGTTCGCGCACCCGCCCGGGGCCGAGGATCCACGCCTCAAGCGGATCATTCAGGGCTTCAAGCAAACTCAGCACGGCCGTTTTTACCGCGTCGTCCATCGGGCTGGACATCATGCTTTGCGGCGCGGCGGGAGGAGGCGGGGTGCCATGCTGTCCAATCTGCAGCATCAGTTCAGTGGCCAGTTGAAAATCCAGATGCATGTAAATCGCCAGCAACGGACGTTCAGCCGAGGCGTCCGTTTCCATCACAAACGGCACGGGCACTGAAACCGCCAGATAGTGCTGCTCATCATATAAATAGGTCTGCTGACCGAAATAGCCGCGTTTGCTACCCTGGCAGACAATCACGATACCCGGGTCATAGAGCACAGGCGTTCTGGCAAGCGGACGATCGGCACGCAAAATTCGCACATCGGGCAATGCAGTGAGGTTGTACCCCTCCAGCGCCGCAAGTGCTTTTATCCGGGTAATCATTTCAGACATGTCAGCACCTCATAAAATCAGGCAATAAAAAGAGAAAATAAGGCCTAAAAATGCGGCAGGGTAGAGAATACCATGCAATCTCCACTGTTTATGGGAGTTCTTTTTATGACATCGGCAAAAACGATCTTAATCACCGGGGTCAGCAGCGGCTTTGGCCGCGCGCTGGCGCAGGAAGCCCTCGCCGCAGGCCATCGCGTCATTGGTACCGTGCGTACCCACGAAGCATTAAACGCTTTCGGGGCGCTCGATGCACAGCGGGCTTTCGGACGCCTCCTTGATGTAACGGACTTTGAGCGTATTGATGAGGTCGTTGCGGAGATTGAGTCCACCGCCGGTCCGGTTGATGTGCTGGTGAACAATGCCGGTTACGGCCATGAAGGCATTATGGAAGAATCTTCGCTCGAAGAGATGCGCCGCCAGTTTGACGTGAATGTGTTTGGTGCCGTGGCGATGATCAAAGCCGTGCTGCCGGGCATGCGTCAGCGCCGTCGAGGTCATATTATCAATATCACCTCGATGGGCAGTTTCATTACCCTGCCAGGCATCAGCTATTACTGCGGCAGCAAATTTGCGCTGGAAGGGATATCAGAAACGTTAGGCAAAGAGCTTGCCCCGTTTAACATCTTCGTGACCGCCGTGGCACCCGGCTCGTTTCGCACCGACTGGGCCGGGCGCTCAATGGTGCGCAGCGCGCGTAGCATCCCGGACTATGATGCTTTGTTCGATCCCATCCGTCAGTCTCGGGAGGAAAAAAGCGGTAAGCAGCTGGGCGACCCCGTTAAAGCCGCGCATGCCATGCTGGCCATCATGGAGAGCCAGAATCCACCAGTGCATTTATTGTTAGGCAGTGATGCTTTGAGTTTAGTGCGGCAAAAACTCGCGGCTTTTGGGAAGGAGATAGAAGAATGGGGGAAATTAACCTGTTCAACGGATGGAAGTACGGTCGCAGAGGCCGGGAGCACGATGGATAATCGATGATGGCCGGCCGCATATAAGGGGCATTTCGCGCGGGCCATCAAGCTGTTCCCCTGACCGTTTAACGCAAAACAAAAAGCCCGCTTAAGTTTCCTTAAGCGGGCTTCTCTAAATATGGCTCCTCTGACTGGACTCGAACCAGTGACATACGGATTAACAGTCCGCCGTTCTACCGACTGAACTACAGAGGAATCGTTTGAACGGGGCGCATAGTATCGAGCGGGGCAGGGGATGTCAAAGGCTGATTTGTTGTTTCTGGTTTAACTGCTGAATAAACCGGCAGTTGATGCGTTTTTTGTGCTGTAACCCGCATTTTTTTATCTTTTGCGTACTGCTTTGCAGGTTGGATCCGCGTTGCAGTGGCGGTTACATCTCTTTATGCAAGCACGATCACGTTTATTTCATTTTCATATTGAGTTGCGTATTTTTGAAATATATATTCCAGTTAGTTTTTCATTTCGTTCCATTTTGCCACCCCTACACCCAAGGATTTGTCATGCAAAAAGTCAGAATCGGACTGATTGGCACCGGCTACATCGGACGCTGCCACGCTATCGCTTACTCTCAGGCTTCGACGGTATTTAAGCTGAAAGGCGAACTGGTTCGTGAGATGGTTGCCGAGGTTAACCCGGACGTAGCGCGCGCTCAGGCCGCCGCGCTGGGCTTTAACCGATCGACCGGGGACTGGCGTGAGCTGGTGGCGGACGAAAATATTGACGTGGTGGATATCTGCGCGCCGAACTTCCTGCATAAGGAAATGGCGCTGGAGGCGATTCGCCACGGAAAGCACGTTTATTCCGAAAAGCCGCTGGCGCTGGACGTGGCGGATGCGGAAGAAATGGTCCGCGCTGCAGAAAAAGCCGGGGTAAAAACCCTGGTGGGCTTCAACTACATGAAAAACCCGACCAGCCAGCTGGCGAAAGAGATTATCGCCCGCGGCGAAATCGGTGACGTGGTGCATTTCTACGGCACCCACAACGAAGACTATCTGGCGAACCCGAACACCCCGCTGGACTGGCACTGCCAGAAAGCGCTGGCCGGGCTGGGCGCACTGGGGGATCTCGCCGCGCATATCGTCAATATGGCGCACTTCCTGGTGGGCAACATCAGCGAAGTCAGCGGCGATATGATGACGGTCATCAAACAGCGCCCGGACCCGAAAGATCCGTCTACGCTGCGCGATGTGGAAAACGAAGACCAGGCCAGCGCGCTGCTGCGCTTTGCCAACGGCGCGCACGGCGTGATTGAAACCTCGCGTATCGCCTGCGGCAGCAAAATGGGCCTGACCTACGTGGTGACCGGCACCAAAGGCACCATCCGCTACACCCAGGAGCGCATGGCCGAGCTGGAGCTGTATATCCACGACGAACCGGCCGGTCGTCAGGGCTTCAAAACCATCCTGACCGGGCCTGCGCACCCTGACTATGCGGCATTCTGCATCTCCGCCGGTCACGGTATCGGCTTTAACGATCAGAAAACCGTTGAAGTGCGCGACCTGATCAACGGCATCGCCGCCGACGACCGCATGTGGCCGGACTTCGCGGAAGGCCTGCAGGTGTCGAAAGTGCTGGAAGCGATTGCCGTTTCCGCTGCGGAAGGCCGCTGGATGAAAGTCTGATTTTCAGGCGCTTCTCTGAGTGAAAAAGGCTGCTGGCGTCATCGCCACGCAGCCTTTTTTTATTCCCGTCCGATAATTCCAGCGCGCAGGCGCAGCCCCCGCCAGCTAACCGGTTACTATCCCTTGCTGATTGTCGCGGCGATCCGGGAAGGCGTTTAACTTCAGGGGTATTACGTGTATGATAATAATACTCATTTGCAACCCAATCCTAATCATGAAACCTCAATCTTCCGTTACCCGCCTGATGTTTGCTGCCGGTGCGCTGGCGTTTGGCGTGATGCTCAGCGGCTGCGATCGGGCCTCCGACGAAGCTAAGCCCGCGGCGCAGCACGATGCTGCCCATCAGAGCGCGGCGGCCGGTGAGCCGCACGGCACAGGTCATCAGCACGACGCGCACGGCGGCCAGCCGAAAACTTCCGCGCCGGGCGAAACGTCCGGGTCGGGTCGGCAAAACGCGGCGGTCAGCGAACCGCAGGGCTGGCCGCGTACCCTGCAAACGCCGAAGGGCGCAGTGACCCTGCAACAGGCACCGCAGCGAATTGTTTCCACCAGCGTGACCCTCACCGGTACGCTGCTGGCCATTGACGCGCCGGTGATCGGTTCCGGTGCCACCGGGCGCAACTCGACCGTGGCGGATGAGCAGGGCTTCTTTACCCAGTGGGGCGCGGTCGCGAAGGAACGCCAGGTTAAACCGCTGTACGTGACCGAGCCGAATGCCGAAGCGATTGCGGCCGAGGCCCCCGATCTGATTATCATCGCGGCAACCGGCGGTGATTCAGCGATCAAACTTTACGATCAGCTGTCGACCATCGCCCCGACGCTGGTGATTGATTACGGTAATAAAAGCTGGCAGCAGCTGGCGCTTCAGCTGGGTGACATCACCGGGCACGAGAACGAAGCGAAAGCGGTGATTGACCGTTTTGAGCAGCGCGTGCAGAAGGTAAAGCAGGAAATTACCCTGCCGCCGCAGCCGGTGTCGGCGCTGGTTTACTACGAAGACGGGCGCGGCGTGAATCTGTGGACGCGCGAGTCAGCGCAGGGCAAGCTGCTGACCGAGCTGGGCTTCAGCCTGGCGATGCCGCCGGCGGACGTGCACGGCGGGACCAGCATGGGCAAGCGCAACGATATCATCCAACTGACCGGCGAGAATATGGCGGCGGGGCTGACGGGCAAAACGATGATCCTGTTCTCGTCGGATGACGAAACGGTGCAGAAGGTGGAGGCCAATCCTTTCCTGGCGCATCTGGATGCGGTCAGCGCGAAGCGGGTGTATTCGATGGGGCCGGATACCTTCCGTCTGGATTACTACAGCGCCAGCAATATGCTGAACAGCATTGAGCGGGATTTTAAGGCGCAGTAACCGCCCTGAGAGGGTTTCGCGATCGTGCCAGTCCGGTGACGGATTATTCATCATTCTTAGAGTTATTTCGCCATTTAGAGAGGATTGTCAGGGATGTCGCTCCACCGTTCTCAGCCCGCTAACCCACCGGAAACGGTGGATTCGCGCTATGCTTCCCGCCTGAGCGGTGTGGCAGTCTGCCTGGCCCTGCTGCTGCTGGTGTCCCTTGCCAGCCTGATGATGGGGGCGAGGTCAATTGCGCCGTCGGTGGTGTGGCAGAGCCTGTTTGGCAATCTGCAGGGGCCGGACAGTACGATAATCTTCAACGCCCGGCTGCCGCGCACCCTCGCCGGGCTGCTGGTGGGCCTGGCGCTCGGTGGCGCAGGGGCGGTGATCCAGGCGCTGACCCGCAACCCGCTGGCTGACCCCGGCATCCTCGGGGTGAATTCGGGGGCCAGTTTTGCGATGGCCCTTGGCATTACCCTGTTCGGGGTCAACAGCATGGCGGGCTGGCTCGGCTTTGCCTGGTGCGGCGCGCTGGCGGCCAGCATTGCCGTCTGGCTGATCGGCACCCTCAGCGGCGGCCGGGTGAATCCGATCCGCCTGACGCTGGCGGGCGTGGCGCTCAGCGCGGTGCTCGGCGGCTTTACCTCCTCGCTCTCCTTACTTAATCCGCAAACCTTCGACCAGATGCGCTTCTGGCAGGCCGGCACGCTGGACATCCGCGATCTGCACAATCTGGCGGTGGTCGCGCCCGCCATTTTGGCCGGTGCCGCGCTGGCGCTGGTGGCATCGCGTTCGCTGAACAACCTCAGCATGGGGGAAGATCTGGCGGCGGCGCTGGGGACGCGGGTGGTCGCCATTCGCCTGCTGGCGCTGCTGGCGGTGATGCTGCTCTGCGGTTCGGCTACCGCGCTGGTCGGGCCGATCGGCTTTGTCGGACTGATGGTGCCGCACGTCGCCCGCTGGTGGGTGGGATCGGACCAGCGCTGGATCCTGATTTACTCTTTTTTAATGGCCCCGATCCTGCTGCTGACGGCGGACATCGCCGGCAGGCTGATGGTGGACGGCGAGCTGCGCGTTTCGATCGTCACCGCGCTGATCGGCGCACCGGTGCTGATCTGGCTGGTTCGCCAGCGTAAGAATTAAGGACAGTGATATGCACTCCCGAACGCTACTGATTGGCCGCGCCAGCGGCTGGATCAATCTGCGGCTCAGCGCCCGCGTGCTGTGGGTCAATGTGATTCTGCTGCTGCTGGCGACGATGCTGGCGCTGTTTGCGCTCGGCTACGGCACGCTGCGTATCGCCCCCGGACAGGTGTGGCAGGCGCTGCTGGGCGAAGGCCCGGCCGGGTTTCAGACCGTGGTGAACCAGTGGCGCGCGCCGCGCGTGGTGATGGCGCTGGTGCTCGGCGCCGGGCTGGGCGTCAGCGGCGCGATCTTTCAGTCCGCCATCCGTAATCCGCTCGGCAGCCCGGACGTGGTGGGCTTCAATGCCGGCGCTTTCACCGGCGCGCTGATCGCCATCATCCTGTTTAACGGTAACTATTACCAGGTGGCCGGGGGCGCGCTGCTGGGCGGCATCGCCGCCGCCGCGCTGGTTTATCTGCTGGCCTGGCGGCAGGGCATTGTCGGCTTCCGGCTGATTATCGTCGGCATCGGCGTTGGCGCGGTGCTGTCGGCGCTCAACAGCTGGCTGATTATCAGCGCCTCGCTGGAAAGCGCAATGAGCGCCGCCCTGTGGGGAGCCGGTTCGCTGAACGGCATGACCTGGAGCAAGGGGCAGCCCGCGCTGGTGCTGGTGCCGCTGACGATAATGGCCACGCTGCTGCTGGGCCGCCGTCAGCAGCTGATGGAAATGGGCGATGACAGCGCCCGCGCGCTGGGGATCAATGCCGAGTCGAGCCGGCTGTGGCTGATGCTGGGCGGAATTATCCTCACCGCCGTGGCCACCGCCACCGCCGGACCGATTGCCTTTATTGCGCTGTCGGCGCCGCAGATTGCCCGCCGGATGACGGCCGCCAGCGCCATGCCGCTGTTTTCTGCCGCCACAACCGGCGCGGTCCTGCTGCTGCTGGCGGATGTGCTCGCCCAGCACGCCTTTAACGGGATACAACTGCCGGTCGGTGCCGTGACCGTCAGCATCGGCGGCCTGTATCTGATTTGGTTACTTATCAGGGAATCTCGTCGCTCATGACCGATATGCCTCTCTCTTCCCGCCTTGCGGCGGCCGACCTGACGCTGGCCTACGACCAGAAGGTGATTGCCAGCGAACTCAGCGTGCAGATACCGGATGGTAAATTCACGGTGATCATCGGCCCCAACGCCTGTGGCAAATCAACGCTGCTGCGGGCGCTGTGCCGCCTGCTGAAGCCGCGCAGCGGGCAGATACTGCTCGACGGCAGTGATATTCACCAGATGGGCACCAAGGCGCTGGCCAGGCAGCTGGGTCTGCTGCCGCAGCATGCGATTGTGCCGGAAGGGATCAGCGTGGCCGATCTGGTGGCGCGCGGGCGCTATCCGCATCAGACGCTGCTGAAACAGTGGAGCGAGGCGGATCGCCGGGCGGTGGATGCCGCGATGCAGGCGACCAACGTCAGCGAGCTGGCGCAGCGCAGCGTGGATGAGCTTTCCGGCGGTCAGCGGCAGCGGGTGTGGGTGGCGATGGTGCTGGCGCAGCAGACGCCGCTGCTGCTGCTGGATGAACCGACCACCTGGCTGGATATTGCCCATCAGATCGAACTGCTGGATCTGTTCCGCCAGCTCAATCAGGAGCATGGCCACACCCTGGTGGCGGTGCTGCACGATCTGAATCAGGCCTGCCGCTACGCCGACCATCTGATTGTGATGAAGGCGGGGCAGATTATCGCCCAGGGCGAACCCGCCGGCATTATCAGCAGTGCGCTGGTACAGCAGGTCTTTGGCATGGAGAGCGTGATTATCGACGATCCGGTGTCGCACACGCCGATGATTGTTCCCTGCGGGCGCTATCATCAGGCGCAGGCCTTAGCGCGGTAGACAAATGTGACCCCGGCGCGATGCCGGGGTCAGGCGGTTCAGGCTGGGTGCTGAGGGTCAGCAAAATCCGCCAGCAGCCAGCGCAGGCCGTCAACCAGACCGCCGCGCCAGCACAGCGAATCATGGCCGCCGGAGAAGATGCGGAAGAAGGTGCGATGCCCGGCGGCAACCAGCGCCTCGTGCATCTGCTCGCTGAGCGGGGCCATATCGCCTTCGCGACTGCCTGCCTCCATAAAGACGGTCAGTTGACTGGCGGGAAGATCGCGCTGAATCAGCTGGGCGGTCAGCCAGCCCATCTCGCGCTGTTTCAGCTCGCCAAAATTGCGGATCAGCTGCATGTTCGGCCACCAGAACGAGCCGGACTGGCTGAGCACGCGGCCAAAGCGGTGCGGGCGATGCAGCCCGGCATAGGTGGCCGCCAGCCCGCCATAGCTCTGCCCGGTGACCACGGTGCGATCCGCCTCCTCGCTGAACGGCGTGCGGGCGCGCGCCAGCGGCAGCAGTTCCTCTTCTACCGCCTGCCAGAACGCCGGGTTACACGGCAGCTCTTTCTCGCGCCATTCCATATTAATGACGTCAATAAACAGCCAGGCCGCCGCCGGGAAATGGCCGCTTTCGGTTTCGCTGTCCAGCGCGGCGAACAGCGGGCTGCCTTCCGCCCAGTTCTGACCGTCCAGGATCAGCACCAGCGGTCGGGTTTCCGGGGTATCGGTGTGGCCGGTGGTGTAAAGCCAGATGCGCCGCTCGTTGCCCAGCCGATCGCTCTGCCATGTGAACTGCTGCAGGCGGCCGGCATCGGCCAGCGGCGTATGGCCGGAGTCCAGCAGGTGCCACGAGGACTGATCCGGTGCGCCCGGCATATGGGCGGCGGAAAGGGGGTGATGGCGGCTGTTATAGTGCGGCGCGCTGTGATTCAGCGGGTCGGAGAGGGCGAACGGGAACAGTGACATCCACCACTCGCGCTGCTGCCGCGCCCGGGTTTCCACATCGCTACTGAAAGCGGGAGGCAGCTGGGCCGCGCCCACCGGGATCAGGCTGTAGCTGCCGCGCCACTGCGGGTCGATCTCCGTTGACCAGTGCCAGACGTCCGTCCCCGCCAGGCGGTGCAGGCTCTGCGGCTGCGGGCTGTGGTGGTCGGTGACGCAGTTGATATCGGCATAGACCTGGCGCACCGGGGAGTGGGATTCATCGCCGGCCGGATCGCGCCAGAAATAGCTCATTTTCACTTTATCGATGGAAAATTCTTCCACCAGCGGCGTGCCAATGTGCGCCAGCTCCTGCCACCAGGCCTCTGTGCCGACGTTATCCGCTGCTAGCAATGCTGCTGCGCATCCGAACGGCTGTCGTAAGGGGCGAGGCCATGATTTTTTCGTCACGGATGTTTTCCTTTGGTTACATTATGTTACTTAGATTTCAACTTATTCAGAACGCTTAAATCAAATAACGCTAATGCAAATATTATTGAGAACAATTTGCATTTGCAATAACATGCTGCCCAACTTTCCAGGGGAGGAGGGTAAGTGCCGTAGATATAACGATTTTCTCCTGGAAGGGGTGCAGAGAAGTACCGCCGTTCGCAGTGGCAAAGGTGCTTTCTGTTTTCGTCGCGCTTATCAGTTCCGCATAACCGCGGCTTTACGGGGTGACCCCTGAAAGTTTGTTCCAGACAAGAGAACTAAACATGTTCAAAAAGATTATAAAACAGGTACGGCCAGGCCTGGCAATACACTCTGAAAAAACGTCCATCCGTCTTTTATTCGCGTCCTCCCTGCTGATGCTGCCGTTGGGCAGTGCCACTGCAGAGGACACCCTGACGGTGACCGCCGAAAACCGGGAAAGCGTCACCGCGCCGTTAAACGGCGTGGTGGCGAAAGAGAGCGCCGCCGGGACCAAAACCGGTACGCCTTTGCGCAAAACCCCGCAATCGATTTCGGTGGTGACCCGCGAGCAGATGGACGACCAGGCATTTGAGTCCGTGGCGGATGCGCTGAGCTACACCAGCGGCGTAGTCACTAACTATCGCGGTAACTCAAACCGTAATGACGAAGTGATCAGCCGTGGCTTCCGCTATGCGCCCAAGCTGCTGGACGGCCTGCATTCCGGCCTGTCCAGCTCCAGCGGTGGAGCGGGGCAGATCGACCCGTGGCTGTTAGAGCGGGTGGAAATGGTTCACGGCCCGGCGGGCGTACTGTATGGCCAGGTCAGCCCCGGCGGCCTGCTGGTAATGACCAGCAAGCGCCCAACGGCGGAAAGCATCCGTGAAGTGAAGCTCAGCACCGGTAACCATCACCTGGGCGAGGCGGCGTTTGATTTCGGCGGCAGGCTGAATGACGACAACACGCTGTTCTATCGTCTTAACGGCCTTGCCAGCACCAAAAATGAAACGGTGAAGCACAACAAACAGCAGCGCTGGGCGATTGCGCCGGCGATCGCCTGGCTGCCCAATGCGGATACCAGCTTCACCCTGCTGACCAGCTACCAGAACGACCCGAAGGCCGGATCGCGCAACTTCCTGCCGATGGCGGGAACCCTGAAAGAGACCAGCGTCGGTTACCTGCCGTATGATTTCAACATCAACGATCAGAGCTACTACGGCAACAAGCGCGAGCAGGCTTCGATTGGCTACGAGCTGGATCATAACTTCAATGAAGCGCTCTCCTTCCAGCAGAACCTGCGCTACACCCACCGTGATGAAGACTATAAATATATGGTCTACACCACCAGCGCCAGCGTGAACGACCACACCATCAACCGCCGCCCGCAGCAGGAAACGGCGATGACCAACGAGTTCGGCGTGGATAACCACCTGAAGGGCGTGTTCGATACCGGCGAGGTCAGCCATACCGTGCTCGGCGGCCTGGACTACCGCTGGAGCCGCGTGGCCAGCACGCTGTCGCGCCACACCTCCGACAAGTACCAGCTTGACTGGGCCAATCCGACCTCCGTTGAAGTGAATAATGCAGATATCGCCCTGACCACCAGCAGCGTCAAACAGCTGCATCAGGTCGGGCTGTACCTGCAGGATCAGCTGGAGTGGGATCACTGGAACCTGGTGCTGTCGGGCCGCAACGACTGGTCGCAGACCCGCACCATCAACCGCATCAGCGGATCGGACGTCACCCAGAACGACAGCAAGCTGACCGGGCGCGCGGGGCTGCTCTACGCCTTTGATAACGGCCTGTCGCCGTACATCAGCTACAGCACCTCGTTTGAACCGAACCTGAGCACCGGCGCGCCGGGCACCGATCCGTTTAAACCGACCACCGGCGAACAGACGGAAGTGGGGCTGAAGTTCCAGCCGGTCGGCAGCGACACGGTGATGACCGTTTCCTGGTTCGACATCAATCAGAAGAACATCACCTCCTATAACAGCACCACCGGCTATAACGAGCAGATCGGTAAGGTGAATTCACAGGGGGTGGAAACGGAAATTCACGCGCAGCCGATCCCGGAAGTGAAGCTGATCGCCGCCTATACCTACACCGATGCGGTGACCAAAGAAACCTACACAGCCACGCAGCTGGGCCACACGCCGGCCAGCATTCCGCGCCATGCGGCATCGGCCTGGGGCAGCTACAGCTTCCTGAACGGTCCGCTGAGCGGATTCACGGTGGGGGCGGGCGTGCGCTATGTGGGTGATGCACCGGCTGACTCCACCGGCACCGATGAGGTTCCGCACTACACCCTGTACGATGCGATGGTGAAGTATGAGCTGGGCCACGCCGTCTCGTCACTGGAAGGCACCACCGTACAGCTGAACGTGCAGAACCTGACCGACGAACGCTATGTTGCCTCGTGCAGCAACGCCGAAGCCTGCTTCTACGGTACCGACCGGACCGTGGTGGCCTCGGTGAACTACCGCTGGTAACGGTGGGCAGCCGCTCCGGCAGTGCTTCCTGCCGGCGGCGGCAGATTGGGCTTCCTGACTAAGCCCGCGTTAAAAAAATTTCAGTCATCCCTTTGCCACCCTTCGCGGTGGCTTTTTTTTGCTCATTTTGGGCGCGTTTATGGCGCCATCCGATCGCTATTACTGCAAATGATAATGGCATTGAGAATTGTTTCTATTTGCAATAATATGCGACTCAGCTTTTCAGCGGCGATCGTTAACTCAATATGCAGTAAGGATTTTCCCTGAAAAAGCCATAACACGATCCCCTGCCGCACGTGGCTGATGAGATCGGAGATAGCGGCCGGGACGTTTTTTTTAACGATAAGTTCCCGGCCGGACTGGTGTTTTTTTGGCAAGCAGTTCCTGAATGGATGAAGAGATATGTTCAGTACCGTTAAAAAACAGGCAAGACCAGGTTTCGCAGTACGTTCCGACAAACACACAGTGCGTCTTTTACTGGCCTCCAGCCTGCTGGTAGTGCCGGTGGCGCACGCCGCAGGCGCAACGACCCCTGAAAACACCCTGACGGTCACCGCCGAAAACCGGGAAAGCATTACCGCGCCGCTGAAGGGGATCGTGGCGAAAGAGAGCGCCGCCGGGACCAAAACCGATACTCCGCTGCGCAAAACCCCGCAGTCGATTTCGGTGGTGACCCGCGATCGGATGGATCAGCAGGAACCGGCCTCCGTTGCCGAAGCGCTGTCCTACACCAGCGGTGTGATTACCGACTATCGCGGTAACTCCAACCGTAATGATGAAGTGATCAGCCGTGGCTTCCGCTACGCGCCCAAGCTGCTTGACGGGCTGCACTTTGGTCTTTCCAGCCAGAACGGCGGGGCCGGGCAGCTGGATCCGTGGCTGCTGGAGCGCGTGGAAATGGTCCACGGTCCGGCAGGCGTTCTGTACGGTCAGGTCAGCCCCGGCGGCGTGGTGGCGATGACCAGCAAGCGCCCGACCGCGCAGGAGATCCGCGAAGTTAAGCTGAGCAGCGGTAACCGTCATCTGGCGGAAGCGGCGTTTGACTTCGGCGGCAGGCTGAACGATGACAGCACGCTGTTCTATCGCCTGAACGGCATCGGCAGCACCAGACACGAATTCGTTAAGGACAACAAACAGGAGCGCGTGGCGATTGCCCCGGCGCTGACCTGGCTGCCGAACGAAGACACCAGCTTTACCCTGTTAACCAGCTACCAGAACGATCCTAAGGCCGGTTCACGTAACTTCCTGCCGCGTGCGGGAACCCTGTACGCCACCAGTGCGGGCTACGTGCCTTATGACTTCAACGTCAGCGAATCAAGCTACGATAAGTCGACCCGCGAACAGGCGTCCATCGGCTATAACCTCGACCACAACTTCAACGATGCGGTGTCATTCACCCAGAATCTGCGCTTCACCCATCGCGATGAAGACTACAAGTATCTGGTGTACAACGTCGTCGCCCCGGCGAACGATCACACGCTGACCCGCATGGCGCAGCACGAGTCGCAGCTGACCAACGAATTCGGCGTGGATAACCAGCTGAAAGGCGTGTTCGAGACCGGCGCAGTGCAGCATACCGTACTGGGCGGGCTGGACTACCGTTACAGCCACATCAATTCGAAGATGTATCGCGATCGCAACAGCGATTATCCAATCGACTGGGCCAACCCGAGCCATACCGACATTGATGCCAGCAAGCTGTCGCTGGTTTCCAGCGACCAGAAAACCCTGAACCAGGTGGGCGTGTACGTGCAGGATCAGCTGGAGTGGAACGACTGGAATCTGCTGCTCTCCGGCCGCCACGACTGGTCGCAGGTCAATACCCGCGATAACACCACCGGCGGCTCTGAAAACAGCTATAACGACAATCAGTTCACCGGACGCGCGGGCCTGCTGTACGCCTTCGACAACGGTATTTCACCGTATGTCAGCTACAGCACCTCGTTTGAACCGACCCTGTACCAGGGCGAACCGGGCAGCCCGGCGATGAAGCCCACCACCGGCAAGCAGACCGAAGTCGGCGTGAAGTATCAGATCCCGGACAGCAACACCCTGCTGACGCTTTCCTGGTTCGATATCACCCAGAAGAACGTGGCCTCGTTTAACCGCACCACTTACTTCTACGATCAGATCGGTAAAGTGAAGTCTCAGGGCGTGGAAGCGGAGGTTAACGCGCAGCCAACGCCGGAGATTGCGCTGACCGCGGCTTACTCCTACACCGATGTGGAGACCAAAGATTCGCCAACCGCCGCTGAAATCGGCCACAGCCCGGCGGCCATTCCGCGCCACGCTGCGTCTGCGTGGGGCAGCTACAGCTTCCAGCAGGGCGTACTGAACGGCCTGACGGTTGGTACCGGCGTGCGCTACATCGGCACCGCGCCGGGTGATGCGACCGGCGAATACTATGTTCCGCACTACACCCTGTACGATGCGATGATGAAATATGACCTCGGCCAGGCCACCTCATCCCTGCGCGGCACCACCCTGCAGCTGAACGTGCAGAACCTCAGCGATAAGAAATACGTCTCCTCCTGCAGCGGCGAAGATGCCTGCTTCTACGGAGTTGGCCGCACGATTATCGCCTCGGTTGACTACCGCTGGTAAGCCACAGCCCTGAAAGTTAAGGGCCGCCGTACGCCACGAACGGGCCGCCGTCTGATTTGCAGACGGCGGCTTTTTTATTGCGCGTGCTGTTGGTAAGCTCAGCCGAATTCAGTAGATTGACGTATCACCAACCAGAAGAAAACGGCATGAAACATATCACCCTTAGCGGCGACAACTATCAGATTGGCCATCAGCTTGGCGAACAGGGCAGCGATGCCTACCGTAACGAAGTGCGGGCGACCGCGCTGTGGGGCCACACCAGCGCGCTGAAAAACAGCAGCCTGCTGCAGACCATGCAGCAGCAGGTGCAGGCACGCTTTCCCCTGCTGTGGCAGGAGCTACGCGGCCTGGCGGACGGGTTGCAGGCACCGTTTGACGAGGTGTTTGCCTGGAACTGCCGCGGGGATCTGCTGCCGTCTACCTCTGACGGCTGCACCACGGTGACCGGTTTTACCGACGCGGGCGAACCGCTGATCGCACATAATGAAGACGGTTTTCCGCAGTTGCGGAAACACTGCGGCATGGTGACCGTGCGGCCGGAACAGGGGCTGGCGTTTACCAGCTTTTTCTATCCCGGTTCAATCTGTGGCCACACCGTGGCGGTCAACGAGCGCGGGCTGGTCAATACGGTGAACAATATTCGCGCGTCGGAGCGCCCGGCGGGAATGCCCCGGCAGATTCTGGCACGCGCCGCGCTGGATGCCGCCACGATCGATGAAGCGGTCACCGTTCTGACCTCAGAACCGCGCGGCGGCGCATTTCATCACAGCCTGGCGCAGTGCGGCGATGAGCGTATCGTCAGCGTGGAGGCTACCGGCACGGCACAGCATGTGCAGATTAATCATCAGCGCTACGGCCACGCCAATCACCTGATCCACCCGGAAATGGCGGCGGTTCCACAGATCGTGACCGGCAGCTCCGCCAGCCGCCAGCAGCGGTTACAACAGTGGCTGGCAGAGGGCGAAGACAAGGCGCTGAACCCGGACCAGGCGCTGGCGATCCTTAACGATGAGCAGCACGCCGACCTGCCGATCCTGCGGCGCGACCCGGCCGATCCCGATGAAGAAAACACCCTGGCCACGGCGATTTTCGTCATCGGCGCAACTCGGGTGAGCTGGACGCTGTTTACCGAAGATCGCCAGCACGCCTGCCTCTCCGGTCAGCAGCCCTGAAGCGGTTACCGAACCCGCACCAGCTCTCTTTTTGAGCAAATAAAACGGCCGCGCTTTGCGGCCGATCACAGATTGCCGCCTGACGCGGTGAAAAACTCTCCCCGGTCATTAATCTGATAAAAAATCACTGCTTATCCGTGACGGTTCGCCTGGCCCCGGCCTGCACCGACATAGCGATTCAGTGTATGATATCGCACGCCTCAGCAGCGGTTATCCCCGGCCGACTGTGCCGCTACAGGAGAAACACCCGTGAATCAGAGCCAGCGCGAACACATTGCCACGGTGATGGCCAGCATCAGCAACAGCGCGCCTTTGCTGCCCGCCAGGCCGCACGACAGGGCGATCCGCGACTCCTGGCAGCGCTGCGTGGAGCATCACGGACTCGATCCCAGCCGCATGCAGGAGGCCCGTATTCTTCCGTGGCACGAGCTGCGGGAATATCGTCAGGAAATGGAAGAGTTTCGCCATATCGCCCACCACGGTCTGACGGTGCTGTACAAGCAGATTGCCGCTGCGGGTTATGTGCTGCTGCTGACCGATGCGCGCGGCGTTACCGTCGACTATCTGGGGAGCGCCGATGCGGAAATCAGCCTGCGGCGGGCGGGGCTGTTCCTCGGGGCGCAGTGGACCGAAGCCTGTGCCGGAACCTGCGCCGTGGGGACCGCGCTGGCGACCGGCAGGGCGCTGACCGTACATCAGGCGGACCATTTTGATGCGACGCATATTCCGCTGACCTGCACCGCCGTGCCGCTGTTCGATCCGCAGGGGCAGCTGAATGCGATCCTCGATATTTCGGCGCTCAGTTCACCGCAGCCGAAGTCCAGCCAGCAGTTGGCGCTGCAGATCGCCAAGCTGTACGCCCATCAGATTGAAAACGCCTGGTTTGAGCATCGTCACCGCAACGACTGGGTGCTGAAGCTCAGCCCGGCCTCGCCGTTTGTCGAGGTCAGCCCCGACTTCCTGATTGCCTTTGATGCCGGTGGCAATGTGGTGGGGCATAACCACCGCGCTCAGCGGATGCTGGAGAAGGAGCTGGGAATGGCTGCGCCGCCGCCGACCAGCAAAAGCGCACTGCTGGGCATGCCGATTGAGCAGCTGTTCAACACCTCGATTGACAGCCTGCCGGACTGGCTGGCCAGCGCCAACGGGCGGCAGGGAACGCTGGAGCGCGCGCGCAGCGGCGAAAAGCTGTTTGTCACCGCCGTGCAGCCGACCCGCTGCCCGCCGCGACGCGCTAAGGGTGCGGATGCGTTACCCGCGTCGCTGGCGGCCCTCAACGGCGGCGATGCCGCGCTGCATCAGCAGCTACAGCGCGCCTCGCGGCTGTTGCAGGCATCCCTGCATCTGGTTATCCACGGCGAAACCGGCAGCGGCAAAGAGTACTTCGCCCGCGCGTTTCATCAGGCGAGCGATCGTCGCGAACGGCCGTTTGTGGCGGTGAACTGCGCGGCGATTCCGGCGACGCTGATTGAAAGCGAACTGTTCGGCCATCTGCCGGGCAGCTTCTCCGGCGCAGGCAGCAAGGGGCGGCGCGGTCTGATTCAGGAGGCCGACGGCGGCACGCTGTTCCTGGATGAAATCGGCGATATGCCGCTGGAGATGCAGACCCGCCTGCTGCGGGTGCTGGCCGAGCAGGAAGTGCTGCCGGTGGGGGCTACCCGCCCGGTGCCGGTGGATGTGCGGGTGATTTCGGCTTCGCATCACGCGCTGGATCGGCTGGTGGCCGAGGGGCGTTTTCGCACCGACCTGTTTTATCGTCTGCAGGGCGCACGGATTACGCTGCCGCCGCTGCGTCAGCGCAGCGATCTCGACTGGCTGATTGATAAGCTGCTGGCGGGCAGAGTAGAGATGAGCGCCGCCGCGCGTCGGCGTCTGCATCAGCACCGCTGGCCCGGTAATCTGCGCGAGCTGAATAACGCGCTGGATTATGCCGCAGCGGTGTGCGACGGCGGTCGTATTGAGGTTGGCGATTTGCCCGAGGAGCTGGCAACGCCTGCCTCACCGCTGCAGGTTGCAGTGGCACTCTCCGATCCCGCGGGCGTTGCCGATGTTTCCCCTTCGTCGCATTCTGCGGGTGTGGCGCCGCCGCCGACGGAGGCCGTTTTTGCCGATGCGGCGTTACCGCCTGAAGCGCAGCTGCTGGTGCAGTATCTGCGTGCGGCGCGCTGGAATCACAGTGCGGTGGCGCGGCAGATGGGGATCAGTCGTATGACGCTTTACCGCCGGATGCAGCGTTTTGGGATCCAGTCGCCGGTGAATGAGGGGTGAGGTCATCCTTGCTGAGCTGCTGACTTTGTGACTACGCGGACGGGGGCTGCCACGGCTGGCTGGTCCTCGCGCCACGCGTGGCGTGGTGCCCTCACTGCGTTCGTCAGCCTGTCGGACCGGCTCAGACGGCACATCCGTGTGCCGACCGAGCCTTGCGCCCGCGTCCTGCGGTCGCATCCTGGCTTCCTCTTTCCGTTCAGCGCTGTGGATTGCCCGTCGTGGCAGCCCCCGTCCGCGCCGAGACTGCTGAGCTGTGTTCAGATCAACAGCCTTTGAGAAGCGATTAAGAAAGACAGAAGGGGCACAGCCCTGGCGGCGGCTGAAGGGCAATCCGCAGCGCTGAGGTGGAAGCTGCTGGCCAGGAGACGCCAGCAGGGAAGCTGGCGTCAGGCGGGGTCGGTACAGGGATGTAGCGTCACCGCCGGTCCGACAGGCCAGCAGCTGAAACCGAAGGAACCACGCAGCGCGTGGCGCGAGGACCGCCCGGCAGCCGCCGCCAGGGCTGGGAACCAGGCTCCTATCCCTCCGCGACAAACCTCCCACCGCAACAAACCCATCTCACCACTTTACACCTGTCCATCCACCCCCACAGCGAACAGGTGACAGCTGTAACACTCCCCGGACACCGAACACCATCGCCGTATTAATAACCACCTGAAACACAATGTTTTAACTTTTATTTTACATATATGGCACAACCCTTGCGTTATCTCTGCCAGTTGATAATGGAGAGACGCAAATGATACACAGCCCTGCGCCGCGCCCCTGGGTCGGCATCATCGCTAACCCGGTATCCGCCCGCGACATCCGCCGCGTCGTCGGCCACGCCGGTACGCTGCCGCTGTCCGAACGCGTCAACCTGCTTCTGCGCCTGATGGCCTCGCTGGCCGCCTGCGGTATCGGCGAAGTCCGCATGATGCCCGACCGCGAAGGGCTGCGGGCGCTGCTGCTGCGTGAACTGGCGCAGCGTCCGGACTGGCGACTGCCGCAGCTGGACTGGATCCCCGGCCCGGTCACCGCCACCGTGCAGGACAGCTTTGAAGCCGCGAAATGGATGCAGCAGGCGGGCGCAGCCGCCATCGTGGTACTGGGCGGCGACGGCACCCATCGCGCCGTCGCCCGCCACTGCGGCGAGGTCCCCATCGTCGGCCTCTCTACCGGCACCAATAACGCCTGGCCGGAAATGCGTGAACCGACGGTGCTCGGCCTGGCGCTCGGGCTTTACGCCAGCGGCCGCATCCCGGTTGAAAAAGCGCTGGTGTGGAACAAATGGCTCGACATCGTTATCACCGAAGCCGACGGAACGCTGCGCCGTGATATCGCGCTGGTCGACGCCGCTATCACCGGCGAACAGTTTATCGGTGCGCGATCGATATGGAGCACCGGCTCACTCTCCCAGCTGTTTCTCAGCATTGCCGAACCGCAGGCGGTGGGGCTGTCGGCCATCGGTGGCCTGCTTCAGCCCGTTGGCCGCCGCGAAAACGGCGGTCTGCAAATCACCTTTGGCCCCGGCGGCTGCCGTCTGCTGGCCCCCGTCGCGCCCGGCGTACTCAGCGAAGTCGATATTGCCCACTGGCAGCCCCTTGAGCACGGCGTGCCGCAGCCGACGCTGCTGCGCCAGGGGGTGATCGCCGTCGACGGCGAACGTGAACTGAGCTTTAACCCGACCCAGCGCGTCATCATCTCCCTGCGCGAGCGCGCCTTCCGCTCGCTTGATATCAACGCCTGCCTGCACTATGCCGCCCAGGCCCAGTTACTGCGTCACGGTGCCTGAACGGCCGCGATGCGTATCCCCCGACCATCTGGAGAACACTATGAACACCAGAGAAGCAAGCAATCCGGGCAGTCAGCTCAGCGCCGAGCAGCTGCTCAATGTCTATCGTCGCATGCGGACTATCCGCGATTTCGAAGAGCGCCTGCACGTCGATTTTTCCCGCGGTGATATCCCCGGCTTTGTTCACCTCTATGCCGGGGAGGAAGCCACCGCCGTCGGTATCCTCTCGCACCTGGGGGACGGCGACCGCATCGCCAGCACCCACCGCGGCCACGGTCACTGCATCGCCAAAGGCGTGGACGTGATTGCGATGATGAAGGAGATCTACGGCAAAACCGGGGGGGCCTGTAACGGCAAAGGGGGATCGATGCACATCGCCGATCTCAGCAAGGGCATGATGGGGGCCAACGGCATCCTCGGCGCGGGCGCTCCGCTGGTCTGCGGCGCGGCGCTGGCGGCGAAGTTTCGCGGCAAGGGCGAAATCGGCATCACCTTCGCCGGGGACGGCGCGGCCAACCAGGGCACCTTTCTGGAAAGCCTGAACCTGGCGGCGGTGTGGAACCTGCCGGTGATCTTCGTGATTGAAAACAACGGCTATGCGGAAGCCACCTCACGCAGCTACGCCACGGCGGTAGACAGCTACGTAGACCGCGCGGCGGGGTTTGGCCTGCCGGGCGTCACCGTCGACGGTACCGATTTCTTCGCGGTGTATGAAACCGCCGGAGAGCTGATCCGCCGGGCGCGGGAGGGCGGCGGTCCGTCGCTGCTGGAGTGCAAAATGGTGCGTTTTTACGGCCACTTTGAGGGCGACGCGCAGACCTATCGCGGGCGCGATGAGCTGGAAGACATTCGCGCCAATCAGGACTGCCTGAAGCTGTTCCGCGCCCAGGTGGAAGGCGCTGGCGTGGTCAGCGCCGCGGCGTTCAACGACGTCGACAGCGAAGTGGCCGCCCTGATTGAGCAGGCGGTTCAGGAAGCGAAAGCGGCACCGGAACCGGATGCCGACGACCTGTTATCCGATGTCTATGTAAGTTACTGAGGGTGCGATCATGGCGCGTAAATTAAGTATGAAAATGGCGATCAACGAAGCGATCGATCAGGAAATGGCCCGTGACCCGAGCGTGATTATGCTGGGTGAGGATATCGTCGGCGGCATGGGCGGCGACGGTGAAAAAGATGCCTGGGGCGGCGTGCTGGGCGTGACCAAAGGGCTGTATGCCAAACATGGCGACCGCCTGCTGGACACGCCGCTGTCGGAATCCGCCTACGTCGGGGCGGCGGTGGGGGCGGCAGCCTGCGGCATGCGGCCGATCGCCGAGCTGATGTTTATCGATTTTATGGGCGTCTGCTTTGACCAGATCTTCAACCAGGCCGCCAAATTCCGCTATATGTTCGGCGGCAAGGCCGAAACGCCGGTGGTGATCCGCGCCATGGTCGGGGCCGGATTCCGCGCCGCCGCCCAGCACTCGCAGATGCTGACGCCGATCTTTACCCATATCCCCGGCCTGAAGGTGGTCTGCCCGAGCACGCCGTATGACACCAAAGGCATGCTGATTCAGGCGATCCGCGATAACGATCCGGTGATCTTCTGCGAGCATAAAAACCTGTACGGCCTGGAAGGCGACGTGCCGGAAAAACCCTACGCCATTCCGTTTGGCGAGGCCAGCATCGTGCGCGACGGTAGCGACGTGTCGATTATCACCTATGGCCTGATGGTGCACCGCGCGCTGGATGCGGCGCAGCAACTGGCGAAACAGGGCATCGATGTGGAGGTGGTGGACCTGCGTTCGCTGTCGCCGCTGGACGTGGAGACGGTAATTGAAACCGTGGAGAACACCGGGCGGCTGGTGGTGGTCGATGAGGCGCATCCGCGCTGCAATATCGCCACCGATATTTCGGCACTGGTGTGCCAGCAGGCGTTCAGCGCGCTGAAGGCACCCATCGAAATGGTCTGCGCGCCGCATACACCGGTGCCGTTCTCGCCCTCGCTGGAGGATCGCTACATCCCCAGCGCGGAGCGGATTATGGAGGCGGTAAAACGCACCCTGGGCTACAGAGGAAAACAGTGATGAGCGAAGCAACAATCACCCCGGTGGTGATGCCCAAGTGGGGGCTGTCGATGCGCGAAGGCACGGTGAACGAGTGGCTGGTGGAGGAGGGCGATGAGATCGTCACCGGCATGCCGATTCTTAATGTGGAAACCGATAAAATCGCCAACGCGGTTGAGGCGACGGATGCCGGCATTCTGCGGCGCAAGGTGGCGGAAGAGGGCGACGTGCTGCCGGTGAAAGCGCTGCTCGGGGTGATGGCCCCGGAGTCGGTCAGCGATGCGCAGATCGACGCGTTTATTGCGGGCTGGGTGGTGCCGGCGGCGGAGGAGGATGAAGAGGAGACGGTTTCAGCCGATCGCTTTATCGAGGTGAACGGCCTGCGGGTGCGCTACATCCGCCAGGGCGACGGCGATGAGGCGGTACTGTTTATTCACGGCTTCGGCGGCGATCTGAATAACTGGCTGTTCAATCTCGATGCCTTCCCGGATTCGACGGTGGTGGCGCTGGATCTTCCTGCGCATGGGCAGACGGAAACCCGGCTGACCGGCAGCGGCCTGAGCGACCTGGCGGCCTTTGTCGCTGACTTTATGCAGGCGGTGGATCTGCCCGCCGCGCACCTGGTGGGGCATTCGCTGGGTGGTGCCATCGCCGCGCAGCTGGCGCTGGATGCGCCCCAGCGCGTGCGTTCTTTATCGCTGATCGGCAGCGGCGGCTTCGGTGAAGAGGTGAATGAAGCCTATACCCAGGGCTTTATTGATGCCCAGTCGCGCCGCGATCTTAAGCCGGTGGTCGAGCTGCTGTTTGCCGACAGGGAATTAGTCAGTCGCCAGATGCTGGATGATTTGCTTAAATATAAACGGCTTGATGGCGTCGGTGACTGTCTGCAACAGCTGCAGGACAGCCTGTTCGCGGGCGGGAAGCAGTCTGCACAGCCGGGGCAGCGGCTGAACGGCGGCGTGCCGCTGCTGCTGATCTGGGGTGAGGACGATGCGATTATCCCTGCGCGCCATGCCGATAATGCCCCGGAGGGCAGTCGGGTCGAGCGGATTCGCGGGGCCGGGCATATGCCGCAGATGGAGAAAGCGGCGGAGGTGAACCGGCTGTTACAACAGCATACGGGTAGTGAATAAAGGTACCAGATGAAGGATGCTTTCCCGGCCGCCGATCGCGGCGGCTCGTTTTCTCTGCTTTCTCCCCGGCTGATGTTCTGCGCCGATCCGACGCAGGCCGAAGCCGGTTTATATGCGTGTGCCGCAGCCGGTGAAGCGGTGGCGCTGCTGTGGCATTCGCCGCAGTCGCTGGTGGTGCCGGGCAGCTATAAGCGCTTTGCCGGGCTGGACGAGGTAAGGGCGCAGTTTGCCGATGCCGGCTGCCCGGTGTTTTTGCGCAAGTCCGGCGGCGGTCTGGTGCCGCAGGGGCCGGGGATTATCAATATCAGCCTGGCCTATCCGATGTGGCGGACGCTGGGCGAGGCGGCGGAGGGGGTGTACGAACACCTTTGCGACATGCTGAGCGATGCGCTGCGGGATCTGGGGGTGCCGACGGGGTGGCAGGCGGTCGAAGGGTCGTTTTGCGACGGGCGGTACAATCTGGCCTGCGGTGAAGGCGGGTTGGCGCGCAAAATTGCCGGTACGGCGCAGTACTGGCAGTCGGTGGCGAATCAGCCCGCCGACGGGCCGCGCTGTCATGTGGTGCTGGCGCATGCGGTGCTGCTGGTGGATGCGGATTTAGCGCAGGCGCATCAGTATGCCAATCGTTTTGAGGCGGCGCTGGGCAGCGGGCGTTTTTATCAGGCGTCGAAGACGGTGAGTGTGGCGCAGATGTTGTCGGATGCGGATATGTATTTGCGGGAGGAGATGGTGGATGCGCTGCTGTCGGCGATTGGGCGCGCGGGTGTTCCGCGACAGCGATAGAGGTCGTAATCTTTCGCTGGTTCGCTGGTTCGCTGGTTCGCTGGTTCGGTGGTTCGCTGAGTTCGCTGGCGGATCGGGGGATGCGCTGACCGGTGGGTCCCGCAATCGGCCGGTCCTCGCGCCACGCGCTGCGTGGTGCCTTCACTTCGTGCGTCAGCCTGTCGGACCGCCACAGACGGGCCGTCCTGGCCCGGCTGTGACTTTCCCCCGCGTCCATGCGGGTGAATCCTGGCTTCCTTTCTACGTACAGCGCTGCGAATTGCCCGATCGCGGGACCCACTGGTCTGCGCTTTGATGGCGCTGTTGTCTGCTAATGGATGATTGCGGATGGTCGGGATGTGCGAAGCCCGAGGTTTCTTCTCTGAGTTAGCTACTCTGCCTTATTCCTTCGAGAAAGCATCCATCAGTTTTGAGTCTGTACATCAATTTGTGTAATTGCCTGAATATATTTGTGGCGGGAATAAATGCAGTTGCGTATTGAAATTTCAGGCCAAAACAAAGCTTTTAAATGATGCAATATATTGAAATAAAAAATAATTACCTCCGTTACCTCCATGATTACTGCCATTGCAAGAGAACATCCGATCTGCGTCCTTAAAACAGCGAGCAGTTTGCCAAAAGGGATGCAGTCCGTGCGGCAGGCGGGTAATCCGCAGCGCTGAGGCGAAAGCAGCAGGCCAGGAGATGCCAGCAGGACGCTGGCATCAGGCGGAGTCGGTACAAGGATGTACCGTCTTCGCCGGTCCGACCGGCCGGATGCTGTAGTCGAAGGCACCACGCAACGCGTGGCGCGAGGACCGGCCGCCGGCCGCACGGACTGCATCCCAATCCGCAGTGCTACCACGAATTCCACACGCCGCTGGCCGCACAGACCGCATCCCGACCCGCAGCCTCCCCGCAAAAAAAAGCCACCGTCGTAATGACAGTGGCTTTATCAGCTCTTCAACCCACCAACCGGTGGACTAACAAAAACTTACTGCGGTGGACGCACCAGAATCTTAACCTGCTGCTTCTCTTTCACCAGCGCATCAAAACCTTCATCAACCAGATCGGCCAAATCAATACGCTTAGTCACCAGCTTATCCGCCTGGAAATAACCCTGCGTCATCAGATCCATCACCGCCGGGAAAATATGACGGTAGGCGATAATGCCTTTAATGTTACGCTCGGCCAGCACCACCTTGTTCGGATGGAATGACGCTTCGCCTTCCCAGATAGACACAATAATGGTTTCACCTTCGTAGCGGGTGCTGTCGATACATTGCTTCAGCACCACCGGCACGCCGGTCACTTCGAACGACACGTCAACGCCGCCGTTGGTCAGCTCGCGAATACGTGCAACCGCATCTTCTTTGCTCGGGTCGATAACCAGACGTGCGCCCAGCTCGCGGGCTTTCTCAGAACGCTGCGGCGACAGCTCAACCACGTAAATCTCGGCTGCACCAGCTGCGCGCAGCGCTTCGATCACCAGCAGACCAATCGGACCTGCGCCAAATACCACCGCTTTATCACCGGCTTTCAGCTTGCTCATGCGCACCGCGTGCAGCGCAACCGCCGCAGGCTCTACCAGTGCACCCTGCTCGTAAGAAAGGGAGTCAGGCATACGGTGAACCATATGCTCGGCCACCACGGTGAAGGAGGAGAAACCGCCGCCGCCGCCGGACAGACCGTGGAAGCCCAGATCGCCACACAGGTTATATTTGCCTTCGCGGCAGGCTTCGCACTCCTGGCAGGAGAGGATCGGCTCAACCACTACGCGGTCACCGGCTTTGAATTTGGTGACGCCGCTGCCCACTTCCACCACTTCACCCGAAAATTCATGGCCCATCACGATAGGTGCGATATCGCCACTGATTTTATGTGGCTTGTCTACCGGCACAAAAATCGGGCCAGCAAGATATTCGTGCAGATCGCTGCCGCAGATCCCGGTCCACGCGACTTTGATTTTTACCTTCCCTGCGGAAACCGTCGGTTCCTCAATGTCATCAATACGGATGTCGCGAGCCTGATACCAACGTGCTGCTTTCATAGTTATTCCCCTGAGATTGGCTTTAAACCTGTCCATCGCCCGTCGTGTCACTATGGCCGGAGCAGGTACTCGCGCTGGAGAATGCGAAAGTCGTGCCAGAAAATTTATGTCATATAAAAATCATAAAATTCATGATGTTAAAAATGCTGTTGTGGCGATGGGGGTGTAACGCAGTGGACGGGTGTAACAGGTGCACCGTTACAGGTGTAACGTGTAGGCTAAGGAAAAAAGTGATGAAGGCTGAAGAGCGTGTTTCACTCTCCAGCCTTCAACCACACCCGGCGGAGGCCAGGCTAACGCTTAGCGGAACGGTGGTTCGTTAAAGGTGCGCAGCTTGCGTGAGTGCAGGCGATCGCCCTCGGCGCGCAGCAGGTCGATGGCGCGAATGCCAATCTGCAGATGCTCGGAAATCGCCCCTTCATAGAAGCGGTTGGCCTGGCCCGGCAGCTTGATCTCGCCGTGCAGCGGCTTATCGGAAACGCACAGCAGCGTGCCGTAAGGTACGCGGAAGCGATACCCCTGCGCGGCGATGGTCGCGCTCTCCATATCCACCGCCACCGCGCGGCTGAGGTTAAAGCGCAGCGCGGAGGCCGAATAGCGCAGCTCCCAGTTGCGATCGTCGGTGGTGACCACCGTACCGGTACGCAGCCGCTGCTTGACCTCTTCGCCCGGCATGCCGCTGACCAGTTTGGTGGCGTCATACAGTGCGCGCTGCACTTCGGCGATGCTCGGGATGGGGATATCCGGCGGCAGCACCGCGTCCAGCACGTGATCGTCGCGCAGATAGGCGTGCGCCAGCACGTAATCGCCGATGGTCTGGCTCTCACGCAGCCCGCCGCAGTGGCCAATCATCAGCCAGGCATGCGGGCGCAGCACCGCCAGGTGATCGCAAATGGTTTTGGCATTCGACGGACCCACGCCGATATTCACCAGGGTGATCCCCTGGCCGTTTTTGGCGATCAGATGCCAGGCCGGCATCTGGTGCTTCTTCCACGCCAGGTCGGTGACCGTCTGCTCCGGATGCTGCGTAGCATGAGTGATAGTGATACCACCCGCGCAGGACAGCGCCTGATACGGAGAGTCGGGATCGGCAATCTGCTCGCAGGCCCACAGCACGAACTCATCGACATAGCGGGTGTAGTTGGTAAACAGCACGTAGGGCTGGAAATCCTCTACCGGCGTGCCGGTGTAGTGGCGCAGGCGTGCCAGAGAGAAATCGGTGCGCAGCGCGTCGAAGTGCGACAGCGGGAAGGTTTCGCCTTCGGCCAGCAGCCCGTCGGCGTTTTCATCGCCAATCTGCGACAGCTCGGTGGTCGGGAAGTGCTGAGCAATGCCCGCGCTCATGCTGCGGTCCAGCGCCAGGCCTGAACCGTCAATCACGTAAGGGAAGGGGATCTCCTGCTGCGACGGCAGCACCTCAATTGTCACGCTGTACTCGCTGCTCAGCAGCTCCAGTTGTTCGCTCAGATAGTGGCGCAGCAGGGCCGGGCGGGTGACGGTGGTGCTGTAGCATCCGGCACGGGTAAAGCGGCCAAAGGCACGGGTCAGGCGCTGGCTGGGGGCCACGCCGTCCCAGCTGACGCGCAGCTGGGGATAAACAAACAGCCCGGCGGCGCGGGCGGCGGCGTCCGGCAGGCTGCCGTCGGCGATAAAGGCGGTGATGGCATCGCGCAGGGCGCTGACCGCGGCATCGTACTGTGCTTCCAGCCTGTCCAGCGCGTCGGCGACCGACAGCGACTGGTTCTGAGAATAAGTCATTCAATCTCCTTACATCGTTTCCCGATATTGCCAACAGCCTAACTCAAGATCGCGACAAAAAAAGGAGATGCAGGAATTATTTATCGAACTCAGCTGCTGGCACCCGGTTCGAAGGCGAATTTGATCTGCTCTTCCAGCGGCTGTGGCGCATCGTCAAGCATCGCCATCAGCCGCTGGCCAACCTGCTGACCGAGTTTTTCATAGTTCAGCCGCATTGAGGTCAGCGCCGGGAAGGTGTGATCGCAGTCGGTTGAACCGTCCAGGCAGGCCACCGCCATATCGTAAGGCACCTTCAGCAGCCGCCGCTGGCATTCGGCGAGCACGCCGATGGCGATCTCCTCGTGGCTGCAGATGATGGCATCCAGATCCGGCTGGTTCTGCAACAGCTGGCCCAGCGCAAAGCGGCCAAGCTGCAGGCTGGGCGCATCCGGAACGGTGATCATCAGGTCGGCATTCTGATAGTGCGCCAGCATCGCCCTGTGCCAGCCGTTCAGCTGCTGTTTGTGCAGGCGGTTATCGGTCTGTGCGCCGATAAAGGCAATGCGGCGATAGCCTTTTTCCAGCAGCGTGCGGGTCAGCCGCTCGGCGGCATCGCTGAAGGCGATATTCAGCGTCAGGTCGGCGGAGAACTGCCCGGCTCCGCAGACGTTGACCGTCACCACTTCCGAAGATTCGAGCATGTCGCAGGTTTTCGGCGACAGCTGGGCGGCAAACAGCACCATCGCGGACGGGCGGTGCTGCAGCAGTTTTTCTACCAGCGGCGTTTCGCCGTACTGGTGGTATTCATGGCAGGCCATGATCAGCTGAAACGGCTGATTGCTGAGGGTGTGCTGCAGCGCCTGCACAAAGCGAGTGCTGGCGCGATCGTGCTGGAAGGGATAGAGCACCGCCACGGTATGCAGCTGCTGGGAGGCCAGCGCGGCGGCGGCCTGATTCGGCACGTAGCCCAGTTCGCGCACCGCCTGTTCCACTTTCTTCAGCGAGGCTTCTGATACCTGCGACGGGTCGCGCAGCGCGCGCGAGGCGGTCATCTGGCCGACCCCGGCACGGCGGGCGACATCCTGCAGCGTTACCCGCTGCGCCGGGCCGGCGCTCAGCTCGGCGGCGGGGGCACTGGCTTCATAGCCCAGCGCGCGGGCGGCTTTTTCAACTTCACTGCGGACTTTGTCTGACACCAGCTCCGGCGTGCGCATCACCCGCGACACCGTCATCACGCCAACGCCAACATAGTCAGCAACATCCTGTAGCGTCACGCGACCACTACTACGACGCTTTCGCATCCTGGTTCTCCTGAACGCTCTGTTACGCGACCCTGCCGCGCAATGATTTACCCAGCGGACAGTGTGCCGTTCCGGTTTAAAGACAACAACTGGTTAACCAGCAAATGATATGCCGATCACAGTTACTGATAGCTGTAACAGTTAGCGTTAACTTTTTAGATCTCTGTCACATTATTCTAGGTGGCTCGGCACTACTCTGCTCGGGCGAAAAGAGAGAGGTGACCTGTAAATGTTAAAAGAACTCCTGACGGCTGACGTGGTGCAGATTGTACCAGCCTGTGAAGACTGGCGTCACGCAGTTGCGCTGTCCTGCCAGCCATTACGTGACAACGGCACGATCGAAGCCCGCTATGTTGAGGCCATCTACCGTTCGCACGAAGCGATTGGCCCGTACTATGTGGTCGGCCCCGGCATTGCCATGCCGCACGCCCGCCCGGAAGAGGGCGCCAATAAACTCGGCATCAGCCTGACGCTGGTGCAGGCAGGCGTTAACTTCGATTCCGAAGGCAACGACCCGGTGAAGCTGCTGTTCGTGCTGGCTGCAACGGACAGCAACAGCCATATCGGCATTATCACCGCGCTGGCCGGGCTGTTTGACACCCCGGAAGATACCGACGCGCTGATGGCGGCCACCAGCGTTGAACAGATTTTATCCATTATTTCACGTTATTAAACGACCAGAGGAACAACATATGAAAATTACCGTGGTATGCGGCAATGGCCTGGGCACCAGCCTGATGATGGAAATGAGCATTAAAAATATTGTCAAAGATCTGGGCGTTGCGGCGGAAGTCGATCACGTTGACCTGGGTTCGGCAAAAGGCACCGCCAGCGATATCTTCGTCGGCACCAGCGATATTGCTGAGCAGCTGATTGCGCAGCAGGTGGGCGGCAAAATCGTCTCCCTGCAAAACATGGTAGACAAAGCGGCAATGAAAGAGCGTATCTCTGCCGCGCTGTCGGAACTCGGCGCGTTATAATCAGGAGCCAAAATGGAATTCTTCCGTTTCTTAATGAGTGACGTGCTCTCCGAGCCGTCAATACTGGTTGGCCTGATTGCGCTGATTGGTCTGGTTGCACAGAAGAAACCCGCAACTGAAGTGATCAAGGGAACGGTGAAAACCGTGATGGGCTTCCTGATCCTTGGCGCCGGTGCCGGGCTGATTGTTTCCTCGCTGGGCGACTTCGCGGCCATCTTCCATCACGCCTTCGGTATTCCGGGCGTGGTGCCGAATAACGAAGCGATTGTCGCCGTGGCGCAGAAGAGCTTCGGGACCGAGATGGCGATGATTATGTTCTTCGCCATGGTGATTAACATTGCGATTGCCCGCTTCACGCCGTGGAAATATATCTTCCTGACCGGTCACCACACGCTGTTTATGTCGATGATGGTCGCGGTGATCCTGTCTACCGCCGGGATGCGCGGTGCCAGCCTGATTGCGGTCGGTTCGCTGGTGGTGGGCGTTTCGATGGTGTTCTTCCCGGCGATTATTCATCCATATATGAAGAAAGTCACCGGTTCGGACGATGTTGCCTTTGGTCACTTCTCCTCCATCTCCCAGCTGCTGTCCGCGTTTATCGGCAGCAAGTTTGGTAATAAAGAGAAGTCCACCGAGGATATGCAGGTACCGAAAAGCCTGCTGTTCCTGCGCGATACCCCGGTCGCCATTGCCTTCACCATGTTCTTTATCTTTATTTTCACCTGTCTGGTGGCTGGTCCGTCAGCCGTGAAAGAGATGAACGCTGGCGGCAAAAACTGGTTTATGTTCTCCCTGATGCAGTCGATTACCTTCGCCGCCGGCGTGTATATCGTCCTGCAGGGCGTGCGTATGGTGATTGCCGAGATCGTTCCGGCGTTTAAAGGCATCTCCGACAAGCTGGTGCCGAACGCCAAACCGGCGCTCGACTGCCCGGTGGTCTTCCCTTACGCGCCTAACGCAGTGCTGGTTGGCTTCCTGAGCAGCTTCGTGGCCGGGGTGCTGGGCATGTTCCTGCTGTACGCGCTGAACATGACGGTGATTATTCCGGGCGTGGTGCCGCACTTCTTCGTGGGTGCCGCCGCGGGCGTGTTCGGTAACGCCACCGGTGGCCGCCGTGGTGCGATCCTCGGTGCCTTCACCAACGGCCTGCTGATTACCTTTATTCCGGTGTTCCTGCTGCCGGTACTGGGCAGCATCGGCCTGGCGAACACCACTTTCAGCGACTCTGACTTCGGTGCGGTCGGTATCCTGTTGGGTCTGATTGTGCGCTAACCACGCGCCGCCTGTTAACCAGGCAGACTGACTGAAAAAGGGCGAAGTTATCTTCGCCCTTTTTTTTGCATTGGAAACCACGCGCTTAAGATGGCGGGGCGAGCGAAGAAGCTGACAAACAGAACCGTTAACGCATTTGACGCCGGGCTTAGCGCTGCTGACGTTGAATGGGCTGCGTGATAAAAGTTGTCTCATGTTCCTGATGGTCGGCTCGTTTCTTTCGTCGCCCGCCGATCAGCAGAGTCAGCGCAAATCCCGCACCGGCCATCCCAACGTCAAACCACATGATGCTGGCAATGCTGTGCTGCGACAGGCGGGCGGTGATCAGCGGAATGGTGAAGGTCGCCAGGCTGCCCGCGCTGTAGTAAATCCCGGTGGCTTTGCCCTTGGCCTGTGGGAACTTCATCGCCATCACCGTCAGCCCCAGCTGCACCACGCCGCCCGCCGCCGAAAAGCCGATGACAAAGGCGAAGAGTGCGATGATCCGCGCGCTGGGATAAAGGCTGATCGACAGCAGCGCCAGCAGGGAAATAAAGGTGTAAATACGCAGCAGAAGCAGAGAGTTTACCAGCCGGTTGACCAGCAGCGCGGTGATAAACACGCCGCTCAGCGACCCGAGGGTGTAGATGCTGAGCAGCTGAATGGACGCGGCGTAGGGCATCAGAATCACAAACTCCGCGTACTGCGCCAGCCACTGGCTGACCAGGTAGAAGGTCGCCATCGAGATATAGCCAAACAGGGTGAAGCAGATAATATCCGTCAGCGCCCGCTTATCCTCCGGCATCAGACTTTTGCCGTCGGGGGTGGCCGGCTGCGGCGGCTGGTGGGCGGGGAACGGCCGCCGGAGCAGGCAGATCCCGTTAATCAACATAATGGCGGCGGCAACCATAAACGACCAGCCGAACCAGCTGTGGCTCAGCATCAGCCCCCAGATAATAAACGGCAGCAGGAACTGGCCCGCAGAGACAAAGGCCTTAATCAGAATGGTGGCCGTGCCGGGAGAACGGGGGAACGCCTCCATCAGCGCCGGGTAGGTGCCGGCATCCAGGAAGCTGTTGGCCACCCCGGCCAGCAGGCCGAAGGCAAAGGCAGTGAGCACGCTCTGCGCCGAAACGATGCCGAAGAAAAAGCCCAGATAGCAGAGAATGCCGAGCAAAATAAAGGGCTTGCGGCCAAACCTGTCGGAAAGCATCCCGGAAACAAACAGCACCATCAGGCGGCCAAACCCCAGCGAGGCAATCACCACAGATACGCCCGCGGCATCGGTATGCCACTGCTGCTCAAGATGCGGCATGTTCAGGGTGATCAGCAGCACGCCCATACCGTGAACCAGATAATTCAGATACAGCCCGACGGCGGTCGGGAAAAAGCGATTGGTCATGGTGGATCTTCGGCAAGACGACAAGCGGCGCACCGGGCGCGCCGCAACGGAGGGCAGCATGATGCCTGTGAGGGTCAGTCAGCGGCAACCTTTTTTATCAGCGCGGCGTATTTCCCGCCGGCGGTCATCAGATCGTCATGGCTGCCGTTTTCAACAATCTCCCCGTTTTCCAGCAGCAATATCCGGTCTGCCTGGCGCAGGGTGGCCGGGCGATGAGCGATCAGCAGAATGGTACGCTGCTCCCGCAGGCGGCCCAGCGCCCGGTGAAATGCCCGCTCGTTCTCGTTATCCAGGCTGGCGGAAGCCTCGTCGAGGATCAAAACGGGCGCGCCGGTAAGCAGCGCGCGCGCAATGGCGATGCGCTGCCGCTGGCCGCCGGAAAAGCGGTTGCCGCGTTCACCGCACGCGCTGCGGTAGCCGCCGGGCAGGGCGCTGATAAAATCGTGCGCCTGCGCCATCCGCGCGGCCTCTTCGATCTGCTGCGGGCTGGCGTCGGGGCGACCCAGGCGAATATTGTCGGCGACGGTGCCGTGAAACAGATACACCTCCTGCGGCACCCAGCTGATGAGCTGGCGCAGGGCGGCCAGCGGCAGCGAGCGGATATCGACGCCGCCCACGGTTATTCCCCCGCTTTCCACCTCGTAGAAGCGCAGCAGCAGATGAGCGAGGGTGCTTTTGCCCGCGCCGGAACGCCCCGCCAGCGCCACTATTTCACCGGACCGAATCGTCGCCGACAGCTCCCGTATAACCGGGCGCTGCGCGGCGTAGCCGAAGCGTACCGCAGAGAAAGTCAGATCGTGGCGCTCGGGCAGCGGGGCGCTGCCGCTATCGTTCACCCTTGCGGGATAATCGATAATCCGCATAATCCTGGCCGCGCCGGCCCGCAGTTCGCCAAGCTGGCTGGCGGTCTGCGTGACGTCAACAATCGGCAGCAGCGCGCCCACGCCGAGCACCAGAACCAGCGGCAGCCACAGCGGTGAGAGGCTGCCCGCGTGCAGCAGCGTGCTGGCGGCGGCGATCAGCGCCAGCACCGCCGCCGCGCTTAACGCATCCACCGCCGCAAACTCCAGCCCGCTGCGGGAGCCGTAGCGCTGCTGCATCCGCCCCAGGCTGCGGGTGCGCTGTATTAACCGCTGAACATAGCCCGTCGCCTGACCAAACGCCGCCAGTTCGCGCTGGCCGTGGATAAACTCCACGGTATCGGCATTCAGCTGTCCCTGTTCGTTCTTCACCTCCTGCCCCTGCAAAGCAGCACGGCGCGCCAGCCAGACCGGCACGGTCGCCACCAGCAGCAGAAACGGCAGCAGTACGCCTGCCAGCCGGGGATCCAGCTGCCAGAGCAGCAGCAGTGCCGCCAGCGGCACCACAATCGCCCCGACGTAGTCCGCCAGCGTATGGGCGTAAAAACGCTCCATCAGCTCGGCGTCGGCGCTGGCAACGGTCGCCAGATCGCCCAACCGCTGGCCGTCAGCGGTCCCCGGTGCGGAACGCTCCAGCCCGTCGTAAATCGCCATTTGCAGCTTCTCGATCAGCGCAAAGGCCAGATCGTGGGACACCCATGCCTGCCACCAGCGGACGGCGGCAGTGCACAGTACCAGCAGGCCCAGCCAGCCGCAGGCTGCGGGCAGTAAGGTCGCTTCCCCTGCCAGGGCGAGACCGACGATCCGGGCGCTGAGCGCCATGCAGGCCAGCGTTCCCCCCTGAGCCAGCACGCCGGCGGTGACCGCCATCGCCAGCAGCCGATACTGGCCGCGCACCATGTGCACCAGCCCGGCGATGCCGCCGTCGGTGTGCGCTTTCATGGTGCTTCTCCCTGTGCCGCCATCAGCTGCGCGTAGCGGCCGCCGGCAGCGCTGAGTTGATGATGATTTCCCTGTTCCACCAGCTCGCCGTGGTCGAAGACCAGGATCCGATCGGCATCCTGAATGGTCTCCAGCCGGTGGGCGATGGCGATCGTCGTGCGTCGCCTGCGCAGTGCGGCCAGCGCCTTGCGAAGCGCCCGCTCGCTGGCGGCATCCAGGCCGGATGTCGCTTCATCAAGAATGAGAATGGGGGCGTCCTTCAGCAGCGCCCGGGCGATAGCCACCCGCTGTCGCTGCCCGCCGGAGAGGTTCGCGCCGCGTTCGCCAACCGGCGTCGCCATGCCGAGCGGCAGTCCGGCAATCAACTCGCTAAGCTGGGCGGCGGCGGCGGCCTCGGCAAGCTCATCATCGCTGGCATCCGGCCTGGCGATCCGCAGATTGTCAGCCAGCGTGCCGTGGAACAGAAACACCTCCTGAGAAACCACCCCGATCGTCTCGCGCAGCGCCTGCAGCGACAGCTGGCGGATATCGACGCCGCCGATGTGGATGCTGCCCTGTTCGGCATCGAAGCAGCGCAGCAGCAGGGTGACGAGGGTGGATTTACCCGCGCCGGAAGGACCCACCAGCGCCACGAACTGGCCCTCGGCGACCGTCAGCGACACGTCCGACAGCGCCAGGTTGCCCTGCGGATAGCGAAAGCTGAGGCGATCGATGCGGATATCATGACGCAGCGGGCTGGCCTGTGGGTTTGCCGGCTCGGCAACCGGCGCGGTCAGCGTCAGCAGGTCGTTGATCGGGCCAACAGCGCCGCCCGCCGCCCAGGCGGTGTGAAAAGCGTTTTCCAGCCGGATAAGCGGGCGAAACGCTTCCCGGGTGAGGAACAGCGTCAGCAGCAGGACAAACGGCAGTAAATCGTGATGCACCACGCGCCAGGCATTGAACACCAGCACCAGCGCGATGCCGCTCAGGCTGACCAGCCGGGTGATGCCGCCGCGCATCAGGATCACCTTCAGCGTCGCCATGGATGCCTGACGCAGGTCGGACGCGCGAGCCGCGAGCCGTTCACGCCATGCCGCTGCCGCTCCGAACGCCTTCAGCGTCAGCAGACCCTGTAGCGCATCCAGCAGCTGGGCGGCAAAGGCTCCCATGGCGGTGAAAACGCCGCTGGCTTTCGGCATCTGCCAGCGCATCCACAGCCCGTCGATCAGGGGAAAGGCGAGGGTGAAAATTCCCAGCAGCAGGGCAGAGGGCCAGTCGACGACGGCCAGCATCAGGACGATCAGGCTACAGCCGAACAGCGCGCTGAACAGGGCGGGAAGATAGCGGCTATAATAGCCTTCCAGCGCCTCCACGCCGCCGTTGACCGCGCCCTGAATATCGCTGCCGGGATGCAGCAGCGTGAGGCCGGGGCCAAAGCGCACCAGCTGGTTCAGCAGCCGCTCGCGCAGATTTACCTTGCAGGCCAGGGCAATGCGCTGGGCGGTATATTCACTCAGCCACAGCAGCAGCGCCCGCAGCAGAATGATGGCCGCCATCATCACCAGCGGCGGGGTGATGTCGGCGGCCAGCCCCTGCTGCATCAGCAGGCATAGCGCATCGGCAGTCAGCCACGCCTGCGCGCCGTAGCAGGCTACGATCAGCAGATGAATGACCCCGTTTTGCAGCAGGGAAGGCAGTAAAGGGCCAGTCAGACCGGCAACTGGCTTTTTCATGATTACTCCTGGCCGTTCAGCGTGGTCCAGAATGAGCCCTGCAGCGGGAAGGCGAGGAAGCGCTGGTTGAGTTCATCAAAGGTTTTTGCCGGGTCAACGTCGGCAAAGGCCGCCGGATGCAGCATTTTCGCCATCTCCTCCACGCCGATAAAGAACAGCGGATTATCGAAGAAGAACAGCCAGATCCCCGCACCCTGGTGGTTACGGATAGCCGACAGGCTGGCGAGCGACGGACTGGACACAATTGCCTTCAGCGAACGAGCGCTCTCAGCGGCGGAAACGCCCGGCCCGACGTTCAGCCCCTTGCGGCTGACGCTGGAACCGCCACCGGCCAGGTAAAAGTCCGGCTTCTGCGCCAGCACGTATTCCAGATTCAGCCTGCCGATGGCCTGATTCAGCGTCTTCACGCCGAGGTTTTCCCCTCCCGCGACGGCAATAAAATCACTCATATTGCCCTTGCCGGAGGTAAAGCAGCACTCTTCGCCGCCGGGATTGAGGTGGAAGAACACCCCAGGTCGCGTCGGCTCTTTCGCCACCCGTTTCGCCACGTCGTCCATATGCTGTTGGTAAAAGGCGATAAAGGCCTCTGCCTGCTGTTCATGGCCGGTCAGTTTGCCCAGCATGCGCATGCTCGGCACGGTTTTGGTCAGCGGATGGCGGAAGAAATCAACAAATACGTAGGGCACGTGGGCGGCGTCCAGCTTGCTCAGGCCGTCAGGAATGGGGCCATACAGCGTAAACACCACCAGATCCGGTTTTGCCGCAATCGCCGCCTCCATTGAGAACGTGCCGCTGTTGAGATCGCCGATTTCCGGGATCGACGCCGCCTGCGGGAAGCGCTGCTTCAGCGCCTGCCAGGTTGAGGGCGAGTAGCGTTGCAGGTCGGTACCCCAGGCGACGACGCGGGAGAGCGGGTCTTTATCCAGCAGCGCCAGCGTCATAATGTGGCGGCTTTCGGCCAGCACGATGCGCTTCGCCGGCGCGGGCAGGGTCACGGTGCGGTTAAGCATATCGGTCACCGTCACGCTGCTGCTTTCAGCGGCGCGGGCGGTCGCGAACAGCGCGCAGGCGGCAAGCAGTAAAATCATCAGCAGTACGTTAAACGTACCGCGGGCAGCGGAGCCTGCCCGAAGTGTGATCATCATTTTATATCCTTACCAGCGGTAGCTGACGCTGCCCACGATCGTGCGGTCAGTGCCCTGATTGCACGAGGTGGAAGAGCAGGTGGTGTAATAGTCTTTATCGAACAGGTTGTTGACGTTGACCGCCGCGCTGACGCCCTTCAGCGAGCTGCTCAGCTGGCCGAGATCGTAGTGCACGGCGGCATCCACCACGGTGTAGGACGGTACGCGGATGGTGTTGGCGGAATCCGCCCAGGTTTTGCCGACGTAGCGCACGCCCGCGCCAATGCCGAGGCTGGCCAGCGGGCCCTGCTGAATGCTGTAGTCGCCCCACAGCGATGCCATCTGCTCCGGCAGGCCGGTCGGGGTTTTACCCAGCGCGCTGGCGGTACTGGTTTTGGTGGTTTCCAGATCGTTCCACGTGTAGCTGGCGATGGCTTTAAACGCCGGGGTGATATTGACGCTGGCGGAGGCCTCGATGCCTTTTGATGTCACCTGCCCGGTCTGGACGGTGTTCAGGGCGTTATCCGGGTCCGTTGTCGAGACGTTGTTCTGCTCCAGATCGAACCAGGCGAGGGTAAACAGGCCGTCGACGCTTTCCGGCTGGTATTTTACCCCGGCCTCAATCTGCTTGCCGGTGGTCGGTTTATAGCTTTCGCCGTAAAGATTCGTACCCAGCACCGGCGCGAACGAGGTGGTGTAGCTGACGTACGGTGCCACGCCAACATCGGTCAGCCACGTCAGTCCGGCACGCCAGGTGAAGTGGTGATCGTTTTGATCGGTACTGGTGTTGCTCACCCGGTTAGCGGTATGGACCGATGCCCAGTCCTCGCGGGCGGAGAGGTCGAGCATCAGCCGTTCGGCCAGCGCCAGCGTATTGCCCAGGTAAACCCCGGTTTCATCGGCGGTCTGATAGGTGCTGCTAAACGTGGTTGCCGGCGTGGTGAAGCGGCCGCCGTAGGTCGGGCTGTAGATGTCAATTGACGGCGCGGCGCCGTAGTTCAGGTAGTAATCCTCGCCGGTGCGGCGATAGGACACGCCCACCACGGATGTGCCCCGCACCGGGCCGGCATCCCACTCGGCCTTAAGGTTGTTATCCGTCGCCAGAATTTTACCGACAATGCCAAACTCATAGGCGTTACGTTTCAGCGTGCGCATATCCGCCGCCAGACCGGCGCCGGAATAGGTCTGGGTCAGCAGATCGGTATAGCTGTAGCGCGCGGCGGAGTGCGCCGACCAGATATTATCGAAGCGGTGATCCAGCTCGTAGCCGACGTTAAACTGGGTGATGTGGTTGTCGAGGTTGCTGCCGTCCAGATACTGATTACGCGGAATTTTACCGTTGGGGTTGCTCAGCAGCGTACCGTTAATTGGCGTGTAGCTGCGCGGCGGACCAAAGGTGTCGCGGCTGAATGAGGAGAGCAGCGTCAGCGACGTATCGGTGTTGGGCTGCCAGGTCAGCGACGGCGCCAGATACATCGTGTCGTCCGGCACGTTGTTAAACTGGGTATTGCTGTCGCGGCCCACGCCCACCACGCGGTAGAGTACGGTTTTGTCATCGGTCAGCGGACCGGAGACGTCAAACTGCCCCTGATAGCGGCCGTGGTTGCCAACCTGAACACCCACTTCGCGGCGTGCCTCTTCGGTCGGGCGCTTGCTGACGGCATTCACCACGCCGCCCGGCGAACCACTGCCGTACATAAACCCTGCCGGGCCGCGCAGCACATCGATGCTTTCCAGCCCATACGGCTGATAGCGGACGTAGGATTGCGCGGTGGTCGACCGCAGGCCGTCCAGCAGCGAACCGTTCAGCGTGGCGTCAAAGCCGCGGATGCTGAAGTAGTCAAAGCGTGAGTTGATCGCGGTCGTAGAGGTAAAGACGCCCGGCGTGTAGCGCAGCGCCTCGGTGGTGGTCTGCACATTCCGGTCGGTCAGCTCGTCGCGACCGATCACGCTCAGCGACTGCGGCGTAGCCACCACCGAGCTGTTGGTGCGGCTGCCGGTGCTGCTCTGCTTTGCCACATAGCCTTCAGTCGGTTTTGCGCTGTCATCGGCGGTGACCGTCAGGGTCTGTTCTTCGCCGGGCTGCTGCGCCCGCACGGATGTCGCGATGCTTAAGGTGGCAAGCGCCACGCACGCGGCGATTGTCGATAATTTATGTTTATTATGGTCGGACACCAGAGCCTCCCCGGCTTTTACTGTGAAATAAGCGCTGACTATTCTCACTGGCGGGAGATTTTCGGCAACGGCGGAGGCTTTCGCTGGCGCGACTATTTCTTTCGATTTTTTAACAGGGATACGTCGGATAAAGCCATTGTAATTATAAGGTTAACGAAAAGAGACTTTCGTCCCGAGGTGGACGGCAGGCGGTGAGACTGGTAATGTGAGAATGAGAATCGATTTCATCCGGTGATTGCCACGCCCGGCGCAAAACCGCCGGAACTAACGGACAGCGACATGAACAAGTTTAGCGACAGCGCCTCCGGTAGCGCGCTTCCTTTGCCTGCTAACCACGCCATGTTTGATGGCACCATTGCCATGAGCAGCGGTTCGCTGCGGCCCGATAAAGACGAATGGCTTCAGGAGCAGCTGGTCCCGGGGCTGAAGCTGATCGTTGTCGATCGCGGTGAGCTACTGTGCGATCTGCCCGGCTCCGGCAGGCAGCATATTACCGGTCCCTGCGTCTGCGCGGTGTGGAATCAGCAGGAAGGGGAGAGCCGTCAGCGGTTTGAACCCGGCCGCCAGCTGGATTACACCACCGTCGCTTTGACGCCTGCCGCCGTCGCCAGCCATATCGACAGCGAGTTTCAGCAGCAGCTGGAGGACTCTTTCCAGCTCCGGCGATTCAGCGGTCCGCGCCTGCTGGTGCTGGATGCGTCTGCCACCATCAAGTCGCTGCATGCCCAGGTGGCGACCTGCCCGATGCAGGGGCTGTCCAGAGCGCTGTTCCTGTCCGGTAAGGCGCTGGAAATCGTTGCCCATGCGCTGGATACGCTGACTTCGCGACCGCAGCGGGAGTCCGGCGCGCTGCGCCTCTCCAGCGGGGATATCGACAAGCTGCATCTGGCGCGTTCGCTGCTTGCGGATCGGATGCTCAATCCGCCGTCGCTGGCCGAACTGGCCCTGAGCGTGGGGTTTAACACGCGCAAGCTGACCGTGGGTTTCCGCCGTCAGTTCGGTGAAAGCGTCTTCGAATATCTGCAAAATCTGCGTCTGGAGACGGCGTGGCGGATGCTCACCGAAGGTGAGATGAGCGTGTCGACGGCCGCGTACAGCGTGGGTTACACCCCGGCGCATTTTTCCGTCGCCTTCCGCAAAAAATATGGCATTTCGCCAAAATCCCTGCGGGGATAGCTCACCTTTAGCTGATTTTTGCCCATCGACATTCATTTTTCTTGGTGGCGCTAAAATGCCATGCCGCTATGTTTTAACCCTCTGAACGGGATGAAAAATGAGGGGATAACGGTGGCGGGTGGAGAGAGAAGACGTTTAAAAACCCTGGTGGGGGCGAGCAGTGCCATTTATGCCGCGGGCGATAGGCCGGTGACTTACGGCATCGATCGCGCCGTGGCGCTGGCAAAAATAGCCGAGCGCGAGAAAATCACCGGGCTGTTTACCGCCGATCTGCTTCAGAGCGATCCCGCCGGACTGGCGGGGATCACCGGTAGCCAGGATCCGATTGTGGTGCTGGCGGCGTTAAGCCAGGTAACACGGCAGATCGGCCTGATTGCCACGGTGACCACCACTTTTCAGCACCCTTATAACCTCGCCCGACTGATTGGCACCCTTGACCACATCAGCGGCGGTCGTGCGGGCTGGAACGCGGTCACCTCGTCGGTCGGCGAGGAAAATTTTGGCGGCGGTGAACTGCCCTCGCCGGAAAACCGTTACGCGCGGGCGACCGAATTTATTGAAGTGATTAACGCACTGTTCGGCGCCAACGATCCCGCTGCCGTCAGCCGGCTGGCCAGCGGCGGTGCAAAGGTCGATCACACCAGGCTGCATCCGGCGAACTATCGCGGCGATGTCTTCCAGGTGGCCGGGCCGCTGAACGTACCGCCGCCGCCGCAGGGCCGACCGGTGCAGTTTCAGGCCGGTCAGTCCGAAGCGGGCATCACGCTGGGCGCGCGCTATGCCGAGGTCATTTATACCTCGCAGCCGACGCTGTCCGCCGCGCAGGCCTTTGTCAGCGATGTCCGCCAGCGGGCGCAGGGTTTTGAACGACTTACGGCACCGCTGATTATGAACTCATTCCATTCAATCATCGGTGAAAGCCCGGCGGATGTGGCGCGCAGGCTGGAGGAAAAGCACCAGCGCATCGACTATCAGCGCGGGCGACTGCGACTGGCGGATATGCTCGGCGGCAACGTCGATCTGCAGGATCTGCCGCTGGATGAAGCGATTCCGTCGCATCTGCTGCCCGATCTGACCAGCGTTAACCGGCGTCGCGGACGGGCGGAGATTTTCACCCGCTTCGCCCGAGAAGGGCAGACCCTGCGCCAGCTGATTATTGCTGCCGAAGAAACCGGGCACTGGTTTGTCGCCGGAACGCCGGAATCGCTGGCCGATGCCATTGAGGAGCGCTATCGCGCCGGGGTGCTGGATGTGATTTCACTGCACGGTCTGGGGCAGCCGGACCAGCAGGATCTGCTGCTTAACGGCCTGCTGCCGGAGCTGCGTAAAAGACGCCTGCTGGATGAGGACTATCGCGGCGCGGACTTCCGCAGCAGCCTGGAGCTGCCGCCGCTGACAGCGTGGCGCGGCGGTGCGTAGTATTTTGGCATGGTGTTGCGGGTTGCAGAAAAGTCAGCCAGCCAGCACACCCATCTGGAGATCTGCAGTGAAATAAAGCAGCGGGGCAGCGAGTGATATCAGTTCGACACACTTTCCGGCCTCGTGTTTTTTCAGCAAAATGCCGCGGCCACGTTGCGCAGTTCCGCAAGGCCGCTGAGGTTTTTACCCTGCACCAGATCCTGATTGATTTTCAGGATCACGGCTTTCACCACGTCCGATATTTTGCTGAGATTCTGCTGCTGCATCAGGGCAGTCAGTTCTGCCATTTGCCGCTGGCTGATTTTCATCGACAGGCGTTTTGACGCTTTGGCCTGTGCCAGTTCGCTGCTTAACAGTGATTTCAATTCATCCTGAGTATAGCGGCCACTGGCCAGCGCATGCAGATAGTAAAGGATCAGCGTCTTGCTGAACTCCTCGCTCAGTGAATCATCGATCTTTTGCGTCGCGACGTTAAGAATATCCAGAAAGTGCGCAGGAACGCGGACCTCCAGCGGCTGCCGACTTTGATCGAATGCCTGTTTAATCTGCGGCGTGCACTGCGCCGGGACAGAAACGACCTGCTGACAGCCGTTGCAAACGGCAGCAAGAATATTCTTTACCGAACCGCTGCGATCGCTGAAGTCAACGTCGCGCAGCAGATAAGTCGCCGTTGATTTCCCGCAGTGGTGGCACAGGACGCTCCGTGTATCGCCTTCTTTCACAATCTTCATTGATCGTTCTCCTGCTGTTTAACTCTGCGCCGTCGAGGAGGCAGCATATTGCCCGCCGTTTTACGTCCCTGAGTCTCATCGTTGAGTATCCTATTTTGTACGTTATTTGTCGTACTTTCAAGCGGTCTGTAGAAATAATGTTCCTGAAGAAGGGTAAAGGAGAGGGGGACGCGTTTTCGCGTACGTTTTGACATAAATTGTTAATAATCGAGGAAGCTCGCAGCACGGATGCAAAGGGTGCAATTTTCAGGTATTTACCTGGAGCTATATTCCAAAATTAACAGTTCAGGCGGGATTTAAATCTGCAAATTTGAGTAGAATGCTTTCGCTGCGGGATGGTTTAGCTGTATTACTAAAATTAAATTGTTTTGTTATCTTATTTTTTTAGTTAAATTAATGTGTGTTTACTGTAATTCTACGTAAATCTTATTCAGTATTTTCGCAACACATTGAGGGATTATCATGGTTAATAAGCTAACCAGTATAGTCATCGCGATTGTAGGGATCGCCATGCTGTACATGGGAAGTCAGTTGCTGATGGTCGGGGGAACGCCGTTCTACGTCATTATGGCGCTGGGACTGTTGCTGACCGCAGTAACGCTGTTTTTAAACAAAAAAATCGCACTGTCTATTTATGCCGTACTGATGTGGATCGTCCTGGCGTGGATGATCTTTGAAGTTGGCTTTGATAAGTGGCAGTGGATCCCGCGTGGCGACATCATTGGCCTGATTGGTCTGTGGCTGGCGATGCCGTGGGTCGTTCGTCCACTTTATAAAGCCCAGAAGGGCAGCCAGGCGCGCGGTTTCCATCCGTTCCTTGGCACGACGCTGATCCTGATTGTGGCGCTGGTCGTCGGCATGATGTTCTACGATCCGCTACCGAAAGCGGGTGACATCACCAACGAGCGTAAACCGGTGCAGACTGAACTGGCGAAAAATGACTGGTCAGCCTACGGCGGCACTTCCGACGGCCTGCGTTTCTCCCAGTTAAACCAGATCACTAAAGATAACGTGAATAAACTGGACGTGGCCTGGACCTATCACACCGGTGACCTGCGCGATCCGGCTCAGGACGCCAGCGAATACACCTTCGAAGCCACGCCGCTGAAGGTCAACGGTGCGCTCTACCTCTGTACGCCACACAACGAAGTTCACGCGCTGAACCCGGAAACGGGCGAGCTGAAGTGGAAATATCAGCCGGCGAAAGATCCGTCTTATCTGCAGCAGCATCAGACCTGTCGTGGCGTGAGCTATTACGATGGCTCCGCGGCGCAGGCCGATACGACCGCAGCCAGCCCGGCTATCTGCCGTAAACGTATTTTCAACGCCACGACCGACGCACGTCTGGTGGCGCTGGATGCGGATACCGGCAAGCTGTGTGCCGACTTCGGCAACGGCGGCGTGGTGGATCTGCGTGCCAATATGGGGACCATCCGTCCGCACGCGCTGATGCAGACGGCTGCACCGCTGGTGGCGGGTAACCTGGTGATTGTGGGCGGCTCCGTCATGGATAACGGCTACAACAGCGGCAACCCGTCAGGCGTGATCCGTGCGTATGACGTGATGACCGGTCGCCTGGTGTGGAACTTCGATCCGGCTAACCCGGAGCTGACGCAGCCGATTGCGGCCGACGGTACCTATCCGCAGGATACGCCGGTGGCCTGGGGCACGCTGAGCGCCGACCTGAAAAACGGTCTGGTGTATGTGCCGTTCGGTAACGCATCCCCGGATGAGCTGGGTATTGAGCGTAATGCCGACAGCAATACCGAGAAGTTCCGCGACACTCTGGTGGCGCTGGACCTGAAAACCGGTGCGTTCAAATGGCGCTTCCAGTCTTCCAAACACGATCTCTGGGACCGCGATAACCCGTCTCAGCCTTCGCTGCTGGATATCGACTATCAGGGCCAGAAACAGCCTGTGGTGATCCTGCCGACCAAAACCGGCAACCTGTTTGTCCTTAATCGCCTGACCGGCCAGCCGGTTTATCCGATTAATCAGGTGGATGTGTCTACGGAAGGCGGCGTGCCGGGTGAGAAGTTCTCTGCCACTCAGCCGGTGTCAAAACTGAACTTCATCCCGGACCCGCTGACCGAAAAAGCCATGTGGGGCCTGACGCCGTTTGACCAGATGGCCTGCCGCATTGACTTCAAATCGCTGCGCTATGACGGCAACCCATGGACGCCAGCCACCGAAGCCGGTTCGATTGTCTTCCCGGGCAATATCGGCGTGTTCAACTGGGGTTCCGTGGCGGTCGATCCTGAGCGCCAGATCCTTATCGCCTCGCCGGTGCGCCTGGCGTATAAGTACAATCTGATCAAACGTACTTCGGAAACGGCCGATAAGCGCCTGTTCACTAAAGACGGTACGCCGTACTGGAACGAAAACTTCCAGGGTGACTACGCTATCCATATCCAGCAGCTCTCTTCCAGCCTGGGTATTCCGTGTATTGCGCCACCGTGGGGCCGCATGGTGGGTGTGGATCTGACGACCGGCAAAACCGAATGGCTGCGCCGCGTGGGTACCACCAAAAACCTGAACACCAGCTTCCTCCCGGGCCGCTTCCCAATTGGCTTCCCGATGGGCATGGTGGCACACGGTGGTCCGCTGATCACCGCGGGTGATGTGGTGTTCCACGGCGCAACGGCGGATAACTTCTTCCGCGCCTACGACATCAACACCGGTGAACTGCTGTGGCAGACCGAGCTGCCGGCCGGTGGCCAGGCAACGCCGGCGACCTATATGGGCAGCGATAACAAGCAGTACGTGGTTATCGCGGCGGGTGGCCACGGTTCGCTGGGTACCCTGCAGGGTGACAGCGTTGTTGCTTATCGTCTGAAGTAATTTTTTCAGGCAGTATATAAAGGCCCGTACAGGACTGTACGGGCCTTATTTAATTCTAAAAAGAACACGCCGTTTATTGACCTTACCTTCCGGGACGACACCATGTTTAAGACGTTAGCTTTGCCGTTGCTGCTAATCTGTTCGGGTTATGCCAGTGCAGATGAATCGGACTTTCTCAAACCCCGTAACAACGATGCATTCGATAACTATATGCTGCAGGCTGCCCGCTTTGAGGCGGAGCTGTTTAAACACGATAAGCCTTCCGCTTTTGATGCCTACTTTATCGGTCCGCTGAAACCCAGTGATATCAGCGCCGCCTACGAGCGCAACGAGCTGGCCGCGAAGAAAAAGTACACCAATCACAGCATTCGCATTAAAGGTGAGATTAACGCCATCAATGAGAATGCTTTTGGCAATGGCTATATCGTTGCCGTGGATCCTGATTCGCGGAGCCGTATTCTTGAAGGGATCCATCTGCAGATCGATAAAAACGATCCGGTCTATCTGGAGCTGGCTAAAGGCGACAGTATTGATGCCATTTGTCAGGTGGGTACCTATACGCTGGGGATACCGTCAATGAGCAAGTGCTTTCTGACATCGACGGTTTTCCGGCCAGAAGTATTTAAGACTTTTACTCTCAATCTCATTGGCAATCCGTTGCTGAAAGCGAAAACCATCTCTGTTGAAAATATTGCCAATATTAAAGTTCGACCGTTATTGAAGACGTTCATTGTTTACGCTTCAAGTTATAAAGATAACGAAGAAAGGAACGAGTCGGCCTGTCGAAACGATGATGCCACCTGCGAGGCCGCCTTCATGCATAACCTGGAAACGGCAACCAGTCGTTTTCCTGATGCTCATCAACAGGATTTCAACGCGCTTGGTGCGCGCCTGCGTGAGCTGTTACAAAAGTAAGACCGCCGACCGGTCTGCAGCAATCCGCGCTCTGTTCCTGTGTTTCCTTCCTCCCTGGCGATGAAACCGGAATAGTGGCAACGCATTTTCCCACTTGTTGAAATTTTTTGTTGTTGATGACGAAAAATGACGGTTTGCGCTGCATGCTGCATGAGATTTATTATCAATCCATACATTGATACAGCATCTTAAATTTCACGCGGAAGGTAACGATTATGAAAAAGATTGGATTTCTGTCATTTGGCCACTGGACTCCGTCACCGCAGTCCGGAACCCGTTCAGCGGCTGATGCGCTGCTGCAATCCATCGATCTGGCGGTCGCGGCTGAAGAGCTGGGTGCCGACGGTGCCTACTTCCGCGTGCATCACTTTGCCCGTCAGCTGAGCGCACCGTTCCCGCTGCTGGCGGCGGTCGGTGCCAAAACCAAAAAAATTGAAATTGGTACCGGCGTGATCGATATGCGCTATGAAAACCCGCTGTATATGGCGGAGGATGCCGGTGCGGCCGATTTGATCTCCGGCGGACGCCTGCAGCTGGGCATCAGCCGTGGCTCCCCTGAGCAGGTGGTTGACGGCTGGCGCTATTTTGGCTTCCAGCCTGGCGAAGGGGAAACCGAAGCGGATATGGCCCGCCGCCATACCGAAGAGTTTCTGGATGTGCTGCGCGGTGAAGGTTTCGGCAAGCCGAACCCACAGCCGATGTTCCCGAACCCGCCGGGGCTGCTGCGCCTGGAACCTTACGCTGAAGGGCTGCGCGAGCGCATCTGGTGGGGCGCTGGCTCTAACGCCACGGCGGTATGGGCGGCGAAGCTGGGCATGAACCTGCAAAGCTCGACGCTGAAGGACGATGAAACCGGCGAACCGTTCCATATCCAGCAGGCGAAGCAGATCCGCGCCTATCGTGAAGCGTGGAAGGCGGCGGGGCACACCCGCGAACCGCGCGTGTCGGTCAGCCGCAGCATCTTTGCGCTGGTCAATGATATGGACCGTGCCTACTTCGGTAACAGCGGTGCGGAAGGCGATAAAGTCGGCTATCTCGATGAGAAAACCCGGGCGATCTTTGGCCGCAGCTATGCCGCCGAGCCGGACAAGCTGATCAAACTGCTGGAGAAGGATGAGGCGATTGCCGAAGCCGATACGCTGCTGCTGACCGTGCCAAACCAGCTGGGCGTGAACTATAACGTGCACGTAATTGAGTCGATTCTTAAGCACGTTGCGCCGGGTCTGGGCTGGAGAGAGTAAAATTGTCTGCCGGGCTTGCATGTGCCCGGCAGCCAATACACGCTGCTACAGCGTTCAGCGTTCAGCGTTCAGCGTTCAGCGTTCAGCGTTCAGCGTTTGCCATTTCGCCCCGGTCGGAAAATTATTCCGCCGGGGCGATGTTTTATCCCGCCGTTATTTTCCTATCTTCGACAGCATTTCCGGCCGCATAAACTTGTGGATCACCAGCATAAACAGCAGCGACGGCACCAGCAGGATCAGCGCGGTAATCGACGATATCTGATAGTTGCCCGACATGCTGGCGTTAAACAGCAGCAGCGGCAGCGTTGTGATATCCGGCGCACCGACAAAGAAGGTGCCGGTGAACTCATCCAGCGACTCCAGGAAGACAAAAATACTGGCGGCGATAATCCCCGGTGCCGCCTGCGGCAGCACGATATGCCAGAAGGTGTAGACGGGGCCGGCCCCGAGATTACGTGAGGCGCGGGCCAGCAGCGGATCGACGGCGGCAAAGGCGGCCACGCAGATCCACACCGAATACATCAGCCCGTGCATACTGTGCACCAGCACGACGCCCGCAATTGTCCCGTTCAGCCCCCACTGATAGAACAGCCGCGCGATATTCATATATACCGTCAGGTTCGGGAACGCCTGCGGGATCAGGAACAGCAGCATAAACGCCACCCGCAGCGGCATTGCCCGGCGCGACAGCGCATACCCCGCCGGAATGGAAATCAGCAGGCACACCAGCACCGACAGTACGGCAATCAACACGCTGGTCAGCAGTGAACCCGAAACATCGCTGTACGGGCTGAACACCTGATACCAGTATTTCAGCCCCCACTTGCTGGGCAGGCTGTGCGGGAAGAACCAGCTTTCCGCCACCGTCCAGATCAGTAAATTGAGCAGCGGGCCGAGCATAATCAGCAGCATAAACACCAGCAGCAGCGTCTGCAGCGGCAGGCTGAGGCCGAATCTTCTCCGCTTCTTCAGCGGAGTGGCGACGTTGTTCAATACATTCTCTCTCATGATTCACCGCCTTTCTGGCGCAGACTGTGGCGCAGATAAAACCAGGAAAGCGCGCCGCAAATCAGTAGCGACACGACGCCCAGCGCGTTAGCTACGGCGTAGTCACCGTAGGAATTCACCCGGAAGGCCATATCGACGGTGATCATCGTCGGCGTGCCGGTGCCGATCATCATCGGTACGGAAAGCACCGACATCATGGTCACGGTCGACAGCACCAGCGCCACGCCGATCGCCGGCAGCACCTGCGGCAGAATAATGTCGAACAGAATACGCGGGCGGGAAGCGCCCAGATTGCGGGCCGCCAGGATCTGCGACTGCTCCAGCGCGGCCATGGCGCCGCAGATCAGCAGGGTAGCAAACGCCAGCTGCTTCCAGACGAAGGTAATAATAATGCCCTTCCAGCCCAGCCAGGAGACGGTTTCCAGCGGGGTCAGCAGGTCGGCGGAAACCAGCGCGTTATTCATCAGGCCGTTTTTCGCCAGAAAGGTACGCATCATCTGCGCGGCAACGATAAAGGGAATAAACAGCGGCAGGCGGTATAAAAACGCCAGCGTGCGCACAATCGGGCGGCAGGGCGAAAGCGTAATCACCGCCGACAGGGTGATGGAAATCAGCGCCAGCAGCGCAACGGAAATCAGCACGATAATCAGCGTAAACAGAATATCGCTGGAGTAGAGCGAGTAAACCTTATGGAAATGGTCGAGGGTGAATCCCTGCGCATCATGGGTAAAGGCGGCAATCAGCGAAAACCCGAGGGGATAAAGGAACAGCACGGCAATCATCAGCGCCGCCGGGGCGACCAGCAGCAGATAGTTCAGCGAAATACGCATAGCAAACCTGACATCAGCAAGTAAAAAAGCTCAGGGCGGCAGGCCGCACCTGAGCATCAGAAGTCAATCAGTTAGAAACCTGGCTCTCGTAGCCTTCCTTGATATCGTCGAAATACGGCGTGATGGGGAAGCTTTTACCGTATTCCGCCAGCGCCTGCGGCGAGATCTCGGCAAACAGCTTCTGCCACGTGGCCGCATCCAGCTTCGGTTTTACGTGCTCGGCATCAATGCCCGGATACCAGTTAAACTGCTTCACGATGCCTTCCGCCTGGATTTCCGGGCTGGTGGCCAGCTCGATAAACTCGCGCGCCAGCTGCGGCTGCGCCGCTTTTGCCGGGGTGACGTAGTACATCGGCTGCCCCGGCATCCCCGGTGCCAGCAGGGAGAGTTTGATTGACGGCGGCAGTTTGCCCTGATCTTTCCAGCTGTAGAACATATCCACCCATACCGGACCCATGCTGATTTCGCCACGGCTCAGCATGTCCAGCGTACCGGCGTTGCCCGGCGTAAAGGTGACGTTCTTGTTGAAGGCTTTCAGCTTCTGCCAGGCCTCTCCCCAGTTTTTCTCCACGCCTTTATCGTAAGGCAGGGAGGAGAGACGCTGCGCGTCGGTGCCGTAGGCGTAGATCCAGCCCGCGACGAAGCTGACCCCGGACATGCCGTTTTTAATGCCGTTATAGCCGAACGCCTGCGGGTTTTTCGCCGCCCAGGCCACCAGCTCATCGTAGGAGGCCGGTGGCGTTTTCACGGTGTCGCTGTTCCAGGCGATGGCGGTCTGGCTTAAAAACATCGGCATCACGTAGCCGTCCACGTTCACGCCCAGCGCGTTTTTCGCGTTGTCGGCGGTGACCATCGATCCGGTTTTAATCTGCTGGCGATATTTCTCCAGCAGCCCTTTTTCCACCAGTTCGCCACCGGCTTTCTGATGCACCACGGCGACGTCAATATCCCAGGTTTTCGCGCCGCTTTCCTTCTGCGCGGTCAGCTTTTCAATGATTTTGTTCGATCCGGCGTCGCCCGGGCCGGTACCCACCACCTGTACTTTGACGCCCGGATGGGCGGCCTCAAACTTCGGACCCAGCCAGGTTTTCACATAATCCACCATATTCTGATCGCCTGCGGTGGCAACGTTCAGGATGGTGTCGGCCTGTGCGCCGTAGCTGAGTAACAGGGCCACAACGACTGCCGCTTTGGTTTTAATCAACATGCTCTTTCCCCAGGATGAAAACGATGGATTTAACGAACGTGAGATGAAGCGAAAATATGTAAAGCCGTGGCCGGAACGTGCAGCCTGACGGACGAACCTGCCTGCCAGCAGGCACCGGCATCCGCCAGCAGCAGATGATTATTGCAGCGCACGCTGTGGCGATATAAGTTGCCAAGAAACGCACTCTGTTCCACCGTGCCTTCAATAATCAGACCCTGGTCCGGCCTGCTATCGGTTAATTGCCCTATGCCCACGTCCGCGCTGCGGAAATAAATCATCTGCTGCTGACCGGGCGGCAATAAAGAATCCGCTGAAGCATGCAGCGTTATTTGCGGGCAGCGTTGAATGTCGACGCTGGAAATACGATTATCGGCACCCATAAAATCGGCCACGAATGGCGTGGCAGGGCGCTGATAAATATCTTCCGGCGTGCCGATTTGCTCAATGCGGCCCTGATTTAATACGGCGATGCGGTCGGCCATCACCAGCGCTTCCTGCTGGTCGTGGGTGACAATTAATGAGGTAAAGCCGAGCCTTTTTTGCAGCGATTTAATTTCGTGACGCACGTTAAGGCGGACTTTGGCATCCAGATTGGATAACGGTTCGTCCAGCACCAGCACGTCCGGCTCAATGGCCAGCGCCCTGGCCAGCGCCACGCGCTGCCGCTGGCCGCCGGAAAGCTCGGTTACTTTCATCTCTGCCAGACCGACCAGATTGACGATTTGCAGCAGCTCTTCAACCCGGCGATCGATATCTTCGCGCCGCCATTTGCGTAATTTCAGACCGTAGCCGATATTTTTCGCCACCGTCAGATGCGGCCAGAGCGCATAGCTTTGAAATACCATGGTGATATTTCGCTGTTCCGGCGCGCTGTGGGTAATATCTCTGCCGGCAATCGAAATATCGCCGGCATTTACGTTAATAAAACCGCACAGCGCGTTTAATAAGGTGGTTTTCCCACAGCCGGAGGGGCCGAGCAGGGCGATCATTTCCCCTTTCGCGACGGCCAGGTCAATATTATGCAGCACCACTTTTTCCCCGTAGCTGATTTTCAGCCGGGAGATGTTTAAATAACTCATGTCCGTATCCGCAGTCTCTGTTTGCCGGCATTTTTTGGCCTCTGTGAACACGTGTTCATCTCGGTGTAAAAAAAATGCAATGTTGGCTCGACATTATGTGAGCCTACTTTGTCGTGTCATTGTGACAATTTAATTAAGGGCGAAAACTTTTTTGCGAGGGAAGCCGTTTTGACATCGTCGTTACGTAAGCAGAGCGTTACCGCCCAGGATGTTGCCCGCCTCGCCGGCGTTTCGCGCGCGGTGGTTTCCCGCGCGTTGAGCAACAACGGCAGCATCTCGCCGGAGGCCCGCGAGCGGGTGCTGCGCGCGGCGGAAGAGCTGGGCTATCAGGTGAATTTCCTGGCTCAGGGCCTGAACCGGCGGCGCAGCCATCTGATCGGGGTGATTGTTTCACGCATTGGCGACCCCTTCCGCAGCAGCCTGCTGGACGGGCTGCTGAGCGAAATTCAGCGCAGAGGCTTTCAGGCGCTGGTGGCCGAAATCCGCAGCGAAGCGGATCTGGCGGAAACGCTGCGCCGCTTCACCCAGTTCCGCGTCTCCGGGGTGATTGTCACCTCCGGCAAGCCGCCGGAGGCGCTGGTCAATGAGTGCGTGGAACAGCAGATCCCGGTGGTCGGCATTAACCGCCAGCCGGATATCCCGTTTGTGGACTACGTCTGTTCGGATAACGCCGCAGGCGCAGTGCTGGCGGCGGAACAGCTGTATCGGGCCGGATGTCGACGCTTTGGCTGGCTGAACAATCAGGACTCCACCTGGGCGGGCAGAATGCGCGGCGAAGCGTTCAGGCTGGCGCTTGTCGACCTGGGGATTGATACCGAACGCGATCTGCTGCCCCTGATGGCGCCGGAAGAGGGCTATGACGGCGGGCTGCAGGCTGCTGCCGGGCAGGTGCCTTCCTCACTGGGAGTCTTTTGCGCCAACGCGCAGCTGGCGCTGGGTTTCCTCGACGGCATGAAGCAGCAGGGCCGGCAGGCACCGGAGGATTTTCAGCTGATCGGCTTTGATAACACGCCGCAGACCGCGCAGTACAGCTATCAGCTCTCCACGCTGCATCAGGACGTCGCTGAAATTGCCCGCCAGGCCTTAACCTGCCTGCTGGAGCGGGCCGGCGATCCGCAGCGACCTTCACGCACAACCTGGGTGAAGGTGGTACTCATTCATCGGCGCACGTCGCCATCAATTCTATAAGGGTAAGGCATGACGGAAGAGCAGCAGCAGTCACTGTGTACGTTGATTCGGCAACTGGGAAAGCAGGCGCAGGCGCTGCGCGACGCGGGCCTGAAGGTGGATAAAAAAGCCCGCCAGGATTTCGTTTCTCATGCGGATCTGTTTGTGGAAGAGGAAATCAAGGGCTGGCTGCAGGCGCACCGGCCTGAAGACGGCTTTCTGGGCGAAGAGAGCGGCCTGCAGGGCGGAGAGCAGGGGATCTGGGTCATCGACCCGATTGACGGCACCACGAACTTTATTCTGGGCATGGATTACTGGTGCATCTCGCTGGCCTACGTCAGTAAGAACACCCTGGAGATCGGCATTATTTATGCCCCGGATCGCGATGAGTTTTTCTTTGCCTGTCGCGGTCAGGGCGCGTTCCTGAATGACAAACGGCTCAGGCTGCGCGAACCCGATGCGGAAGCGGTGGTCGTTGGCCTGGGCCGTTCCAGCCGCGCGCCGGTGGAAAGCTACGCCCGCACCGTTGAGGTCCTGCTGAATGCCGGTATCGAGTATCGCCGCTTCGGTGCGGGGGCGCTGATGCTGGCACACGTTGCCGCCGGACAGGTGCATGCCTATTACGAAGAGCATATGAACAGCTGGGATGCGCTGGCCGGGATGCTGCTGATTAACGAGGCGGGCGGCAGAAGCAACGCGTTCCTGGCGGAAAACGGCCTGCTGAACGGCAATCTGGTCCTGTCGGGCTGTGCTGAGGTGCAGCAGCGGTTGGCCGCGCTGCTGCATACCGGTTAATCAGCCGTCGACGGTTTATCGCCAGTTAACGGCATCAGCCGTGAGGGTAGCGCTGAAACGCTGGCTGCGCTTCAAAGCGATCGCTGACGCGCTGGATGAGGGGATATTCAGCGGCAGCCACCACCTCAGGGATCATCCGCTGAATAAAGGTCCATACCACCGTACTGCTCACCGCCACCTGATCGGCTTTATCGCCAGGCGGACGGCTTTCCAGCGCACCCTCCCACGCCCGGCAGGCGGCCAGCAGCTGCCGGGTAACTCGCTCAATCCACGGCTGATGCTGCTTTTCCGCCGGGCGCAGCCGGTGTTCGTAAACGTACTGTACGGCTTTTTCGCTGGCGGCCAGAATGAAACCGAGCAGCTGCAGATCTTCCGCCAGCGCCAGCGGCTGCTGCGGCAGCAGGGTGTGCGAGGCGTCAGCAACGGATTCGAAATAGTTAAGAATAAGCGTGGAGTCCATCAGCAGGGTGCCATCATCCAGCACCAGCGTCGGCGCTTTCACCACCGGATTCTGCTGTGAAAACGCGTCAAAGGTGCTGAACACCGACAGCGGCTGGCTTTCAAATTCTATGCCGTACAGGGTCAGAGAAACGGCGACGCGCCGCACATAGGGGGAATCCATCATGCCAATCAGTTTCATTACCGCTCCAGAATCAGGCCATTTTGTCTGCACCTAACTTAGCGCAAATCATCCCGGGCGAGAATCAGTGGTTTCTAACGCCTCTGGTCAGTTTTGGTAACAACAGCACTGCGGGAGACAGGGCGATAACCTGTTGAAAATGCGGGGCACATGCTAACTTAGCTCGGTTGCCGGATGATAATGCAGGAGTCACCGATGTCAGGTTTTCCCCCGATGGCCAGTTTACGCAGTCTTGAAGCCGTCGCCCGCTTGGGCAGCGTGACCCGGGCGGCAAAAGAGCTTTGCGTCACGCACTCGGCTATCAGCCAGCAGATCAAACAGCTTGAAGATCTGATCGGCGTGAAGCTGTTTATCCGTCACGGGCGTGGATTACAAATAAACGAAGAGGGGCGGCTGTATGCGCTGCATATCCGCGACGCCCTGGGCCGCATTGGTGAAGCCACCCGGCTGGTGCAGGTGAATCCGCGCCGGGCGGTGCTGACCATCGCCACCGTGCCGTCGTTTGGCAGCCACTGGCTGACGCCGAGGCTGGATCGCTTTCGACAGCGGCATCCGCACATTACCCTGCGTCTGACGGTGAGCCTGACCGTTAACGATCTCGCGGAGCACCCCAGCGATATTGCGATCCGTATGGGCAACGGCGACTGGCCGGGCGTGGAGTGCCAGTATCTGTTTGGCGATGAGCTGATTGTGGTGGCTTCGCCCGCGTTTAACGGGGGGCGGCTGCCCGCCACGCCGGGCGAAGTGGCGGAGAGCCGGATTATCTTCTCGTCGGAATCGTGGAAAGAGTGGTGCAGCAGTGCCGGGCTGGGCAGTGAGATCCTGCCTGCGGGGCTGTGTATTAATGATTCTAATCTGGTGCTGGAGGCCGTGCGGCGCGGGCAGGGTATTGCGCTGGAGCGGCGATCGCTGGTGCAGGATGCGCTGCTGCGCGGCGAACTGGTGCAGGTGACCCGCTATAGTGCGGCTTATCCCTGGTCTTACTGGCGGGTTACGCCACTGCACGCTGAGAAACCGGCGGAGGTGGCGCTGTTCAATGCCTGGCTGGAGGAAGAAGTGGCCGCGTGGCAGCTTCAGCAGCAACAATTCCCGGCTTATTGTGAGCAAGATCCGTCAGGCTGACCGCCCGCTGGCTGTGGAATAGTGGTTGCTCAAGGAGAATGTGATGCCAGACGACAAAATCGAAGAATATCGCCGCCGCTTTGACGGGGTGTTTGCCTATATTGAGCACCATCTTGACGATGTGCTGCTGCTTGAAAAGTTGAGCGCGGTGGCGCATTTTTCGCCGTATCACTTTCACCGGCAGTTCACCGCCTGCTGTGGGGTGACTCCGTGGCGATATATTCAGCTGATGCGGCTGAAACATGCTTCGTACCGCCTTGCATTTAACTCAGCGGAAAAAATCACTGAGATAGCGCTGGATGCGGGCTTCCAGCATTCGGAGTCGTTCAGCCGGGCGTTTAAGCAGATGTTCGGCATGACCCCGAGTGAATTTCGCCTGCAGCCTGCCTGGGTAACCTGGCACCAGCGCATGCCACAGCTAAACCTGAGACGGAGAGAGAAAATGCCCGTTGAAATTAAAACATTTCCGGCAACGCCGATCGCCATGCTGACCCATCGAGGGCAGCACGAGCGTATTAACGAAACGGCGGCGCGCTTTATTGCGTGGCGCAAAACTACCGGGCTGTCGCCGGTACTGACCAGCCAGACGTTCGGTATTGCGCCGGACGATCCGGCCACCACCGAGCCGCAGGTATTTGAGTTTCATATCTGCGGGTCGGTCATCGAGCCGATCCCGGAAGATAACCCGTTTGGCGTGGTGAACGGCTTCATCCCCGGCGGGCGCTGTGCGGTGCTGCGCCACTGTGGATCGCACGATGAGCTGACCGGGCTGGCCCAGCAGCTTTATCGCGACTGGCTGCCCGCCAGCGGCGAGGAGCTGCGCGATTTCCCGATGTATATGCACTATATGAACTTTGTGCATGAGGTGCCGGAGCACGAGCTGATAACCGATATTTATCTGCCGCTGAAGACGTTGTAGCAAAGAAAAACGTCGCGGGATTGAATGCGATGCTGGTGCTGGTGCTGGTGCTAAGCGGAGCATTGAGCCAGCCTTAACAGGTAAGAGAGAAGAATGCCCCGCCGCTTAACGCGGCGGGGCACGGCATCTCAGTTAAAGCGCTGGGCGACAGACGCCACGCGCTCACCGAATTTGACGGCCGTTTCCAGATCGCCGGAGGCAATCTTATCTGCGCCCGCGTCGGAAGGGGACTGCACCAGCAGGCCCACGGAGCCGCCGAGGTTGTTAACGTCCTCACGGGTTGATGCCAGGGTATTGGCCGGCGGGAAGCCGAGGCTGACCCAGATGCCGCCGTGCTGCGAAGCCAGCGTTTGCAGGTACTGCAGGGAAACCTGCTTGTCACCGTTCAGGCTGGCGCTGTTGCTGAAACCGGCAAAGATTTTGTCCTGCCAGCCGCGGGTGAACCAGATTTTGGACGAGGCATCGGCGAACTTTTTGAACTGCCACGGCACGCTGCCCATATAGGTCGGTGCGCCAAAGATAATCGCTTTGGCCTCGTTCAGTTTCTGCCAGTCGCTTTCCGGGATATCACCATTCTGATCGACGGCAATCAGCTCTGCCTGCGCGCCCGCGGCCACTTTCTCTGCCACCAGTTTGGTGTGTCCGTATCCCGAAAAATAAACCACCGCAATACTCATGATAAATCCCCTTAATTAACCATCGTTATTCCATCCGGCCCGCGAGCGTTATTGCCCTGACCAGAAACCTCATCCACAACCGATATCGTTCAGCGCATCTGCGTATGCCAGCTTTGCAATTTTTCGCGCCTTAGTATCCAATAGAAACTACGTGCAAGTTATATCAGCGTTATTGTGAGCGCGAAAGAAGGCACCTTATCGCTACTACGTTTCCCAGAGGAAACCTGCATGAAGAGAATAAGCATATGAATAAAGAGCATTTAGACTGGAATGTGTACAGCAATCAGTGCCCCACCCGCGAGGTGCTGGCCAGGCTGGCCGATAAATGGGCGCTGCTGATTCTTGGCCGCCTGGAAAGTGGCCCGGTGCGCTTTAATAGCCTGCGCCGCGACGTGCAGGGTATTTCGCAGAAGGTGTTAACCCAGACTTTACGCAAGCTGGAGCGCGACGGCCTGGTCGCCCGTCAGGTGTTCGCTACCGTGCCGGTGACGGTGGAATACAGCATCACTCCGCTGGGGCAGACGCTGACACAAACCGTCTCCGTGCTGATGCACTGGGCGGAGAAGAATATGGAGGCGGTGCTGGCGGCGCAGGCGGCTTATGATGCGGCGAACGTGGCTTGACTAACCGGCAGCCGCAAACGGCAGTGGGTCAACTGGCTCTACTAATACTGGCGAGGCACTACGGAACGCTTGTTGATAAGAAAATTTTTGCACTGATTGTAAGCAAAGAACTGGTGGAGATTTGCCATGACGACGAAAAATAAATTTAAAAGCCCGGCATTCGAAGCAATCCACAGTGCAGCGGCAGGATTATTCAGCGTGGATGCTATCCCTGCAGAAACGATGCGCAGCTTTGATAAGACCTGTCTGAGTGAAGTTGAAAACTTTCAACCAACTGAAATAAAAGCACTTCGTGAGAAGTTTAACGTCAGTCAGCCCGTTTTCGCCAGATATCTGAACACCAGCGTTTCCACAGTGCAAAAATGGGAAAGTGGGGTAAAACGCCCCGGCGGACTGTCGTTAAAATTACTGAGAGTGGTCCAGAAGCATGGGCTGGAAGTGCTGATCTGATTTAAATTTATACAGGTAACTGTATTTCCGGCATCCATCTGCTGCCCATGATGTCGGCAAGCGTATTCAGATTACCGCCGATCGCACGTCCTTCGATTTTGCCCGTTCCCAAAAAGCGACAGGTGTTCTCGTAAAGTTTTTAAAGCCATATCGGGTTATCCTTTCCTGATTACAGTGGCGTTACGCCTTCCACTTCGTGCTGGAAAACGTAGGGATCGGACAGCAGCTCAAAGGCTTCATCGTCCGGATAGGTGACGGCGACGTGGTAATCATCACCGGCAAAGGCTTTCACCGCAGCAAGATCCTGCCAGTATGTCGCCAGAAAAAAATGTTCCCAGTCTGCCTGTGTTTCCCGGCGCACCAGCGCGCCCCGGTTACCCTCCACGCTTTTAGAATGTTCCACGCCGGTTTTTTCAAGGTGCCGAGCAAAACCCTCCGCGTGTTTCAGCGGCACGCAGCCGTGCCATGTCCGGACAATCATCCGCATTTCCTTTTATGGTCAGTGAGATTTTCATACTATCGTAAAAAACAGGTTACCGTTGCCAGTGCCTGCTGAATTTGGCTCAGGCCCATGCAGCCCAGACCGAGTGCGGAGACTTCAAGCCCGGAACGACCAGGCAACGTTTTTCATCACGTAACACCTTATCTGTCAGGATGTTAAACATCGAGTTTACGGCCGGTCAGCCATTCAATTCTCGCCGGGTCGCGGTGTGAGAAGAAGGCGCTGGTGGCGGTATCCAGCGCGGTAATCTGCTGCATATCCTGCGGGCTGAGCGCGAAGTCGAGGATGTCTGTATTCTCGGCCATCCGCGCCTTGCTGACGGTCTTGGCCAGCGAAACGATCCCGCGCTGGAAGATCCAGCGCAGCACAACCTGGCCCACGCTTTTGCCGTACTGCGCACCGATGGCGGTTAACAGCGGATGCTGGAACAGACCGTTTCGCCCTTCGGCAAAGGGCGCCCAGGCTTCAGGCTGGATCCCACGGCTCTGCATCCAGGGTACCGGGTGCAGCTGCTGGTTGAAGGGATTAACTTCAATCTGGTTAACGGCGGGCACGATGGCGTTAAAGGCAATCAGGTCGGCAAGCCGGTCCGGATGAAAGTTGCTGACGCCGATCGCCCGGATTTTCCCTGCCCGATGCAGCTCTTCCATCGCCCGCCAGGCGCCATGGACGTCGCCATACGGCTGATGAATCAGATAGAGGTCAACATAGTCCAGCTGCAGCCGATTCAGCGAGCGTTCAAACTGGGCTTTCGCGCCCTCATAGCTGGCGTCCTGCAGCCACAGTTTGGTGGTAACGAACAGCTCGTCGCGGGCGATGCCGCTCTGTTTAAGGGCATTCCCCACCTGGGTTTCATTCTGATAGGACGCGGCGGTATCAATAAGGCGATAGCCAACATCAAGCGCATCAATCACGGCGCGCTCGCATTCTGCGGCGTCCGTCATCTGGAATACGCCAAAGCCCAGCAGGGGCATCTCAATGCCGTTGTTCAGTGTTACGTTGTGCATTACGTCATCCCTCAGCGGTGGTGAGTGGAAAGCATACTCCGACGTGATTGGTATGATTAGAGGGGGTAATTCGCTAGGGTTTATGATGTTAAATCATAAATAATCGACCCGGCACATGCGGTGGTAGTCTGTGTGCCAGGGAGTTGCCATCGGAGTAGCTCAGCGTCGGAATAAGATAATGGCGTCAGGCGGGCAGAGGTTATGAAGCGGATTCATAGATGATTTGAAGTGACTCCGTGCACCATGTACGGTTCAAAATTGATGTCTACTATAATGTGCATTATATTGTGTATTGTTAAGCACATTAAAAGGTGGATTATGGAACGTATTCTTGCTGAAAAATCCATAAATATTACAGAATTAAGAAAAAATCCGGCGAAATACTTTATTGACGAACCGGTTGCCGTGCTGTCTAACAATCGGCCTGCGGGCTATATGGTGAGTGCTCGGGTATTTGAAGCACTAATCGACCTGTTAGAAGAGAAACAGGGCAAAACGCATATTACCGCACGTTTTCGGCCCACGGCTGAACGCTTGAACCATATTGTCGATAGCGGGCAGGCACTGTTGGACAGCGCCTCGGATAAGGATCTCACTGAGTTCACGGAATAAGCATAAGGATTTTTAAATCTGCATTAATCCGCCAGCAATTAAGTCAACGAGAACTGGATGATTTGCTCGCGGATTTTCAGGTTTATAAACAGGATGGTGTGCTGCCCGATACGTTTGGTCGGGATGCATTGTATGATGATGAGGCCACCTCTCCCTTAGTGAAAGCAGAGCGGGTAGCGCATATCCATCTCGCCGATGCGGATGCGCATTTCCCTCGTTTTCTCCGCCAGTTCAAACGAACCAGCGATCGGGCTCATCTGGTTTACTGCCAGGGTGCAATGGAGCCTGACTGTTATCTTCTGATTATCATTCTCAAGCCCGAAGCACATAAAATGGCGAGAAATAACAACCATATGCACAAGATTGGCAAAATGGCTGAAGCATTCAGAATGAAGTATTGAACGCGATAATCATCAGCCTTCTTTCCGCCGCAGCATCGCCATCAGCGGCGTGACCGAAATCCCGTGCACCAGCACGCTGGCGGTGACGATGGTCAGGGCGATATCGGTGACCCGCGTGGCATCCGCGCCCTGCATACCGTGGACCCAGGCGTAGGCGATATAGTTCAGGCTGCCGATGCCGCGAATGCCGAGCCAGCCGAGACTGGCGCGATGCAGCAGCGTGCTGCCGGAACGCCAGGTCACTAAAAATACCGCCAGCGGGCGGATCACCACAAAAATAAGCAGCGCCAGCAGTAGGGCGGATGAATTCCAGTGACCGGACAGCGTTACGCCCAGCACGATAATCAGCCCGGCGGCCAGCAGCCGCTCGACGGTATCGCCAAACGAGAGCGCATCACCGATCACCAGGCCGACGGATTTAATCGGCGTGCGTTCCTCAATGCCGTGGCGGGTATGGGGGTTAATCTGCATCTCCGCCGGAAAATCGTGAATATCTTCCTCTTTGTCAGCGTGTCTTTTCTGCACGCTGATTTCCGCGCTGCGCAGGCCGATGCCCGCGGCAAACGCGGCCAGAAAACCGGATGCGCTGAGTGACATCGCCAGTGAAAAACTCAGGCAGATAAGCGCCAGTGCAACGAAATCACTGGGTGCCATATCCCCCTGCGCATGGCGGGAGCGGGTGGCGATCAGGCCAATAAACCGGCCCAGCGCAAAGCCAATCAGTAGCCCTCCCGCCAGCGCCCAGACCAGATCGACGGAGAGCCAGGTGAACCATTCTTCCGTTCCGGGCGTTTCCCCGGCGTGGTACCAGATCAGCGCCAGCATCAGAAAGGGCAGCGCCGTGCCGTCGTTCAGGCCCGCTTCACTGGACAGGGCGATGCGTAATCTATCGCCGTCCCGCGCATCGTTGATCGAAACCAGGCTGGCCAGCACCGGATCGGTGGGGGCCAGAATCGCGGCCAGCGCCAGTGACAACGGCCAGGAGAGGCCGGTGAGATAGTGGGCGGCAACCATAATCCCGGCGATGGTCAGCAGCATCCCCGGCAGCGCCAGCAGGATGCCCGTTTTCCAGTAGGGCGAGGAGAGCGGCAGGCGTATTTTCAGGCCGGTGATAAACAGCGATGCCGCCATGGCGATCTCGGTTATCCGACTGGTGAGGGAGGCGTGTTCCACGATATCGAGGTTGACGATATTCAGCCCCCAGGGGCCGCAGCCGATGCCCACCAGCAGGTAAAGCCCGAACACCGGGATCGGCGCGCGGCTGATCCAGCCATATGACAGCGACATTAAAAGTAACAGGCCGCCCGCTGCTGCCGTCCACGCCAGATATCCCATACCTCTCCACTTCAGAATAAAAATTTCATGCTTAGGTATAGTTGTTCAGGTCGCGGTTTTCCAGGCATTGAGAACCGCCGGTGCCGCGGAAGACGGACCTGCGATGCATTGAGGCGTTGAAATATTTCTGGTTCGGGTTACCTATTCCTGCACCCCTTCAAAGGTGGAGATGACCCGCTCAATATGCCGTTTCATCGCCTGCCTGGCCGCCTTCGCATCGCGTTTCTCCAGCGCGCTCAGAATTGCCAGGTGCTCATGCTCCGACGCGTTGGGCATGTCACTCGGGGTAAAGTGCGCCTGCAGCATGCGGAACATGCTGCCGTAGCGGTGCCCCAGCAGGTGGCCGATGATAAATCCATAGGCGGGATTGCCGCTGGCCTGAGCGATGCGGATATGGAATAACCGGTCGCCGGGGTGAGTTTGCGAATTCGCCCGGTTGTCTTCACAGTTCTGCTGATAAGCTGCGCGGATCGCCTCCCGTTCGGCATCGCTGGCGTGCAGCGCGGCCAGCGCGGCGGCTTCCGGCTCAATCAGCAGGCGTGCCTGCAGCAGCGAGAAGGGCGGCAGCTCGGTGGAGAAATCCAGATTAATCCCCAGCTCATCGTCCGGCTCGTGCCACTGATCGCGGCCTGCCTCGGCCATCACCGGCTCCGCATTGCTGCGTCGGGCTTTGACAATCACGCCGTTGCCGACCTTCACATCGACCAGGCCAATGACCTCCAGCGCGATCAGCGCCTCCCGGACCGATGCCCGACTGACCTGCAGCTGTTCGGCCAGTTCACGCTCGGCGGGAAGGCGGCTGCCGGGCGGAAATTCATTATTGTCGATAAGCTTAATCAGTTGATCAGCTATCTGCCTGTAAAGTCTTGGGTTTTCCATCTTTTTTATCGGCATATCGCGCTTACCTGAAAATTAAATTTAAGTGACTGCGTGCACAAAAAAGCAACATCACACTTGCCAATGTTACATAAATGTCAATAAAAAGTAATTCTTCTGCGGCCATTTCGGTATTTTTACGACCCTCAACGTGAGGGAAACGTTTACCCTCAATGGCCTGACCATTAGATCATTATACCAAAGGAGTTGCAATGAACCTACAGGGGAAACGCGTGCTGATTACCGCCGCCGGGCAGGGGATCGGACTGGCCACCGCGCGGCATTTTGCCGAACTCGGAGCCGAGGTGATCGCCAGCGATATCCGGCTTTCCGCGCTGCACGATCTGCCGGGCATTACGCCGTATCAGCTGGACGTGACCGACCGGCAGGCGATTGCCCGGGCGGCAGAGGAGATCGGTACGCTGGACGTGCTGTTCAACTGCGCGGGCGTGGTGCACAGCGGCAGCCTGCTGGCGTGCAGCGAGAAGGAGTGGCAGTTCGCATTGGATCTTAACGTTACCGCGATGTTCCATATGATCCAGGCATTTCTGCCGGCCATGCTGGCGCAGAAAAAAGGGTCAATTATCAACATGTCGTCGGTGGCTTCCAGCGTGAAGGGCGTGGCCAACCGTTTTGCCTACAGCACCACCAAGGCGGCGGTGATTGGCCTGACGCGCTCGGTCGCAGCGGATTTTATCGGCGACGGCATCCGCTGTAACGCTATCTGCCCGGGCACCGTGGATTCGCCTTCGCTGCGCCAGCGCATCGCCGCACAGGCGCAGGCGGAAGGCAAAAGTGAAGAGGAAGTCTACCGCGCCTTCGTGGCTCGTCAGCCGATTGGCCGCATCGGCAGCGCCGAAGAGATCGCCGCGCTGGCCGCCTATCTGGCCTCCGACGCCAGCGCCTACACCACCGGAACCGCACAGATTATTGACGGCGGCTGGAGCAATTAATTAAGGAGCACGGCATGAAATTAGTTCGTATTGGTGAACCCGGCCAGGAGCGCCCGGCCCTCGTTGATGAAACCGGCGCGCTGCGTGATATCTCCGGCTATGTGGACGATATTGCCGGGGATGTGCTGCTGCCGCAGTCGCTGGAAAAACTGCGTCGTTTGCCCGTTCATACCCTGCCGAAAATTGACGGCGAGCCGCGGATTGGCGCCTGCGTGGGGCGGATCGGCAAGTTTATCTGCATCGGCCTCAACTACGCCGATCACGCGGCGGAAACCGGCGCGGCGATCCCCGCCGAGCCGGTGGTGTTCAGCAAATGGACCAGCTCGGTCGTCGGGCCAAACGATGCGGTACGCATCCCGCGCGGCTCGGTGAAAACCGACTGGGAAGTGGAGCTGGGCGTGGTGATCGGTAAAGGCGGCAGCTACATCAGCGAGGACGACGCGCTGGGTCACGTAGCGGGCTACTGTGTGATTAACGATATCTCCGAGCGGGAATACCAGCTTGAACGCGGCGGCACCTGGGACAAAGGCAAAGGCTGCGACACGTTTGGCCCGATCGGCCCGTGGCTGGTCACCGCCGATGAAATTGCCGACCCGCAGCAGCTTAATCTGTGGCTGGAGGTGGACGGGCATCGCTATCAGAACGGCAACACGCGCACGATGATTTTCACCGTGGCGCAGATTATCAGCTACCTCAGCCGTTTTATGAGCCTGCAGCCGGGCGACGTGATTTCCACCGGCACGCCGCCGGGCGTCGGGCTGGGCCAGACCCCGCCGGTGTATTTACGTGCGGGCCAGATTATGCGCCTGGGCATCGAAGGGCTGGGTGAACAGCGTCAGACCACCGTTGGAGAATCACTGTGACCACATTAACCGCCCTGCGCGTAGAAGATATCCGCTTCCCGACCTCGCAGCACCTTGACGGCTCGGACGCGATGAACCCGGACCCGGACTACTCCGCCGCGTATGTGATTATCGAAACCGATAACCCGGCGCTGAGCGGCCACGGACTCACCTTCACCATTGGTCGCGGCAATGAGATCTGCTGTGCGGCGATCCGCGCCATGCAGCACCTGCTGGTGGGGCGTCGGCTGGCGGATATCACCGCCGACATGGGGCAGTTCTGGCGGGAGATCACCGGCGACAGCCAGCTGCGCTGGATCGGCCCGGATAAAGGCGCGATGCACCTGGCGACCGGAGCGGTGGTCAACGCCGTCTGGGATCTGTGGGCCAAATCGGAACAGAAACCACTATGGCGGCTGGTGGCCGATATGTCACCGCAGGAGCTGGTGCGCTGCATCGATTTCCGCTACCTGACCGACTGCATCACCCCGGCCGAGGCGCTGGATCTGCTGGCTACCCGCGAGTCGGGTAAAGCACAGCGCATCGCCGATCTGCAGAATAACGGCTATCCCTGCTACACCACGTCGGCGGGCTGGCTGGGCTACGACGACGACAAGCTGCGCCGCCTGTGCCAGGAAGCGGTGGACGCGGGCTTCTCGCATATCAAGCTCAAGGTGGGCCGCGACCTTGCCGACGATAAGCGTCGCGTGGCGATTGCCCGCGACGTGCTCGGCCCGCACCGCCAGCTGATGATCGATGCCAATCAGGTGTGGGAGGTCAACGACGCGGTGGACTGGGTGAAGGAGTTGGCGTTTGCCGAGCCGTGGTTTATCGAAGAGCCGACCAGCCCCGACGATGTGGAAGGGCATCGCCGCATCCGCGAGGGGGTGCATCCGATTAAGGTCGCCACCGGCGAAATGTGCCAGAACCGCATTCTGTTTAAGCAGTTCATCATGCGCGAAGCCATCGACGTGGTGCAGATCGATGCCTGCCGCCTCGGCGGAGTGAATGAGGTGCTGGCGGTGATGCTGATGGCGGCGAAATACGGCCTGCCGGTCTGCCCGCACGCGGGCGGCGTCGGGCTGTGCGAATACGTTCAGCACCTGTCGATGATTGATTTCGTCTGCATCGCCGGGACGCATGAAGGGCGGGTGATTGAGTTTGTCGACCATCTGCACGAGCACTTCCTGCATCCGTGCGAAATCCGCGGCGCGGCCTATATGCCGCCGACGGCGCCGGGCTTTTCCATCGAAATGCATCCTGCCTCGCTGGCGCAGTATCGCTTTCACGGCGAGGGAGCATAACGGTGCGCATCGATGCCCATCAGCACTACTGGCGCTATCGGGCGGCGGATTTTCCGTGGATCGACGAGGAGATGGCGCGGCTGCGGCAGGACTTTCTGCCGGACGATCTGACGCCGCTGCTGGCGGGGCGGGAGTTTGACGGTGCGATTACCGTGCAGGCGCGGCAGAGCCTGGACGAGACGGCGCAGCTGCTGCGGTGGGCGGACACGCGAGGCGAAGCGGATGGGGTAGTGGGCTGGGTGGATATCACCGCCGCCGACCTGGCCCGTCAGCTGGATTCGCTGCGCCATCCGCGCCTGCGCGGCTTCCGCCATCTGGTGCAGGACGAGCCGGATCCGGCCGGCTGGCTGCGTCTGCCTGCGGTCGCTGCCGGGATGCGCGAGCTGCAGCGGCGGGGCTACGTCTGGGACATGCTGGTGACCTGGCGGCATCTGCCGGAGTTAGCCGCATTTGCCGCGCGGCACGATCGGCACTGGCTGGTGCTGGATCATCTGGGCAAACCCGATATTGCCCGGGGAGCCAAAGCCTGGGGCGAGCAGGTCGCCGGGCTGGCGGCGATGCCGCACGTGGTCTGCAAGCTGTCCGGGCTGGTGACGGAAGTCCCTGAGGGGCAGTGGAGCGCGGCGCAGCTGCGCCCGTTTATTGAGGAAGCGCTGGCGCGGTTTGGCTCGCAGCGCCTGATGTTCGGTTCCGACTGGCCGGTGTGCCTGCTGGCCGCGGAATACGACGAGGTCAGCCAGCTGCTGGAGGGTGCAACGGATGCCCTCTCACTGGACGAACAGGCGCAGATTTGGGGAACAACCGCGGCCGGCGTATATGGCCCGACAGGAGGCGAAAGTGGATCTGTTTTTAAACGATAAAGTGGTGATTGTCACCGGCGGTGGCTCCGGGATCGGGGCGGCAATATCAAGGCTACTGGCGGAGGAGGGGGCGATTCCAGTGATTGTCACTAACCGTATGCCGGATGAAATCTGGCTGGCGGAACTTAGGCGCCTGCAGCCCGCGCTGGAAACGGTGATCGCCGATCTGTGTGATGAAGAGAACTGCCGCACGGCGGTAGCGCGGGTGATGCAGCGCTTCGGACGCGTGGATGCGCTGGTCAACAACGCCGGGGTGAACGACGGCGTGGGGCTGGAGGCCGGGCGGGCGGCGTTTGTCTCCTCGCTGGAGAAAAATCTGATTCATTACTATCAGATGATGCACTTCTGCCAGCAGGCGCTGGAAAGCAGCCGCGGCGCGGTGGTGAACATCGCCTCCAAAACCGCGCTCAGCGGGCAGGGCGGCACCAGCGGCTACTGTGCGGCGAAGGGGGCGGTTCTGTCGCTGACCCGCGAATGGGCGGTGTCCCTGCGCGAAAGCGGCGTGCGGGTGAATGCGGTGGTTCCGGCCGAGGTGATGACCCCGCTGTACGAACAGTGGATCGCCAGCTTCGACGATCCCGCCGCCCAGCTGGAAAAAATCAATCAACGTATTCCGCTGGGTAAACGCATGACCACGCCGGAAGAGATTGCCAACACCGTGGTGTTTCTGCTGTCGCCGCGCGCCTCGCACACCACCGGCGAATGGCTGAGCGTGGATGGCGGCTATCTGCATCTTGACCGGGCGCTGCTGTGAGCGGCCGCACGCAGCGGTTCTGCCAGGCGCTGGACCTGGTGGACAGCGAAGAAAAAATCGCCGAATACCAGCGGCTGCATCAGCGCATCTGGCCGGAGGTGGCCGCGCACATCCGGCAGCACGGGGTGGTCGATATGGAGATTTATCGCCTCGGCACCCGGCTATTTATGATTCTGGAGGTGGACGAACGCTTTGACGGAGAACGTTTTAATCAGGCATCGCTGAGCAACCCGATTATCCAGCGATGGGAAGAACAGATGTGGCAATTCCAGAAGCCGACCCCGTGGACCGCCAGCGGCGAGAAATGGGTGGCGATGGCGCGAATATTCTCTTTGCAGGACCAATAAAAACTCTTACCTCCCTACCAGTACGCTACGAGGATATAACTATGTCTACAGAAAGAATCCGGATGTCTTCAGGCATCGGGAGCAGCGGCAGCGTCAGTGTGCGCTGGGCGTTTATGCTGATCACCACGCTGTTTTTTATGTGGGGCGTGTCATACGGCCTGCTTGACGTCCTGAACAAGCACTTTCAGGAAACGCTGCACGTGACCAAAGCGCAGTCCGGGCTGCTACAGGGAGCGTACTTCGGTGCCTACTTCCTGGTGGCGATGCCGGCGGGCTACTTTATGAGCCGCCGGGGCTATAAAGCCGGTATTCTTGCCGGTCTGATGCTGTATGCCGTTGGTGCGCTGCTGTTTGTGCCTGCGGCGATGGTGAACAATTTTATGATGTTCCTGTTTGCGCTGTTCGTGCTGGCCTGCGGGCTGGGCTGCCTGGAAACGGCGGCTAACCCCTACGCCACCGTGCTGGGCGACCCGAACGGGGCGGAGCGTCGACTCAATCTGGCACAGTCGTTTAACGGCCTGGGGCAGTTTGTCGGCCCGATGATCGGCGGAACGCTGTTCTTCTCCCAGACCACGGCGGAAGAAGCGCAGGACACGGTGAAAATGACCTACGTGGCGATTGCCTGCGTGGTGATCGGCATCGCCTTCCTGTTCAAGCGCACCGCGCTGCCGGACATCCGCGAGTCGGAAGAGGCGGCGGCTCAGCACGCCGGGACTTCGCTGTGGCAGCACAAACACTTCGTCGGCGGGGTGATCGCGCAGTTCTTCTACGTGGCGGCGCAGGTGGGCGTGGGCGCCTTCTTTATCAACTACGCCACCGAGCACTGGCACGGCGTGACCAATCAGAGCGCGTCCTACATGCTCTCGGTGGCGATGATCTGCTTTATGCTGGGCCGCTTCTTCTCCACCTGGCTGATGGGCCGCGTGGCACCGGCGCTGATCCTTGCCGGCTATGCGGCAATCAATATCGTGCTCTGCGGCGTGGTGATGCTGGGAATGGGCGATGTCTCGGTGGTGGCGCTGGTGGCGATCTTCTTCTTTATGTCCACCATGTTCCCAACCATCTTTGCCATGGGGGTGAAAAACCTCGGCAATGCCACCAAGCAGGCCAGCTCATTTATGATTATGGCCATCGTCGGCGGGGCGATCATGCCTTACTTTATGGGGCTGATTTCCGACCGGCTCAGCACCGCCGTATCATACGGCCTGCCGCTGCTGTGCTTCGTGGTGGTGCTGTTCTATGCCTTAAGCCAGCGGCGGAATGCGGTTTAAAGGTGTTGAAAAACGAAGGTGGTGCGGCGCTGTCTGCCAGCCCCTGTCGGCGATAAGCCTGCAGGCGCGGTCTGACTCTGGAAGGTGCAGGGCCGGATCGCGACCGCCGAGGTTTACGCTGGCTTCTGCTTCTGCCATGCTGACGGCGAAAATGGACAAACCGCCAGGAAGCTGCCGTGTGATTGATTTTAAAGACTATCTTGCACAAACGAATTCGCTCCGTACGAGCCTGACCGATACGGCATCGATAATCACAGGCACGGTTGAAGGGCTGTACTACCGGCTTTATCGTCAGAGTGAAGAGCCCGTCGAGGTCGTCGTCATTTATCACGGTGGTGGGGTCAGCGGCGATGCCGGGTACGACATCCTTGCCCGCCAGCTCTGCGAGTATGGCTCTGTTGCCGTCTGCCTGGTCGATATTCGTGGGCACGGTTACTCCACGGGCGAGCGCGGCACGGTGGAACGACCAGCGTGTGTCTGGCGAGATGTTGATCGGCTGCTGGCCGAAATGCGCCGTCTTTTTCCCAACGCACGTCGCCATTTGCTGGGGCACTCCAGCGGAGCCGGGATGCTGCTGAACTACTTCACGCTTTATCCCTTCACCGAACGGGCGGACAGCCTAGTTCTGCTGGCTCCCGAGCTGGGGCCGTTTTCCGGTACGGCTAAAAAAACGACATGGCCGTTTGCCCGCGTGCGGCAGTGGCCTTTTGTGGTTAATGCGCTCAGCGGTGGCAGGCTGGTGGGCCAGCGCCGCGCCGTCAGTTTGCACTTTCCCGATGCGTTAGCGGAACCGCCTGCGGGTCTGGTCCGCCACTACAGCGTGAATATGGCCAATGCCCTGACGCCGCGTCATCCAGGCAGACAGCTGGCGGCGCTGCCGATAGCGACGTTAATACTGGCCGCTGCGCAGGATGAGATTATCAGCCCGCACGCGCTGGGCGAGTTAGTGTCCCGGGCCGAAAATGCCAGGCTGGCGTTCCAGTCGATCGAACAGGCATCACATCTGGCCTGTATCTTTGTCGCCCATCCTTTCATTCATCACTTCCTGATGAACATAAAGCCTGCCGCTAAGGGGCTGGCCAGGGATTAGCTCTTTTCTGGGGAACGAGCGGCACAAAGCGCAACGAGCATCCCGATCAGTGCCGCGCCGCTCAGACCCCGAAAGACCGCTTGCCAGGCGGCAACATCCGGCTGCGTGCCGAGCAGCACCGCTATCACCGCCAGCGTTATCGCCCCGGCAACATACTGGCTGGTGACGATCAGCGCACTGGCGCGGCCCTGCTGCTGCTCGGGAACGGCGCACAGTCCGACGGCAAACATCGCCGGATAAATCAGCCCGTGCCCCAGCCCGCTCAGGGCGATCCCGCCAATTAGCGGCAGTGAAAGCGAATCGGTCAGATTTATGGAAAGCAGCCACAGCCCCAGCCCGGCTGCGGCAAATCCCGCCATCAGCAGCTGCGTACCGGAAAAGCGGGCGCTCAGCCTGCTGTAAATTGCATTACCGAGCACAATCAGCAGCGCCAGCGGCGTAAACAGCAGCCCGGTGGTGACGGCATCCAGATGCTGGCTCTGCTGCCACAGCAGGGTCATGGCGAAAAACTGGCTGCCGACGCTCGCCATATAGCAGGCGCTGCTGAGCCAACCCGTTTGCAACCCCGGCAGGCTGCGCAGCGCTCGCGACAGCAGCGGCCGCGGCGCATAGCGCTCGTGCAGAATAAACAGCAGCAGCATCGCCGCCGCCAGCCGGTTAGCGAGGAAATCCGCCGAACCGTTTTCCGCGAAGCGCGTTAATGCCCACACCAGCGCGCCCGCCGCCGCACAGCCGATAAGTGCGCCGCCGCCATGAAGCAACCGGAAGATCGGCCTGCGTTTGGGTTCTGCTGAATGACCGCTTGAGTTTACGCCCGGCCCCGTCTTTAAGCCCGCCAGGCCGACCTGCATGCCTGCGGGTAAAAAGTGTCGTCTGATCAGCCATAGCGCCAGCAGCCCCGGCGGCAGGTTGATAAAGAAGATTGCCCGCCAGCTCAGCGCGGTCAGCGCACCGCCGAGGATCACCCCGGCAACCAGCCCCGATGCGCCGATGGCGCTCCAGATCGCCAGCGCGCGGCGATGCGAATCCCCGCTGAAACGCTGGGCCATCAGGGCGAGTACCGCCGGCTGCAGCAGCGCGGCGGCGATCCCCTGACCCCCGCGAGCGGTGAGTAACAGAGCGCCGTTCTGCGCCAGTCCACCCAGCAGCGAAGCAAATAAAAACAATACCATGCCAGCGATAAACATCCGCCGTGCGCCCAGCCGGTCGCAGAGCGCGCCGCCACTGAGCAGCAGGGCGGCAAACGTCAGGCCATAGAGAGAAACCACCCACTGCATCTCACTGGTGGAAAGGTTCAGCCGCTGTGCCAGCGTGGGCAAGGCAACGTAGACAATGGCGTAGTCCAGGGCGATCAGCGCCTGAGCGATGCCGGGAGCCAACAGCGCCCGGTAAGGGGAGGTGGCACGAGAAGGTGTTGCGGTTATCTCGGACATGAATTTTTCCTGTCAATTCGTAAGTGATGAAACTGATTCATCTGCTCATTGCGATACGTAACAGGTTAATCTCGATATAATGCGGCAATCAAAATCATCTTTTTCAGCCATGGATGAGTTAAATTCAGCTATGAAATCACCCAGACTGCCGCCGCTTTCCGCCATCCGCGCCTTTGACGCCGTTGCCCGCCACGCCAGCTTTAAGCAGGCGGCAGAGGAAATCGGCGTGACGCCCACCGCCATCAGCCATCAGATCCGTACTCTGGAAGCGTCGCTCGACCAGCGGCTGTTCACCCGCTCGGCACGTGGGGTGGCCCTGACGCCTGCCGGGGACATTCTGTTTCGCGCCTCGGGCAGCATCTTTGCCACGCTGCGCGAGGCCGTTGAAACGCTGACGCATGCCAGTCAATCGGCGGCGCTGACGCTGAGCACCACCTCAAACTTTCTGACCAACTGGCTGGTGCCAAGGCTGCCGCAGCTGAATGCCGAACTGGCGGATCTGGAACTGCGCCTGCACAGCGGGACGGAACTGGTGGATGTGCGCGGTACGAAGGCTGACTGCGCGATCCGCTACGGCATGAAGCCGGACAGTTCGCTGGATAATACGCTGCTGTATCAGGACCGCTTTGTTCTGGTGGCCAGCCCGGCGCTTAGGCTGAAGACCCGCGAAGACCTGAAGGGGCAGACGCTGTTTCATATTGAAAATCGTCTGGTGCCCACGCAGGAGCCGAGCTGGCAGCACTGGAAGGAAGCCTTTGGTCCGGCAGACCTTTCCGTGGCTTCGGGCACCCGTTTTGATGATGAAATGCATGCGATTCAGGCGGCCATCGCCGGGCAGGGGGTATTGCTGGCCAGCGAACTGCTGGTGCAGCGCGCGCTGGCGCAGAAGCTTCTGCATATTGCGCTGCCGGGCAGTTTGCCGGGTGGACAATATTACTTTGTCACCAGCCCGGAAAAGGCTCAGAGGGAAACTATCCTCGCCCTGAAACGGTGGTTACTGCAGGCGTTTGGCTGCGAAGATCCGCAGTGAAGTTCGCCAGGGTTTAATTCGACGGATTAAAGTTATCCCGCCAGACCGTGGGTGGAACTTTATACTTCTCGCGAAAATTTTTGCTGAAGATAAATGCGCTGCTGAATCCGCAGCGCCACGCAATTTGCTCAATTCTCAGGTGGATATCCTTTTCCAGCATTTCACGGGCTTTAATCAGGCGTATTTCTTTAATCACCGCCATCACCGTGGTTCTCTGCTCTTTAAACGCGCGGTCCAGGCTGGAACGGGAATAGCGCAGTTCCTGAGAAATGCTATCGGGGGATAAATCGTGTCGGGAATAATTCTGCGCGATATACGACCGAGCCGCATTATAAACGTGGCTGAGATTCCCGCTTGAGAGCAGGCCCTGTTCCTTCGCCACGTCGGCCAGCATCAATAACGCCATATTGTGCAGGCCATCCAGGATCAGCGAAGTTGATTTCACGTTCATCGCGGCGGAATGGCTGTGCAGTAACAGCATATGCGCCACCATAAAGTCCTTGAGGTGATGATTCTCCATCGCCAGCATCGGCCCCGGCAGCCTGCCGTCAAAAATCTCTTTGACGGCTTCCATATCGGGTAGCAGATACAGCTGCCTGACGTCATCGCTGCGGTAGGTGTAATAATCATTGCGCTCATGCACCATCAGCGAACCCGAGGTGACTTCCGTGGCGGTAGATTTTTTTCTGCCGCTGATAATCTGTGACCCTTCCAGCAGCAGAGAAAAATAGAGCGAAGTCTGCTCGGTTTTATGCGGGTCGAACACGGTGATATTGCGGGAACCCCAGGCACTGCAAAAATCGCCTTTCGTACCGGAAATGGTTTTATGCTGGGCGATAATCTCTTCCGGCCGGCGATCGTCGGCAACGTCTATGCCGTAGCAGCTAATATTCTGCGATATTTGCTGATAGCGTAGCTCCGGCGGGATATCCGCAGCATCAAGAACGTGAGGGACGTAGAGTTCTGTCGGTCTGGACATCTTCTGAAGGTATCCTTTGTTTTAAACACCGAATGCATTTTTATACACCAGGTGGAGGATACAGGCTAATAATGAACGCGAATGACTACATCAACCCAGACGGCCCGGCACCGGCAGCGAACTCAAGTTAATCGTGCAAACGCTATGCAGAGGCCGCTGGCGGAAAACTGAGCCTCGATGTTGAACTCCCGAACGGTTCTCAGTTCGCCTTTGTACTGTAAACACGGGCATTTGCTGAACGTCAATCCGTTGAGAATTTTGTGTCGCTAATCGCAGAAAGCAAAAAGCCCGCTCAGGTTTCCCTGAGCGGGCTTCTTAAATATGGCTCCTCTGACTGGACTCGAACCAGTGACATACGGATTAACAGTCCGCCGTTCTACCGACTGAACTACAGAGGAATCGTGTGAACGAGGCGCATATTAGCGATCCGCCTGTTGGCTGTCAACAGCAAAAAACGCGATGGCTTTTAACTGATGGCGTTTAAAGCAGTGCGTTGTTTTAATGAACAATTCCACCCGGATTCAGCTGTTCCAGCTGTCGCTCAAGCCGCTGATACGGATCCTGGCGATAGAACTGGCGCAGGCGTTGGTACACCACGGGAAAACGCGCCAGCAGCAGCTCGGGGGCGCTGAAGAAATATTCCGACAGGACGGCGAAGCACTCGGCGGGATCGCTGGCGGCATAGGCATCGATCGTGGCGGCGTTTTCACCCACCAGGTCAATCTCCTCCTGGATTTCATTCATGGCGGCCAGCATATCGCGCTCCCATCCGGCAACGTCGCGCAGCGCCATGGCCGGAATACCGGTCGATTCACCGCTGCCGTGGGCATCCAGCTTGTGGGCCACTTCGTGGATCACCAGGTTATAGCCGGAGCGGTCGAACGAGTCCTGAATATCCAGCCAGTTCAGCACAATCGGCCCCTGTTCCCAGCTCTGGCCGGATTGCACCATGCGTTCGCGGTGTACCAGGCCGAACTCGTCCTGCCATTCGTCATCAACCATAAAAGGCGTGGGATAGATCAGCACTTCATGAAAGCCATCCAGCCAATCGTAGCCCAGGCTGAGCACCGGCAGGCAGAACAGCAGCGCCACCCGGCAGCGTTTCAGATCGTCCAGTTCCAAATCCTGCAGGCCTAGCAGACGTTTCTGCCGTAAAAACCGGGCGGCGAGGGTAACCAAATTTTGACGTTCAGCTTCATCGAGCGGAGCCAGCAGCGGCATCTCCAGCGCCTGCTGCCAGGGTAATCCACTGGTCGCTGCGTCATCGTCGCTTTTCCACGGCCATCTGATCATGCTGATATTGCCCCCACTCAGATAAAAAATTCCCCTTACACCATGCCGCAGCTGCACTCGTGCTGCAACGGGAGAATGCGCACTGCACGGGAGGGGTGTGAAGAGGATGAAATGATTATCACGAAAACGGCCATTTTTAATGGCAATTTGAGGGGCGTATTCAACCAGTTATATTAAGAATTGTCTGTGATGCGGCGCAAAAGGCGCTGAAAAACTTCAGCGCCGTGCATGATTAACGACGATCAGATCCGTTCAAAATCAATCACCCACACCCAGGGGTTCACTTCCCAACTGGTTCCGCCGTACTGCGCGGTCCAGGCCTTGCGATAGGCTTCCTTGGGGGAGACGGTTTCGTTCTGTATGGTAAAAAAGTTGTTTAAAAAATGGCTGTCAAACTGTACGCCTTCCGCCATGATGTCATCATCACTGATATCCTGGATTTTCTCCACGCGCAGACGGGTAATCAGCAGATCGATACGGCTGGCCCAGCGCGGCATGTGAATACCCGCCTGCCAGCCGGGATGACCCACCCCCTCTTCGCTGCCGAAGGCGCTGGTATCGGCGCGGTAGCGGCAGTACTGGCGGTCCTTGAATGCCGCCGGATCCTGCTGATAACGTGCAACATCTTCTGCAGCAATCACCGGGCCGCGCCAGGTTTCGCGCACCCACAGCCGATCCCCCGGCTGACCGTGCGGGCTGTGGTAGCTGATGTTCTCCATGCTCATGACCAGGTTTCCTTGCAGGTGGTTACGCTGAACGTCAATGCCGTAACAGCCTTCATGATTATCCTGACCGGGTCCGAAAGGTTGGGATTTCATGATGCGCCGGGTCTGGCTTTGCCGGCCAGATAGCAGGGCGCGCACCCGTTGATCGCTGAACAGAATCGGGCGTTCTTTCATGGGATAACCTCTATATCTTTCTGAACCAAACCAGCTACATAGTTAAAATGAAAACACAATGCGGAGAACTCCTAACTTAAACCTTTAACACCAATCAGAAGCATTATTTTCGTAAAACATCAGTAAAATTTAATAAAAAAAACGGAAAGATCATCGGGCGTTCAGGACGACAGGCGGGCTTTAAAATCGCCCTGTTTACGCCGCCGCCCGATACCATTTTTGCAGCGTAACATATTTTACATGTTGCTTAATTACAATGTCTTAAAGCAGGGCGGCATTTTTAAAATATTCGGAAAAGTGTGGAGCATACCTGGAGAGCTCAGCAGAACGCAAACGATAATCTCAGGCCAGGAGGAACAGGTGAAACGTTTCGTTACCTTTAGCCTGTATTATGACTGCTTACTGATTTGCCTGAAATTTAATCGGTATAAATTAGCTGCAGAAAACTTCCTGTCATCAGGCTGTAACATAATGAATACATGCATTATAAAGTGATAAGGGTCGCATTTTTATCGTGCGGGCACAGCAGGCTGTCGTGGCTCATCGCCATTCAGATCGCAACAAGTCCAAGAATGAAGGGGAGTCTTTAATGCTGAATACCTGGCAATCACGTTTTGAACACTGGCTGCACCAGAGCTGGCAGAAAGAAGATAAGGCGCATGATGTGGCGCATCTGGCGCGCGTCTGGCAAACCGCTCAGCGCATTATGCAGGGAAGCGAGGCCGACCCGCTGGTGGTGCTCACCAGCTGCTATTTTCACGACATCGTTAACCTACCGAAAAATCATCCTGAGCGGCACCTGGCTTCCGCCATGGCGGCGGAGGAAGCGAAGCGGCTGCTGCTGACGGAGTTCCCGGATTTCCCGACGGAGAAAATTGCCGCCGTGATGCACGCGGTACACGCCCACAGCTTCAGCGCCGCCGTCACTCCGGAAACGCTGGAAGCAAAAATCGTGCAGGACGCGGATCGCCTGGAATCGCTGGGTGCGATAGGTCTGGCGCGGGTGTTTTACGTCTCCGGCGCCTTGGGGCGCTCGCTGTTTGACAGCCACGATCCGCTGGCCCGCGAAAGACCGCTGGATGATGCGGAGTGGGCGCTGGACCATTTTCAGAAAAAATTGCTCAAGCTGCCGCAAACCATGCAGACCTTTGAAGGCAAACGCCTGGCGGAGATTAATGCTGATTTTCTGGTGGCTTATATGGCAAAACTCTGCGCGGAGCTGCAGGGCGATTTCTGCGGCACGGACCGCCAGGTGCTGGCCGAGTTTGGCATGAGCCACTGATATATTAAATTTTTATGACAGTATGGTTAAATTTAGCCTGACAGGCTAACTTGATGTGTAAATTTATCAGGAGATTCAACAATGACCGAGACAGTAAGCCTGACGTTAAAGATCGATCCTGTATTAAAAGAAACGCTGAAAGCTATCGCGCTCGAAAATCAAACTTCGGTCAGTCAGGAAGTTACCCGCCGTCTGCTTATCACCCTGGAAGGGGCGCAGGAGCCGGAGGTTGACAACCAGGATACCCCTGAAGAGCTGACTGAACAGCTGAGCGCGGCCGAACTCAAGCAGATCCGTGCGCTGCTGAAAAAAGGTAAAAAGAAGAAGTAATCGCTGGAGCGTTTTCCAAGCCCAATGTCAGTAACGTCCCTTACGTGAGGGACGTTACTTTGTTAAACCTGCCTTTTAATTGCCTGTCCATTTAGCGTATCGCCGGCCTTTTTTCAGCGCCTGAACGTTAACGCAACGTTGGCCAGGAATGGCCCGACGGCTCACCCACGCCAGTCTTACAACTGCGCCGTGGACGTGTTTTGATCACGCTTTCTTTTCGACGTCCTCATCCCCGTAATAGAGCACGCCCAGCTTGATTAACGGGCGGCCCTGACTTTTACGATGCAGATTGCTGTCGCGCAGCGAGTAGACGCAGCCGCAGTACTCCTGCTGATAAAACCGCTCGCGTTTGCTGATTTCAATCATCCGCGCCGATCCGCCTTTCTTGCGCCAGTTGTAGTCCCACCAGGTAATGCCCTGATAGTGGGCGGCGGCGCGATCCCCGCAGTCGTTGATCTGCTGCATGTTCTTCCAGCGGGAGATGCCCAGCGAGCTGGCAATGACCGGGAAGCCGTTTTCAGTGGCATAAAGCGCGGTCCGCTCGAAACGCATATCAAAACACATGGTGCAGCGCACGCCGCGCTCCGGTTCCCACTCCATCCCCTTAGCCCGCGCAAACCAGTTGTCGGTATCGTAATCCGCATCGACAAAGGGAATGCCGTGCTGTTCGGCAAAGCGGATATTCTCCTCTTTGCGCAGCAGATACTCTTTCTGCGGGTGAATATTGGGATTGTAGAAGAAGATAGTGTAATCAATCCCTGAGGCCTGTAGGGCCTCCATGACTTCCCCGGAGCAGGGCGCGCAGCAGGAGTGCAGCAGCAGTTTTTTGGCGCCTTTCGGCAGCGTCAGCGTTTCGCGTTCAACAGTGCTCATAAAATCAGATCCACATTAATTGGAGTGGGGGGTAAGTGTAGGGGCATCCTGCGCGACAATAAAGCGCTATACTCAGACGTTCTTGCCAAAGGAAGCTCAGGATGGCTGACGTACATAAACCCGACGTGCGCAGTAAAAATATGCGGGCAATCCGCACTCGCGATACCGCCATTGAACAGCGCGTGGCGGAACTGCTGGGTGAACTGGATATCCCGTTTCGGGTACAGGATAAGTCCCTGCCCGGCAGGCCCGATTTCGTTCTGCCTGACTATCGGGCAATCATCTTTGTTCACGGCTGCTTCTGGCATCATCACCACTGCCACCTGTTTAAGGTGCCCGCCACGCGCACGGCGTTCTGGATGGGGAAAATCGACAGTAACGTGGTGCGGGATAAACGCTATATTGCCGAACTCACCGACGGTGGCTGGAAGGTGCTGCTGGTGTGGGAGTGTTCGCTGCGTGGGAAAACCCGGCTGGAAGAACAGGCGCTAAGCGCCCGCCTGGAAGAGTGGATCTGCGCCGCTGAGAGCAACGGCGAGATCGACGAGCAGGGGATCCACCAGCTGTAGCGCTTAGTCCCGGCTGACGGGCTTAATAATCGGTTTTGCCGGGAACAGGTATTTCCCCAGGGTCACCAGCACGACGGCAAAGACGATGATCGCCAGCGCCAGCCATTCGCGCGACGACAGCGATTCTCCGGCGAAGCCAATTCCTAACAGCACCGCCACGACGGGGTTGACGTAGGCATAGCTGGTGGCGACCGCCGGCGTAACGTTGCGGATCAGGAACATATAGGCGTTGATGGCGATAATCGAACCGAACAGGCTCAGATAGCCCAGCGCCAGAAATCCGGGAAGCGTGGGGGTGCCGGTCAGATGCTCACCGCTCAGCGTGCTGGCGAGCAGTAAAACGATACCCGCCGACAGCATCTCAATCGCGCCCGCCATCATCCCCTGCGGCAGTTCAATGCGTGAACCCCAGACGGAGCCGAACGCCCAGGTCATGGAGCCGGCCAGAATCATCAGCGCGCCCCACGGATTGCCGGCCATATGCCCGCCGCTGTTCAGCAGCAGGATCCCCACCAGCCCGACGCCAATCCCCAGCCACTCAATCCAGCGGGTCTGAATGCCGAACATCCGGCTGAAACACATGGCAAACAGCGGCACGGTCGCCACCATCACCGCAGCCAGGCCTGAAGGTACGTGCTGATGCTCAGCAACGGTCACCGCGCCGTTCCCCATCGCCAGCAGCAAAATGCCGATAATCGCCGCATTCTTCGTGGCTTTCAGCGACGGCAGTTTTTCACCGCGCAGCAGCAGGAACGCCAGCAGCACAACGCCCGCCAGCAGGAAGCGCAGCCCGGCCATCATCATCGGCGGCCAGCTTTCCACGCCGATGCGGATAACCAGATAGGTGGAACCCCAGATAAAATAGAGAGAGAACAGTGCGGCCAGCAGCGGCAGCCAGGCAGGAATACGACGCAACTTCATGTTAATAGCTCAGTCCGGTTGAGTAATTGCAGCGCTAAATTCTCGTTTTTTAACGGCGAATAGGGAAATGTTTTTCTCACCAGCAGGGAATTTTTTTACAAAATTTGCACTTGTTACGCATAATTGTTTAGATCATCCCCACTTTCTACGGCGAAACGCAGGGCGAACATGGCCAGTGTCAAACTGACGGTAAAGCGATTATATCAACTCAGCGGCGAACGCATGGTGAACACCCGGGCGACGGCGCGAATTTTCGTCGGCGATCGGCTGATCGCCACGGAAGAAATTACCGGCATGACTGAAAGCCCGGTAAGCAAGTATCTGCACCATACTGAGCTGCAGGGCCAGCCGGTGCGCGTTGAGTGGGACTGTGAAGGCATTGCCGATATGGCGGTGCTGGAGATTGAACGGTGCCCCTGTTGTCAACACGATGAACATGAATAAGGAACGAAACTTTGGCGGGAAGTAGCTTACTGAGCTTGCTGGATGATATTGCCACGCTGCTTGATGACATTTCGGTAATGGGGAAGGTGGCGGCAAAGAAAACCGCCGGCGTGCTGGGGGACGATCTCTCGCTCAATGCGCAGCAGGTCAGCGGCGTGAAAGCCAACCGCGAGCTGCCGGTGGTGTGGGGCGTGGCGAAAGGCTCGTTCCTCAATAAACTGATCCTGGTGCCGCTGGCGCTGGTGATCAGCGCCTTTGCGCCCTGGGCGATTACGCCGCTGCTGATGGTTGGCGGTGCCTACCTCTGTTACGAAGGGGTGGAAAAGGTGCTGCACAGCCTGCACAAAAGCAAAAGTGATGAAACCCCGGAAGCGCGTGAACAGCGCTTGCTGAAGGTGGCACAGCAGGATCCGGCGGCCTTCGAGAAGAAAAAGGTGCAGGGGGCTATCCGAACCGACTTTATTCTCTCCGCCGAAATCGTGGCGATCACCCTGGGGATCGTTTCGGAAGCGCCGTTGCTGAATCAGGTGTTGATCCTGTCCGGAATTGCGATTCTGGTGACCGTCGGCGTTTACGGCATTGTGGCGGCCATCGTCAAGATTGACGATCTGGGCTACTGGCTGCAGAAGAAGAGTTCGGCGCTGGCAAAATCCGTGGGGGGCGTACTGCTGGCAACGGCACCGTGGCTGATGAAAATTCTGACCGTGGTGGGAACGGTGGCGATGTTCCTGGTCGGCGGCGGCATCATCGTTCACGGCGTGCCGTTCCTGCATCATGCCATTGAAGGATTCAGCGCGGACTTTGGCGCGGTGGTTGCCGCGCTGGCGTCCAACGGCGCCAACCTGGTGATTGGGTTTATCGTGGGGTCGATTGTGCTGTCGCTGGTAAATTTGGTTGCCAGAGTGCGCGGCTAATCGGTATAACGTGCGGCTTGCGGATCCGCCCGGCGGGTCCGTTTTTTTTACCAATGTGGGAGCAATGTGATGAAAGACGATATTTTTGAATTTGATATTGATGCGCAGCTGGAACAGGCGGAAGCCAACGCAGAGAAAAAAGCAGCAGAAGTTCCTGCCGATCTGGGCGATGAAGCCGACTGTGAAGGTTGCAAAATCTGAGTATAAGTGAGAACCAGTTCACATAAACGAAATCTGCAAAACTTATGCGTTTTTTTTATTTATCGAGTTTTTAACTGCTTATTTGCATTTAACAATTTGTTTACCTCCAGTTAACAGCATCGAAATCAACAAGATGCTATAACTATTCTGTCTTTTAAACCGGAAGGGAGGTGCTTTGTGATGTTTATAATCAGTAATGAAGTGCAGCACAAGGAGGGTGGACCCGTGATGATCGTGACGGGTGTTGCCAGCGGTATGGTTGAATGCCGTTGGTACGATGGCTTTAGCGTAAGGCGAGAAGCATTCCGCGAGGATGAGCTGGCGTCGACGTCAGGTGCCCGCCTGGCCGGTTAAACGCTATGGTCCCCGAACGGGCGAGTTGACGCGCCTGTTCGGGAGGATCCTGCCATTACAGTTCGTTCTGAATACAAAACTCTTCCCAGCTTAAACCCAACGCCTCCGCGTGCGTGCGCAGATAGGCTTCAATCGCTTCCACCATCACCGCTTTATCCGGCTCTGCCAGCTGGATCGCAAACAAAACGCCGTCCAGTTTCTTTTCGCGCACGTAGGCGGCATAGGCACGGTCTTTTTGCAGCGCCTGAAGCTGCTCCACGCTCATGCCGACGCTGGCCGCCTGTTCAGCGGTGAGATTCTCAATGCCTGACTTCAGCTCCGGATGTGCCTCAAGAAACAGATCTTTGGCAATGGCGTAATATTCTTCAACGGTTTTCATAGCGATCCTGCCTGGTAAATTCGGACGCCAGTGTACACGGCGAAAGTGGGGAAAGGGAAGGTTGCGCGCAGGCGCAGTTCGGGCGAAAAGGGCAGAAATCCGTTGTGAACAGCCGATCGGGCTTGCGGCGCAGCGGGAAATAATTATAACGTAGCGCGTGATTCATAAAGCAGGGAAAAACATGAAAAACTGGATTATTGCAGGCCTGGCCGTCAGCGCGCTGAGCGGTTGTGCACAGCTGGAAGGGTACAGCAGCGCGGTGAAAACGCCGCCGCCGGATTCGCTGGTGGGCAACTGGCAGACCATGGGGCCGCAAAAAGGGCTGGTCAGCCCGGAAGCGCGCGCCAGTCTGATTATTACCGCCGCGGGCGATACGCTTGACTGCCGTCAGTGGCAGCGGGTGATTGCCAAACCGGGCAAGACCACTCTGCTGGACGGCGACTGGGTGAATGTGAACACGCAGTCGCGGGTGATGCCGCTGGAGCTGGAAGGCAGCGTGCTGCACTACGATAAGCTGACGCTGAGCAAGGTGAATCAGCCGACGGCGGAGTGCCAGAAGGCGCTGGCGGATATTGCCGATCCGTCTGCTGCACAGGCCGCAGGTGAACCAACTGCCGCGAAGAGCGGTAAGCACTACAGTGGTGTATTTAATCGGGCGAACTGATCCGGGTTGAGCCTGGTGCTCGCTGGAATATTGAGCCGGTGCCGGTGCCGGTGCCAGTGCCGATGCCAGTGCTGTGTTGCTGGCAGCATCGGGGGCTGGCGCTGGCTGGCCGTGCCCCCGCTCGGGCGGGTCCTCGCGCCGCGTTGCGGTTCCTTCACTCCGTTCGTCAGCCGGTCGGACCCTCACAGACGGGCGTCCTGCCCGGCTGTGACTTTCACCCGCGTCCATGCGGGTGAATCCTGGCTTCCTCTCTGCGTTCAGCGCTGTGGATTGCCCTCCCGGGGGCACGGTCAGCCTGCTTTCTAACTTCTGCGTTGCCTGAAAATCAAAAAAGCGAGGGCTGCCCGCCTGCCCAGAACTTCGCGGCACCGATTTATTTTCAAACTAAAAGCGATGAAACAATTGAAGGGGACAGCCTCTGCTGCTGCGTAAGGGCATCCGCAGCGCTGAGGTGGAGCCATTGCGCCAGGAGACGACAACAGGGATGTTGGCGTCAGGCCGGGTTTGAACAGGGATGTTCAATCCTGGCCGGTCCGACCGGCACAATGGCGTAACCGAAGGCACCGGGCAAAGCCCGGCGCGAGGACCGCCCTGAAACAGCAGCAGAGGCTGAACCCCCAACGCCAAATCAACAGCGATAAGAGTGTATGGTCACTGGTGAGCTATCCCAATACCCACACGCTCACGCTGCCCGGATTACAGCGGAACGTCGCCACCCCACCGTCGTCACTCTCCACCTGCTCCTCTCGATGACCGAGATAATCGTACCAGCGCTTCCCGGCAAAATTCTCACCCAGATCCAGCGCCTTCTCCCCCTCATCCCCGTTCGACATCACCACCACGCAGCCCGGCAGCTCTTCCGTCCCGCTGCGCGCGAACGCGATGCAGTTCGGATGATCGAACCACTCGGTCTGTACCCCGTGGGCATACAGCTGGCGGGCGCGGATCAGCGCTTCCAGCTCGCCGGTCACCGGCATATCGATTTCATACTGCTCGCCGTCATCGCCCTCATCCCGATAGCTGGCGCCGTAGAGATCAGGATAAAACAGGGCAGGGACGCCGTTTTCCCGCAGCATAATCAACGCGTAGGCGAGGGGTTTAAACCACGGCTCGACCGGTGCTTCCAGCGCCTGTAACGGTTGCGTATCGTGGTTGGCAACAATCGTTACCGCATGCCAGGGGTCGGCGGCAACCAGCGTGTCATTGAAAATCTGACTCAGATCGTAGTCGGCCCCCTGTTTTGAGGCGGTGTGGAAGTTCATCTGCAGCGGCGCATCGAACAGCAGGGTTTTACCGTCCACCTGGTCAATGTACTGCTGCAGCTTGTCCAGCTCGTGCGACCAGTATTCGGCAACGATAAACAGCGGCTCCTCATTCACCTCCTGCACGTGCTCGATCCACTCTTTATAGAACCAGGCCGGAATGTGCTTCACCGCGTCCAGCCGGAAGCCGGTCGTCGCCGGTATCTGCTCCATCACCCAGCGCGCCCAGTATTTCAGTTCCTCGGTCACCGCATGGTTGCGGAAGTCGATATTGGCGCCCATCAGATAGTCAAAGTTGCCCAGCTCGTCGTCAACCTGGTCGTTCCAGCCCTCGCCGGTGTAGTCGTTGACGATCTTAAACACGCCATTTTCATTCGGGTTTTCAATATGATCGACACCGCTAAAGCATTTGTAATCCCAGATGAATTTCGAGTATTTCCCTTCTCGTACCGGGAAGGTGAAGCGGGTCCAGGCTTCGGCCTCAATCACCTCCTCGTCAATTTCTTCGCGGTTATCCGGATTCACGCGGTTAATCTGCACCCGCTCCTTCTCGTCCGCGCCCATCTTGTGGTTGAGCACCACATCCAGAATCACCCCGATGCCGTGGGATTTCAGTGCCTCGGCAGCGGCCAGCAGCTGCTCTTTATCACCGTATTTGGTGGCTCTTGACCCTTTCTGCTCAAACTCTCCTAAATCGAACAGGTCGTAAGAATCGTAGCCGACGGAATAGCCGCCGGATTCGCCTTTGTACGCCGGGGGCAGCCAGACGTCGGTAATGCCCATTTCTGCCAGACTGGCGGCCTTCTCGGCCACTTCGGGCCACAGCCTGCCGCCATCGGGATAGTACCAGTGAAAAAACTGCAACAGCGTGGGATTGCGCATATCCTTGTTCCATTTTTCATCAGTTCGGGATCTGAATTATGGAGCAGCCGCAGAGAAAAGCGTGATCTGAGTCGTAAATATTTTTCTCCGTTATGGGCGACCGGTCTTACATATCACCAAATGAAAGATGATCGGATCGCTATCTTCTGCAACACTTAAGAAAATTCTGAACGCAAATCCCGCGGAGGCCGCGTTGTCCTTACATAATCTGGTTAATTTCCCCCGAGTTGAGCTGCTGGGTTCACCCACGCCCCTGGAGTATCTCCCCCGTCTTTCTGACTATCTGGGCCGCGATATTTTTATTAAACGTGACGATGTCACGCCGGTAGCCCTCGGCGGTAACAAGCTCAGAAAGCTGGAGTTTCTTGCTGCCGACGCGCTGCGTAACGGCGCGGATGTGCTGGTGACCGCAGGTGCCATTCAGTCTAACCACGTCCGTCAGACGGCGGCGGTGGCGGCAAAGCTCGGCCTGAAGTGCGTGGCACTGCTGGAAAACCCCATTGCCACCCGTGAAGAAAACTACCTCAGTAACGGCAACCGCCTGCTGCTGGAGCTGATGAATACGGAAGTGGTGGCGGTGGATGCGCTGCACGACCCCGACGGCCAGCTGGAAGAGCAGGTCACGCTGCTGGAAGCGCAGGGGTTCCGCCCCTACAGCATCCCGGTGGGTGGTTCGAGTGCGCTGGGTGCGCTGGGCTACGTGGAGTGCGCGCAGGAAATCGCCCACCAGAGCGAAGGCGTGGTGGATTTCGCGGCGGTGGTGGTGGCGTCCGGCAGTGCCGGCACCCATGCCGGGCTGGCGGTCGGGCTGGAACAGCTGCTGCCGGATACCGAACTGGTTGGCGTCACGGTTTCCCGCAGGGTTGCCGATCAGCTCCCTAAAGTTGAGTCACTCCGTCAGCAGGTTGCACAGTCGCTGGAGTTGAACAGCAGCGCGGCAATTACCCTGTGGGATGACTATTTTGCGCCGAAGTACGGTGTGCCAAATGAAGAAGGGATGGAAGCGGTTAAACTGCTGGCGCGGCTGGAGGGGATCTTCCTCGACCCGGTGTACACCGGTAAGGCGATGGCGGGGCTGATTGACGGCATCGCCCAGAATCGTTTCCGCCGCGAAGGGCCAGTTGTCTTTGTGCATACCGGCGGGGCACCGGCGCTGTTTGCCTATCACCCGCAGTAAGTGGGCTGAGTGCGATCGGTGCCACTGCGGGTTAAGCGTGGTGTGATATTGCTTTCAGCAGGCTGTAATATTCATCATTAAAAAACCGGCGCGGACCGTGAAGGCCGCGCCGGTTTTTTTATTAACCGACGTTTTTAACCGATGGTCATCAGGCTGGCGTTACCGCCCGCCGCCGCGGTGTTCACGCTCAGCGAGCGCTCGTGCAGCAGCCGTTCCAGCAGCAGGTTTGTTTCGCCGCGGGCAAAGCCCTGCACCGAGACAATCGCGCCGTCCCGTGCCGCTATCGCTTCGCACAGCGTGCGCAGCTGATCGGCATCCCCGTGATAGATCGCCGCATCGTATTCACCCTGTTCCAGCGGCTGCGCCGCCAGGGTAATGCGCTGCTGCACCGCCGCAGGAAGCTGCTGCCAGAGCGCGCGGTGCAGTTCATCATCCTGCCACAGCGCCTGACTGCCAACGGCGGTCACCGCCGCCAGCTGGACCAGCGTATCCTGTTCGTTATCGGCAAGGCACAGCACCCGCTCGCGCGGCAGCAGGATAAAGGTGTTGCGCTCGCCGGTTGGCCCCGGCAGCAGGCGCACGGTGCCACCCTGACCCAGCTCGGCGTAGCGTGCGCACAGCGCCGCCAGATCCTGACGATCCGCAGCCCACTCGCTCAGTGCCTGATGCGCGGTCAGCAGCACCAGACGCAGCTGGGTGTCCGGCGGGCTGAGGCTATCCTGGCGATCGAGCGTGGTCTGCAGGGCGTTATCGGGGCGGTGGGAGAGCAGGCGATAAAGGTACAGCGGCCCACCGGCTTTTGGCCCGGTGCCCGATAAACCTTCTCCGCCGAACGGCTGCACGCCGACCACCGCACCGACCATATTGCGGTTAACGTACAGGTTACCGACGTGGGCCTTCTGCGTGACCTGGCTAATGGTTTCATCAATACGGGTATGTACGCCCAGCGTCAGGCCGTAACCGGAGGCGTTAATCTGGTCAATGACCTGCGGCAGGGTGTTGCGGGCAAAGCGCACCACGTGCAGCACCGGGCCGAAGATTTCGCGCGTCAGATCGGCCACGTTGCCCAGCTCAATCAGCGTCGGCTGAACGAAGGTGCCGGTCTGCCATTCACGGCTGTCCTGCGGCTGCGGCTGCGCGGCCTGGAACACGGTGAAACCTTTGCTGCGCATTGACTGGATATGCTGGTCGATATTGGCTTTGGCTTCCGCATCGATGACCGGTCCAATATCGGTAGAGAAACGCTCCGGGTTGCCCATGCGGCATTCCGCCATCGCGCCGCGCAGCATGGTCAGGGTGTGGTCGGCCACGTCTTCCTGCACGCAGAGCAGACGCAGCGCCGAACAGCGCTGGCCGGCGCTGTCAAAGGCGGAAGCCACGATATCGGTGACCACCTGCTCGGTCAGCGCCGACGAATCGACGATCATCGCGTTCATCCCGCCGGTTTCGGCAATAAGCGGCGTCGGGCGGCCCTGCGGATCGAGGCGCCCCGCCAGCCCGCGCTGCAACAGGGTGGCAACGGCGGTTGAACCGGTAAACATCACCCCGCGTACCCGCGCATCCTGAGTCAGCTGCGCGCCGACGGTTTCACCGGTGCCCGGCAGCAGCTGCAGCGCACCCTGCGGCACGCCCGCTTCGTGCAGGATCGCGACCGCCCGGGCGGCGATCAGCGGCGTTTGCTCGGCCGGTTTGGCCAGCACGCTGTTCCCTGCGGCCAGCGCGGCGGCAATCTGCCCGCTGAAGATCGCCAGCGGGAAGTTCCACGGGCTGATGCAGACTACCGGACCCAGCGGACGGTGGGTTTCATTGTCAAAGTCGTCGCGCACCTGGCCCGCATAGTAGTGCAGGAAATCGACCGCCTCGCGCACTTCGGCAATGGCATTGCTGAAGGTTTTCCCGGCCTCACGCACCAGAATGCCGATCAGCGTCTGCATCTGGCCTTCCATCAGGATCGCCGCGCGTTCGAGGATGGCGGCACGCTCCTGCGGCGGGGTGGCGAACCAGATCGGGCCAACGTTAACCGCCGCATCCAGCGCGGCGGAAACTTCGCCCGGCGTGGCGTGACGCACGTAGCCGACAATATCCAGCGGTTCGGCGGGGTTAATCACCGGCAGACCGTCGCCGGTTTCCAGCGGCGCGTCGATCAGCGGGGCGGCCTGCCAGCTCTCGCTGGCGCTGTTCAGCAGGGCGCTGGACAGCGAGGCCAGACGGTGTTCGTTGGCCAGGTCCAGCCCGGCGGAGTTCTGCCGCTGCGTGCCGTACAGCTCGCGCGGCAGCGGGATTTTCGGATGCGGCAGGCCGACGGCACCTTCGGCCTGGGCCAGTTTTTCCACCGCCTCAACCGGATCGGCGACCAGTTCATCCAGCGGCAGGCTGGTATCGGCGATGCGGTTAACAAACGAGGTATTCGCACCGTTTTCCAGCAGGCGACGCACCAGATAGGCCAGCAGAGTTTCGTGGGTGCCGACCGGCGCATAGATACGGCAGGGGCGGTTCAGCTTGCCGTCGGCCACTTTACCCACCACCTGATCGTAGAGCGGTTCACCCATGCCGTGCAGGCACTGGAACTCATACTGGCCCGGATAGTAGTTGTTGCCCGCCAGCTGATAAATCGCCGCCAGGGTATGCGCGTTATGGGTGGCGAACTGCGGATAAATCAGATTAGGCACCGCCAGCAGCTTGCGGGCGCAGGCGATATAGGCGATGTCGGTATACACCTTGCGGGTGTACACCGGATAGCCTTCCAGCCCGTCGACCTGGGCGCGTTTGATTTCGCTGTCCCAGTAGGCGCCCTTCACCAGGCGGATCATCAGGCGGCGACGGCTGCGCTGGGCGAGATCGGTCAGCGCATCGATCACCATCGGGCAACGCTTCTGATAGGCCTGGATCACGAAGCCGATGCCGTTCCAGCCTTCCAGCTCCGGTTCGAAGCACAGCTTTTCCAGCAGATCGAGCGACAGCTCCAGACGGTCGGCTTCTTCCGCATCGATATTGATGCCGATATCGTAAGAGCGGGCCAGCAGAGTCAGGGATTTGAGAACCGGATACAGTTCATCCATAACCCGCTCGTACTGCGCGCGGCTGTAGCGCGGGTGCAGGGCGGAAAGCTTGATTGAGATCCCCGGGCCTTCATAAATGCCGCGGCCGTTTGAGGCTTTACCGATGGCGTGGATAGCCTGCTGGTAGGAGAGCAGATAGGCTTTGGCATCGCGGGCGGTCAGGGCGGCCTCACCCAGCATATCGTAGGAGTAGCGGAAGCCTTTCTCTTCCAGCTTGCGCGCGTTGGCCAGCGCCTCGGCGATGGTTTCGCCGGTGACAAACTGTTCGCCCATCAGGCGCATCGCCATGTCCACGCCTTTACGGATCAGCGGTTCGCCGCTTTTGCCGATAATGCGGTTCAGCGAGCGGGAGAGGTTGGCTTCATTGTGGGTGGAGACCAGGCGGCCGGTAAACAGCAGACCCCAGGTGGCGGCATTGACGAACATCGACGGGCTGCGGCCAAGGTGCGAGTGCCAGTTACCGTTGCTGATCTTATCGCGGATCAGCGCATCGCGCGTTGGCTTATCGGGAATGCGCAGCAGGGCTTCGGCCAGGCACATCAGCGCCACGCCCTCCTGCGAGGAGAGGGAGAACTCCTGCAGCAGGTTTTGCACCATTCCGGCGCGTCCGCCTGCACTTTTTTGGTGCCTGAGTTTATCGGCCAGCTGATAGGCGAGCTTGTGGGTGGCCGTTGCCTGCGCGGCCGGCAGGCGTGCCTGCTCCAGCAGCATCGGTACCGCTTCGGTTTCCGGGCGGCGCCAGGCGGAGGTGATAGCGGCACGGGCAACCGACTGCGGTAGCACGCTCTCGGCAAAGTCCAGGAAGGGCTGATGAGTCTCCTCCGGCGGGCGAATCTCCTCTTCCGTCGATGCCTGCGCGGCGGCCAGTTCCGGCAGGTTCTGGCCCTGCTCAACCTGCTCCAGATAATTAAAGATGGCCTGCTTGATCAGCCAGTGCGGCGTGCGGTCAATACGCTGCGCGGCCTGCCTGATGCGGTCGCGAGTGGCGTCATCCAGTTTTACACCCATGGTAGTCGTGCCCATGCCTTACAGCTCCTGAATCAATAAACGAACGATAGCGAGCAATATCACTGATGTTGCAACTTTGTGCAACCTCGTTAAATGTGACCCTTTCCTCACTCTTGAAAATCATGCGGATGTTAATGCCAAAAAAGCGGCACGGTTATTGCTGCAAGATCCCGGCCAGGTATGCATTTCTCCCACAATCCCTGGGAATGGTGGGGTTGTTGGTGAGGTGCAACCCGGCTAAATGTGACGCAGTGCAACCTGCTGACATTTGCTGGTTACTACCGGGTGAAATGACTGTGAGATGTGTGTTAAATCGATTGTGTGATAAAGCCGTTTGCGGCAGGATACCGCCCCCGGCAGGAAGCCATCCCCTTGCGCCGTCGTTGCTGCTCCGTTCCGGCAGCAGGCGCGATGCAGCAATACAGGCTGCGGATTCGAATAATAAGTGGAGAACCTGAATGACAGTAAGTACACCGATGATGGTGACATTTTGTGTTTATATTTTCGGCATGGTGCTGATCGGATTTTTTGCCTACCGTTCAACAAAAAACTTTGACGACTATATTCTGGGCGGACGCAGCCTCGGCAGCGTGGTTACCGCGCTCTCTGCCGGTGCGTCTGATATGAGTGGCTGGCTGCTGATGGGCCTGCCCGGCGCGATTTTCATCTCCGGTATCTCTGAAAGCTGGATCGCCATCGGGCTGACGCTCGGTGCCTGGCTGAACTGGAAGATTGTTGCCGGACGCCTGCGCGTGCAGACCGAACATCATGATAATGCCTTAACCCTGCCGGACTATTTCTCCAGCCGTTTTGAAGACACCAGTAAGCTGCTGCGGGTGATCTCCGCGCTGGTTATCCTGATCTTCTTCACCATTTACTGTGCCTCCGGCATTGTTGCCGGCGCCCGCCTGTTTGAAAGCACCTTCGGCATGAGCTACGAAACCGCGCTTTGGGCCGGTGCCGCAGCCACCATTGCCTACACCTTTATCGGTGGATTCCTGGCGGTGAGCTGGACCGATACCGTGCAGGCCAGCCTGATGATTTTTGCGCTGATCCTCACGCCGGTGATCGTTATTATGGCGGTCGGCGGGCTGGGTGATTCACTGCAGGTGATTGAAGCCAAGAGTATCGAAAATATCGATATGCTGAAGAACCTTAACTTTGTAGCGGTGATCTCTCTGCTGGGTTGGGGACTGGGGTATTTCGGCCAGCCGCACATTCTTGCGCGCTTTATGGCGGCGGATTCCCACCGTTCCATCCGCACGGCCCGCCGCATCGGTATGGCCTGGATGATCCTGTGCCTGGCCGGCGCGGTCGCGGTTGGCTTCTTCGGTATTGCCTTCTTCCAGAATCATCCGGAGCTGGCTGCCGGGGTGAACGAAAACGGCGAACGTATCTTTATTGAGCTGGCGCGTATTCTGTTTAACCCGTGGATTGCCGGAATTCTGCTGTCGGCCATTCTTGCCGCGGTGATGTCGACCCTCAGCTGCCAGCTGCTGGTCTGCTCCAGCGCGCTGACCGAGGATCTGTACAAAAACTTCCTGCGTAAAAACGCCAGCCAGAAAGAGCTGGTGTGGGTAGGGCGCCTGATGGTGCTGCTGGTGGCCGTGATTGCTATCGCGCTGGCCGCTAACCCGAATAACCGCGTGCTGGGCCTGGTCAGCTACGCCTGGGCAGGCTTCGGTGCCGCGTTTGGTCCGGTGGTGCTGTTCTCGCTGATCTGGCGCCGCATGACGCGCAACGGTGCGCTGGCCGGGATGATCGTCGGTGCCGCAACCGTACTGCTGTGGAAAGACTACGGCTGGACGGAGCTGTACGAAATCATTCCTGGTTTCCTGTTCGCCAGCCTTGCCATTCTGGTGTTCAGCCTGTTGGGTAAAGGCCCGTCGTCTGCCGCGCAGAAGCGCTTTGACGCGGCCGAAGCGGAATACCGCAGCTGAAGGCAAACCCGAGGCTGATTCACTCCGCGTCCGGTTAACGCCACGCCGTTCAGGCTGAATGGAATATCAAGGGCTCCTCGTCATGCGAGGGGCCTTTTTTTTAGCAAATAAACTAATTTCTCTCCGTTACATTTCCTTAAATAATTTCCCCCCGCAAAACGGCAATATTTCATCCGAAATGCTTGTAATTCCTTGTCCGATAATGATAATCGATATCGTTTGTGTTTTACTTATCTTTACCGCACTTGACCGTATTTAACACTTTTGAGGGTGTTGGCATGTTTGTTCCCTTTCTGATTATGTTGCGTGAAGGGCTGGAGGCGGCGCTGATTGTCAGCCTGATAGCCAGCTATCTGAAACGTACCCAGCGCAGCCAGTGGTTTGGCGCCATGTGGGTGGGCGTGGTGGTGGCCGCCGCGCTGTGCCTGGCTCTCGGCTGGTTCATCAACGAAACCACCGGTGAATTCCCGCAGAAGCAGCAGGAGCTGTTTGAAGGGCTGGTGGCGGTGATTGCCGTGGTGATCCTCACCTGGATGGTGTTCTGGATGCGTAAAGTGTCGCGCAACGTGAAAGCCCAACTGGAAGATGCGGTCGATAACGCGCTGAAGAAGGGCAACAGCAGCGGCTGGGCGCTGGTGATGATGGTGTTTCTTGCCGTCGCCCGCGAAGGACTGGAATCGGTGTTCTTTCTGCTGGCCGCTTTCCAGCAGGACGTGGGCTACGGGCCGCCGCTGGGCGCGATGCTCGGCCTGGGCACGGCGGTGGTGCTGGGGATGCTGATCTACTGGGGCGGCGTGCGCCTCAACCTGGCGAGCTTCTTTAAGTGGACCAGCCTGTTCATTATTTTTGTTGCCGCAGGCCTGGCGGCGGGGGCGATCCGCGCCTTCCACGAAGCGGGGCTGTGGAACCATTTTCAGGATGTCGCGTTCGATTTCAGCCAGGTGCTCTCCACCCACAGCGTATTCGGTACGCTGATGGAAGGCATGCTTGGCTACCAGGAAGCCCCGAGCGTCAGCGAAGTGGCGGTCTGGCTGATTTATCTGATTCCTGCGCTGCTGCTGTTTACGCTGCCGGCACGCGCAACCACCTCTGCGGCGCGCAGCACGCGCTGAAACTGGCCGGGCAGGCAGCCGCCTGCCGGTTCAACTCTTTGACAGGGATTACACTATGACTACACACTTTCGCCGCCACGCACTGAATGCCGCTCTGCTGGCCGTTCTGACCTCCTCGGGGGCGGCGCTGGCTGCTGATATTCCGCAGGTTAAGGTCAGCGTTAACGATAAGCAGTGCGAACCGATGACCCTGACGGTGGATGCCGGTAAAACCCAGTTCATTATCAAGAACAACAGCCAGAAAGCGCTGGAGTGGGAGATCCTGAAAGGGGTGATGGTGGTTGAAGAGCGTGAAAATATCGCCCCATCCTTTACCCAGAAGCTGACGGCCAATCTGGAAGCCGGGGAATACGATATTACCTGCGGCCTGCTGAGCAATCCGAAAGGCAAGCTGATTGTGAAGGCCAACGGCAGCAAAGTGAACGACGGCAAGCCGGACGTGCTGCAGCTGGTCGGGCCGATTGCCGACTATAAAGTCTACGTGATGAAAGAGGTGGATCAGCTGGTGGCCGGCACCAAAGCCTTTACCGATGCGGTAAAAGCGGGCGATCTGGAAAAAGCCAAAGCGCTGTATGCACCAACCCGTCAGCACTATGAGCGTATTGAACCTATCGCCGAACTGTTCTCCGACCTCGACGGCAGCATCGATGCCCGTGAAGATGACTTCGAGAAGAAAGCGGAAGATCCGCACTTCACCGGCTTCCACCGCCTGGAGAAGGTCTTATTTGCCGATAACACCACAAAAGATATGGATAAATTTGCCGACCAGCTGTACAAAGATGTGCAGGATCTGCAGACCCGTATCAGCGAGCTGGCTTTCCCTCCGGGTAAAGTGGTTGGCGGCGCGGCAGGCCTGATTGAGGAAGTCGCTTCCAGCAAGATCTCCGGTGAGGAAGATCGCTACAGCCGTACCGACCTGTGGGACTTCCAGGCGAACGTAGACGGCGCGCAGAAGATCGTGAACCTGCTGCGTCCGCTGCTGCAGAAGGCGAATCCGGAACTGCTGGCGAAAGTGGACGGCAACTTCAAAAAAGTGGATACCATTCTGGCGAAGTACCGTACCAAAGACGGCTATGAATCTTACGAAAAATTGACCGATGCTGACCGCAACGCTCTGAAAGGCCCGATTACGGCGCTGGCCGAAGACCTTTCCCTGCTGCGTGGGACGCTGGGGCTGGATTAATCAGATATGGCAAAACCCGTTGATGACGTGGCGTCAAGCTCGCGTCGTCGTTTGTTGAAAGGCGTGGGCATCCTTGGCGGTGCCCTTGCCGTGACCGGCGGCTGTCCGGTCCATGCGGCCGGTGACGGGAAAGTCTCGTCGCCGGGCACCGTTTCCCCTTCCGCGCGTCATGAAAGCCAGCCGTTCTTCGGCCTGCGCCAGTCCGGGATTGTCACGCCGCAGCAGGCGGCGATGATGCTGGTCTCTTTTGACGTGCTGGCCACGGACAAAAACGATCTGGAGCGGCTGTTCCGGCTGCTGACCGACCGCATCGCGTTTCTGACCGCCGGGGGGAAAGCGCCGCTGGTGACCAACCCGCAGCTGCCGCCGATGGACTCCGGTATTCTCGGCGACGACATCTATCCCGATAACCTGACGATCACCGTGTCGGTGGGCGCCTCGCTGTTTGATGAGCGTTTCGGGCTGCAGGCGCACAGGCCGCTCAGGCTACAGCGCATGACCCGCTTTCCCAACGACGCGCTGGATGCCAGCCTGTGCCACGGCGATCTGCTGCTGCAGATCTGCGCCAATACCAACGATACGGCAATCCACGCGCTGCGCGATATTATCAAGCACTCGCCGGATCTGCTCAGCGTGCGCTGGCGTCGTGAAGGTTTTATCTCCGATCACGCCGCGCGCAGCAAAGGGAAAGAGACGCCGATTAACCTGCTGGGCTTCAAGGACGGCACGGCCAACCCGGATACCGCCGATACGTCGCTGATGGATAACATCCTGTGGGTGAGCAAGGAGCAGGGCGAACCCGCCTGGGCGCTGAACGGCAGCTATCAGGCTGCGCGTATCATTCAGTTCCACGTGGAGTTCTGGGACCGAACGCCGCTGGGCGAGCAGCAGACCATTTTTGGCCGCGTGAAGCACAGCGGGGCGCCGCTGGGGATGGAAAACGAGCACGACGTGCCGGACTACGTAAACGACCCGGATGGGAAGATTACGCCGCTGGATGCGCACATTCGCCTCGCCAACCCGCGCACGCCGGAAACGCAAAGTAATCTGATGCTGCGCCGGGGCTACAGTTATTCGCTCGGCGTGTCTAAATCCGGCCAGCTGGAAATGGGGCTGCTGTTTGTCTGCTATCAGCACGATTTAGAAAAAGGCTTCCTGACCGTACAAAAGCGTTTGGACGGCGAAGCGCTGGAGGAGTATATCAAGCCGATCGGCGGGGGATATTTCTTTGTGCTTCCGGGCGTGGTGGATGCGCAACACTATCTTGCTCAGGGCCTGCTTGAGGCCTGATAAATAATAGCGGGTGCCGTGCGCCCGCTATTCCGTTTTAAGTAGCCCGCCGTTCTCTGCTGCATTTTTCCGCCGCTTTGTTGATTAAAAAATGCACCATACAATTTAATTATGACAGTAATGTTAAATAAGTAATTAATTTAACCTTATGTATTTAATGAAATTAATTTTTGACAAATAATAACAGTAAAAAATATGTTGCAATTTCGCACCGATATGCTGGAATGAAATTGTAGTAACTTTTCGCATTAAGTATCCCACTATGGAGATAGCGAATGCCCAAGTCCTTTAACGGACCCGTAAACAGAAAGTCGACCATCGCCGTCACACGCGAGGAGTTCATTTCCTCTACAGCATTCTCTTCTTTAACAATTTATCGTTCCATCAACCCTGTTAATTGCTTTCCGGTGCACTCTGCGCCCCGGCGCGGCTTTGCATCTGTTGCAACGGCCAGACACGGCTTAAAAGGAAGCCAAAACCTCTAAAGCGTTCACGTAATCGCATCGCCATCCTGATGCGGGAAATGAAACCAACTGTAAGGTGCCACTATGGGAAGACAGAAAGCAGTGATCAAAGCTCGTCGTGAAGCAAAACGTGTGCTTCGTAGCGACTCGCGCAGTCACCGTCAGCGTGAAGAAGAATCGGTCACCTCGCTGGTGCAAATGGGTGGACTGGATGCAATTGGCATGGCGCGTGATACCCGTGACCATTCTCCGATTGCCGCCAGAAATGAAGCTCAGGCGCACTATCTCAACGCCATAGAAACCAAACAACTGATCTTTGCTACCGGTGAAGCCGGGTGTGGTAAAACCTGGATTAGTGCCGCGAAAGCGGCGGAGGCTCTGATTCATAAGGATGTGGAAAGGATCATCGTGACCCGACCGGTGTTACAGGCGGATGAGGATCTGGGATTCCTGCCCGGGGATATTTCAGAAAAATTCGCTCCGTATTTTCGCCCGGTCTATGACGTTCTGGTTAAACGTCTCGGCTCTTCCTTTATGCAGTACTGTCTGCGTCCCGAAATCGGTAAAGTTGAAATCGCACCCTTTGCCTATATGCGTGGCCGTACCTTTGAAAATGCCGTGGTGATCCTCGATGAGGCGCAAAACGTCACCGCCGCACAGATGAAAATGTTCTTAACCCGCCTTGGGGAAAACGTCACCGTGATCGTCAACGGCGATATTACCCAGTGCGACCTGCCTGCCCACGTGAAGTCCGGCCTCAGCGACGCCATGGCGCGCTTTGAGGAAGATGAAATGATTGGGGTGGTGCGGTTTACCGCCGATGACTGCGTACGTTCTCAGCTGTGCCAGCGTACGCTGCTCGCCTACGGTTAACAGGAATTAAACGTTCAAAGCCCGGCACTGGCCGGGCTTTTTTTTTGCCTATTTGTCGATGCCAAAGCCCTGACGCAGGATGGCGGGCTGCACGGCAGGGAAGTAGATATGCTGGTAGTAGCTGGCGGTGTTATTCCCCCAGTTATCGCCGTCGGTGCGGCCGGTCTGCTGCCAGTGTTTCACCAGGGTCTGGTTGTAGCTGCGGATGGTTTCAGGCAGCGTCTCCTGCTGGTAATGCTCCTCATGGCGGAAGCCCGCCATCGGCATACGCGGCTTCTGAACGGCGGGTTGATCGACGTAGCCCAGCACCACGCCCGCCACGGGGAAGGTCAGCTCGGGCAGCTGCAGCAGCTCAATCAGCGCTGCGGGATCGCGGCGAATGCCGCCAATCGGCACCACGCCCAGGCCGTGTGAACGCGCGGCGGTCATCACCGCTTCCAGCGCAATACCGACGTCGGTGGCCCCGGAGACAATGCTTTCCAGGCTCTGATGAGCGATCTGCGCTTTGCCTTCGGCGGCAATCGCCAGCTGGCTTTTATGCATATCCAGCACGAAGGTGATAAACACCGGGGCCTGGGCGATCCACGGCTGTCCGCCGGCCAGTTCGGCAATGCGTGCACGGGTGGCGGCATCGCGGGTCACGATGACGGAGACCTGCTGCGAGTTAACCGAAGTGGGCGCCAGCCAGGCGCATTCGATAATGTCATCCAGAATGCGGTCGTCGATGGGTTTAGCAAGGTAGCTGCGATCGCTGCGGTGGCTTTTTAAAATCTGCGTTGTGCTGTTCATCAATAATCAACCTGGGTAAATAAAAACGCGAAGATAACCGACGCTCGGGCGCACGGGTAGCCAGTTTGTGCCGGCGATCACATTTTTTTCCCCTGCGGATTCCGGAGGTCCGTTATCGGGTGAGCAAGATGATGAACATAATATGTTCAGATATTACAAATAGATAAAAAACATAAACATAGTCCTTTAAATTATTTCCGGAGCCGGATGGCCCTTGTTAGCTTATCTGCGTGCAGGACTTCAACCATTCAGGAGCTTTCAATGAAACATCGCGCTTTGGTCTTAACGTTGCTCGCCAGTCTGACCGGCCTCGCCGCCGGTGCCGCCCAGGCCGACAAGCTTGATGATATCAGGCAGGCCGGGGTGGTGCGCATCGCGGTGTTCGACAGCAACCCGCCGTTCGGCTACATCGATCCGCAAAGCAAAAAGCTGGTGGGCTATGATGTGGACTTCGCCGAAGCCATCGGCAAGGCGCTGGGGGTGAAAGTCGAGCTTCGCGCCACCAACCCGGCTAACCGCATTCCGCTGCTGGTATCGAAGAAGGTGGATCTGATTGCCGCTAACTTCACCATCACCGACGAGCGGGCCAAAGAGGTGAATTTCAGCGTGCCGTACTTCGCCACCGGCCAGAAATTTATCGCCCGTAAAGGCGTGCTGAAAACCCCGGACGATATCAAAACCCTGCGCATCGGCGCGGACAAAGGTACGGTGCAGGAGATCACCCTGCGTGAACGTTATCCGACCGCCAAAGTGATCTCCTACGATGACACTCCGCTGGCCTTCGTGGCGCTGCGTAACCGCAACGTGCAGGCGATCACCCAGGACGATGCCAAACTGGTCGGTCTGCTCGGCAACCTGCCGGCGGCGCAGAAGGCGGAGTTTGAAATTTCGCCGTTCAGCCTGACCAAAGAGTACCAGGGCGTGGGGATCCCGAAGGGGGAAGACAGTCTGACCAGCGCGGTCAACGACACGCTGATTAAGCTGGAAAAAGACGGCGAGGCGGTGAAAATTTACGACCGCTGGTTCGGTCCGCAAACCAATGCCGCACAGCCGCGCGGCGAGTTCAAAATCGCGCCGCTGGACCAGCAGCCTGAAGCCTGACGAATGGTTCGTCGGTGAGAGACCCGAGGGGCGCAGCTTGCTGCGCCCCTGATGCATTTTTTAAAACAAGGACAGATCATGAACCTGGACTGGCTGCTGGCGCCTGAGTACCTCAACTGGCTGTGGCAGGGATTTCTGCTGACCCTGTGGCTCTCCGCCTGCGCGGGCGTGGCCGCGACGCTGCTCGGTTTTGTGCTGGCGACGATGCGCGACAGCAGCCTCAGCCCGCTGCGCTGGCTGGCGACGGCGTGGAGTTCCCTTTTTCGCAACACCCCGCTGCTGGTACAGCTGTTTTTCTGGTACTTCGCCGCCGGGCAGATCCTGCCGGGAGCCGCCATGGACTGGCTCAATACTCCCCACCAGGCCGGTCCGTTCAGCTGGCCGTCGTTTGAGTTTCTTGCCGGCTTCTTCGGCCTGACCGTCTACTCCTCCGCCTTTATCGCCGAAGAGATCCGTTCCGGTATCCGCGGCGTTGCGGGCGGGCAAAAAGCTGCCGCGCTGGCAATGGGGCTGACGGGATGGCAGGCGATGCGCTACGTCGTCTTACCGCAGGCGCTGAAAATTGCGCTGCCGCCGCTGCTGGGCCAGTACATGAACGTCATCAAGAACTCCTCACTGACCATGGCCATTGGCGTGGCCGAACTGTCTTATGCCTCCCGCCAGGTGGAAACCGAAACCCTGCGCACCTTCCAGGCGTTTGGCGTGGCGACGGTGCTCTACATTGGCATTATCGCGCTGATGGAAGGGTGGGGTATGTGGCGACAGCAGCGTAAACCGCTGGAGGGGCACTAAAATGGATTTCACCATTATTCACGATAATCTGGGCTATATGCTGTGGGGCACCTGGCCGGACGGTCCGCTGGGCGGGGCGGCGCTAACGCTGGCCATCAGCCTGATGGCCGGTGTGGCATCGGCAGTGCTGGGCACGGTGCTTGGGGTGGCGCTGGCGATGTCGCGCGGCGTGGCAGCCGGGCTGCTGGCGGCGGTGCTGGGCTTCTTCCGCGCCATCCCGGTGATTATGCTGATCTTCTGGACCTATTTCCTGCTGCCGATGGTGTTTGGCGTTGAGATCCCGGAAATCACCACGGTGGTCTGCGCGCTGGCGCTGATCGCCTCGGCCTATCTGGCCCATGCGGTGAAAGCGGGGATTGCGGCGATCCCGGCAGGCCAGTGGCAGGCCGGGCTGTCTCTGGGGCTGACCCGCTGGCAGACGCTGCTGACGATCGTCCTGCCGCAGGCGCTGCGGATGATGGTGCCGTCCTTTATCAACCAGTGGATTGCGCTGATCAAAGATACGTCGCTGGCCTATATCGTCGGCGTGGGCGAGCTGACCTTTCTGGCGACGCAGGTCAACAACCGCAGCATGGTCTACCCGATGGAGGTATTTCTGTTTGTGGCGCTGGTCTACTTTGTCTTGTGCCAGTCGCTGGATACGCTCGCCAGCCTGGCGAATCGTCGCTTCAGCGCGCAGGGGCGTTTGCAGAAGCGCGGCTGGCGCGGGTGGAGCAGACAGAAAAAAAGCCTTAACGTGGGTTAACAGGGCAAAACGTCAGTCCTGCCGTTTTGTCGAACCCTGCCGTTTTGTCGAACCCTGTCGAGGGTTCTCGCCCCTCTCTCGCTGAGAAACAGGCATAAAAAAAAGCCTGAACTTTCGCTCAGGCTTTCTCTTTAAATATGGTGGTGAGAGAGGGGTTCGAACCCTCGATACGTTGCCGTATACACACTTTCCAGGCGTGCTCCTTCAGCCACTCGGACACCTCACCATATTGTCAAACTCATCACCCGCAGGGGGCAACGGGGCGCTACTATAGGCAGTCAGCTGTTACGGGTCAAGCAGTATTTTTCCCTGTGCTTCCGTTCGGTTAACTCCTGAGCAGCGGATGTTCGCCGGCAGAACGGGCGCAGGCATTGTCATCTTATCGTCATCGAACAGACACGGAACTGACATTGTTGTGTCGCAGACTGACTCCCTGAAATCTTTAGAAAAATTTATTCATGGAGATCGTAACAATGAAACAAAAAGCCTTTGCCCTTTCGCTGCTGACCGCGCTGGTCTGCACCACCGCGACGGCGGACCTTGCCACATGGAATCGTGCCGCACAGGGCGATATCACCGAACCGGGTGGCGCGCGTCGCCTGACCGGCGATCAGACCGAGGCGATTAAAGCCTCGCTGACCAGTAAAACCGCTAAAAACGTGATTTTACTGATTGGGGATGGCATGGGTGATTCTGAAATAACCGCCGCGCGTAACTACGCCGAAGGGGCGGGCGGTTTCTTTAAGGGCATCGATGCGCTGCCGTTAACCGGCCAGTACACCCACTACGCGCTGGATAAAAAGAGCCACAAACCCGACTACGTGACCGATTCCGCCGCTTCCGCTACCGCCTGGGCCACCGGCGTGAAGTCCTACAACGGCGCGATTGGCGTCGACGTCAACGGCAAGGATCATCCGTCCCTGCTGGAGCTGGCGAAAGCCGCCGGCAAGGCGACCGGTAACGTCTCTACCGCCGAACTGGAAGATGCCACCCCGGCGGCGCAGATTGCGCACGTCACGTCACGCAAGTGCTACGGCCCGGAGAAGACCAGCGAACTCTGCCAGAGCAACGCGCTGGAGAAGGGCGGTAAGGGTTCGATCGCCGAGCAGCTGCTGAACGCCCGCGCCGACGTCACCCTCGGCGGCGGCGGTAAAACCTTTGGTGAATCGGCGAAAGCCGGTGAGTGGCAGGGCAAAACCCTGCTGGAGCAGGCGAAACTGCGCGGCTATCAGCTGGTGAACGATCTCGACGGCATGAATGCCCTGACCGTGGCCGATGACGCTAAGCCGGTGCTGGGGCTGTTCGCCGACGGCAATATGCCGGTACGCTGGAAGGGGCCAAAGGCGACCTACCACGGCAACCTCGATGGCAAGCCCGTCACCTGTGAAGTAAATGCCGAGCGGCCGGCTTCTACGCCGACGCTGGCGCAGATGACCGAAAAGGCGATTCAGCTGCTGGAAGATAAGCCGCAGGGCTTCTTCCTGCAGGTGGAAGGCGCATCGATCGATAAACAGGATCACGCGGCTAACCCGTGCGGCCAGATTGGCGAAACCGTGGATCTGGACGAAGCCGTGCAGAAAGCGCTGGAGTTTGCCGCTAAAGACGGCAACACGCTGGTGATCGTTACCGCCGACCATGCTCACTCCAGCCAGATTATTGCCAACGACAGCAAGGCGCCGGGCCTGACGCAGACGCTGAACACCCGTGAAGGTGGGCTGATGACCATCAGCTACGGCAACTCAGAGGAAGATTCGCAGGGCCACACCGGAACCCAGCTGCGTATTGCCGCCTACGGCCCGCATGCGGCGAACGTGGTGGGCCTGACCGATCAGACCGATCTGTTCTACACCATGAAAGCGGCCTTAGATATTAAGTAAATATTCACCTGTAACGGGAGCTTCGCTACTATTTCAGTGACGCTCCCTTTCAGGAATCTTCCTATGCCGCAAAGCCTGTTGCGCACCCGTGATGGTCACGGTGCTACGGTCACCTTTTCCGAACTGCTGTTTGATCTGATCTACGTCTTTGCCGTTACCCAACTCTCGCACTACCTCCTGCATCATTTAACGCTCGTCGGCGCACTGGAAACGCTGCTGCTGTGGTTCGCCGTCTGGCTGGGCTGGCAGTACACCACCTGGGTGACCAACTGGTTCGATCCGGAAACCCGCCCAATCCGTCTGCTGCTGTTTGTGCTGATGCTGCTCGGCCTGTTTGCCTCATCGGCAATGCCGCAGGCGTTTGGCGAGCGCGGCTGGATGTTTGCCCTGTGCTATGTGGCGCTGCAGGTGGGGCGCAGTGCGGTCACGCTGTGGCTGCTGCCGAAGGGGCACCTGCTGGTGCGTAACTTCCAGCGTATTCTCGGCTGGATGTGCATCTCCGCCGTGTTCTGGATCCTCGGCTGCTTCTTTGAAGGGGGCGAGAGGATGACGCTGTGGGCGATTGGCGTCTGCTGCATCTATTTTTCACCGATGCTCGGCTTCCCGCTGCCCGGACTGGGCCGCTCGGACAGCAGCCGTGAATGGACCATTGACGGCCATCATCTGGCGGAGCGCTGCCAGCTGTTTGTGATCGTTGCGCTGGGGGAAACCATCTTGATCACCGGCGCCACGCTGAGCGAGCTGGAAGCCTGGAGTATGCCGATCGTCATTGCCTCGCTGGTGGCCTTTGTCGGCAGCCTGGCGATGTGGTGGGTGTACTTTGATACCAGCAGTAAGGCGGGCAGCCACGCGATCCAGCAGGCTGATAACCCCGGGCAGATGGGCGCGCGCTTTCACTATGTCCACGTGGTGCTGGTGGGGGCGATTATCGTCTGTGCGGTGGCCAACGAGCTGGTGATCGTCCATCCGGATGGGCATATCACCGTCGCGGATGCGGCGGTGCTGCTGCTCGGCCCGGCGGCCTATCTGCTGGCGAACGCCATCTATAAATTCCTGGTGTATCGCCGTTTTCCGCTGTCGCATATTGGCGGACTGGTGGCCCTGGCGGGGCTGATCCCGATTGCGTTTAGCACCGATCGCCTGATGGTCAACGGACTGACCACCGTAGTGATGGTGGTGGTCGCCGGGTGGGAGAGTGTCTCGCGCCGCCGTCATGTGGCTTAGGCTGGCGCGATGTCTGATGCGTCACTGATAGGTAAAGGTGACGCCGATGATCGACTGCACGTTGCCCGCCGTCAGCTCGCCGCTGGTGCGCGCATAGTTGGCGGTCAGTCCGAGATCGCGTGCGGATGGGCCAACGGTTCCCATCGAAACCGACTGGTTGGCAGGGACAATGGTACCGCTGCGCGTCATCTGCACGCCGATACCCTGGGCCGGCAACGCCGAGGCGCTGTTGGTGAAAATCGAGTTCCCGGCATCTTCCGTGGTCCCTGAAAGATAGTAGCTGATCTGCTGGTTTTGCGCACATCTGACGGTCAGCGGCACGGCGGCCGAGGCAGGATAGTTCGGCAGCGTGACCGTGACGTTTCGGGCAGACACATCGCAGCCGCCCGTCGGGACCACGACGTCATTATTGGCGTAAATATTCCAGACGAACTGGAAGGAATCGCTGTCCCGGTTATTGGTCTGGTGCAGGATCAAAATGGCGATGAGCGATCCGGTTTTGATCGCCACGCCGCCGGCGGTGCTGACCGGCGTCAGATACAGCACGGCTGGCCACGGCCTGTCGGTTTTTGAGGTGTAGCTCACCGCTGAGGTTTCCGCAGTGGTCGGAAACGGATAGCTGTAGCCGTTGTATCGGACGGTACCGGAAAAGCTCGACAGCACGCCGCCGTAAGCCGACCCGCGCTGCAGGGTCACATAGTCGACCATCGTTTCCGGGTAATCGTTATGGCAAAAAATCTGCGTCGACAGGTCGACCACCAGGTTTTGCCCGACGCTGACCGCCGGGGCAAGGTTCACATAGACGTTGGCACTGCCGCCACCGATCGGGATCGTCGCACCCGACGCAGTTCTGCAGGCAAACGCCAGCACGTTGGCAGACCAGCTCATCAGCAGCAGCGCGGTCAGCAGGGTAATGATTCTTTTCACTGTTGTTTCTCCGAATTCAGGCGTAGGTATAGGTGACGCTAATCACCGCCTGGATAGTGCCCTGGGTGGCGCCGCCGTTAACCGTCCGCGCCCTGACCTTCAGGGGGAAGAGGGCGGACTGGGTTGTCCCGTCCACCTGCACGGATTTTTTCGTACCGGTATTAAGAAGGGTGCCCGCATCATCCTGTAGCTCAAGCTGGATATTGCCGGCCGTGCCCAGATTTTTGTAATAGCCGCTGGCATCGGCCGTGCCGCTGAAGCTGGCCGTTACGCGTGACGTACCGGCAGGGCAGTTGCTCAGATTCAGCGTGGCGTCGTGCCAGGCCGATGCCGCACCGGCTGAGGCCAGGCTGAAGGTATAGAGGTCGCCCAGATCAACGGCGGCATTTTTAGTGGTAACCACGCAGGGCAGCGCCACCACTTTGCCGTTGACGGTAATGCTCACGTCTGCGGCCTGCAGTGTGGGGGAAGCGGCCGACAGCATCAGCGCCAGCAGCCATCCTTTTCGGGTTAAAGTCATTTCCGTCTCCCGTTACAGAAATTCAAGCGTGAAGGTGGCAGTGGCATTCACGTGCCCGGCGGTAACCGGGAGCCGCGTGGTCATCAGCCGGGCGTAAAAATTCAGGGTGTTGGCCTGGCCCGGGGTCAGCGTGGTCCACGGAATGCTCGATGAAGCGGCATTTACCGGCAGCATGCTCTGCTGAGCGTCAAGGATCTGAATGCCCATTCCTGCTGCCGAGGCCGCGCCGCCGTCGAGCTTCAGCAGGGCGGCGTTGTCGTTGTCTGCGACGCCGGTAAAACCGACCCTGACCGCCGTCACCGAACTGCCGCAGGGCGACAGCAGGATATGGAACGGCACGGGCGGCGTCGTGGCGCCCACCGCATGAAACTGGCGGCTCGCGTTGTTCATCAGATCGACGGTAAAGTCTTTCGATTCACCCGCCACGGTGCAGGCGTTATCCCGCACGTAGCCGCTGATGGTGATGCTGCTGTCCGCGGCGCCGGCGCCGGTGGCGGCCAGCAGCGTGAGGGTGCTCAGCAGATAAAGTGATTTTTTCATCATGGCTTCCTTAGCGGCACACCGCCGACAGCTGGCTTAATGCCCGATCCTGTTCTTCTTTCGCCAGCCGGTAGTCAACCTGACAGCTGGCGTTCGGGCCGTCTCCCCATTTCACCTGCACCTTGCCCGCCGCCGGCATGCCGCTGAGATACACCTGGCCACCGTCGGCCACGATGCTGCTGCTCTGGCCGTCTGCGGCGGTGGCAATGGCACCAAACGGCACCGGCTTGCCCTGATAGGTCAGCGTCATCAGCAGCTTCATGCCGACCTGCGCCTTAAACTCTGCGCGAACGATGGCACCGTGCGTCGGCACCACGCTGGCAACGGCATCATTCAGCTCGATGTTGTCCGCCAGGCTGTTGGTACTCAGTGCAATGCGGTTCTCGCGGTATTCCGTGGCATAAGGCAGTACGGCGTAGCCGCGGCTGTCGGTGCGCACACCCGTCTGGTTTTCCACTTTGACGCTCCCGGCTCCCGGTGCCTTAATCAGTACCACCGTGTCGTTCATCGGCTGGCTCAGCGTGACGCCGTTGGCATGCGCCAGCACGCCGCCGCTCAGGCCGTAGTAGAACTGGTTAATGTTTTCGCTGCGGCTGTAGCCGACGTTGGCGTTGGCATTGCCGCCGCGATAGTTCAGCGCCGCGTAGCCGTTGCTGCCGCTGCTGCCTTCGCCGCCGCCCGCGTAGCCGGTCTGCATGCTGTAGCTCAGGTTGTTGTCCTCCAGCACGGTGCCGTAAAGCCCGGCGAGGCTGGTCGTGCGGCCGTTAAGATCGTTCGACATGCTGTAGCTGGCGCTGGCGTGACGCCAGGCGGAGGTACTGTCGGAACGCATCCAGTGGCTGAACGGGATCGAAAGATTCAGGGCCAGCATCTGGTCGCGCCCCTGCTGCCAGGCGTTTTTTGTCAGGCTGTAGCTCACCGTCCAGTTAATATCATCCACCGCGGTATTCACCCCAAGCTGGAGCTGTTCATCGGCGCCGCCGGTGCCCCAGTAGGTCTGATGACTTCCGCTGAGATAGGCCGTCGCGGTGCGGCCAAGCTGCTGGGTGATGCTGGCCTGAATTCTGCCGCGCTTGCTGTAGGCAAGGTTGTAGTAATCGGTGAAGACCGGTTTCATCTGCACGACGCCGTCCTGAGTCTCCACGCTGTAGCCGCTCATCCGGTTATAGGTGGTATCGGCAAAGCTAAAAAAGCCGCGCGTCGAGTAGCGGTAACCCACCAGCTGGAAATTGGTTCCCGTTTCGCTGAGGGACTTGTTATAGAGAAAACGTATCGACTGCCCCTGATGATCGCTGTCATCGGGCAGCGTGGCGTTAGCCTGAGTAACGTCCAGCGACAGTGCGCCGAACTCGCCCATGTTTTTACCCACGCCAAGGTTAAAGGCGCGGTAGCGATCGGCTAACTGCGTGCCGCCGTAGATCGTAAAACCGGAAGCCAGCCCGTGCATCAGGGTGCCCTGGACGAAACCGGGTTTTTCCTGCTGGCCGTTGCCGCTGCGGAATTCACCGGCGGTGAAGGCGTAGCGGGTGCGCCCCTCGCGTTGCAAAATCGGCACGGAAGAGTAGGGCACGGTGAAAACCTGACTGCTGCCGTCCGCCTCTTTGATGGTCACCTGCAGATCGCCGCCGCTGCCTGCCGCATAGAGATCGTTAATGGTGAACGGGCCCGGCGGCACGGTGCTGTGATAGATCTCATAGCCGTTTTGCCTGACCGAAACCTGCGCCGTCCCGCGCGCAATACCGTGCACCGCAGGCGCAAAGCCCCGCTGGCTGTCCGGCAGCATATTGTCGTCGGAAGCCAGCTGCAGGCCACGGAAGTTAAGGCCGTCAAAAATATCCCCGTTGCTGTAGCTGTCGCCCAGCGTCAGGCGCGAACGCCATGCGGTGATGTCGCGCTCCAGCCAGGTATTAACGTGCTGCCATTTATTCTCATTGCTGCTGGAACTGCCGCTGCTGCTGTAGCTCCAGGTGGTGTTATCACGCAGGCGCCAGGCACCGATGTTCAGCCCGCTTTGCAGGTTCAGCCAGGCATAGTTGCTGCTGCCGCCGACGGTGTTGTGCACGCTGTTTCCGGTGAAGTTGTAGTTCAGCAGACCGGCGTTGATGCCGTTATCCCACAGCTCCGGCGGGATATAGCCGCGCGCGTGGCTGCCCATATAGGCCTGCGGGATCGTCAAATACAACCGCTGCTGACCGACGTCAAAACGGCTGGTGGCATCGGGAATGGTTTCCGCCAGCGCAACGCAGGTTTCATTTGCCAGAAGCTCCATGCCGGCGATAGCGGCGGTATTGACCCCCATATCGCTGAGCTGAACGCGGGTCAGACAGGGCGCCAGGCCGTTACCGTTTTCCCCCGGATTAAACGTCACGTCGTGGGTGGTCATATAGCCGTCGTTCAGATAGATATCGACGCGATAGGTGCCGGCGGGAACTTCCTGGCCTTTTTCAAAGCCGGACAAATCCGCCACGGCGGCAGGATCGTCCGCCAGGAAACGCGGGTTAAAGTAAATCTCAGCCTGGGCAGAAAACGTCTGCGAAGCCAGTAAAAGGGCTGCGGAAAGGCGTGAGAGTGTGCGGGCAGGTCGGGTTTCAGTGCTCAGTGCGCGTCGGAAAGCCAAGCGATCGAGTCCATATTTCAGATGTGGCATAGTCCCTCCGGTCCGAAGTCGCCCGGCAGTCAGTTCTTTTTATTCAGTGGGGGAAGGGGAGAGCACCTCTCCCCATCGATTTACTGCATGGCGGCTTTAATGCGCGGGGTCAGGGCGCCGTAGTCGTTAATGGTGCGCCAGGAAATGTCGCTGCCTGCATCCGCGGGGAGTTTGATGGTGACTTCGCCCATCGGCGGCACCAGCGCGTTTTCCAGGATCCGCGTACCGGCGTTGATTTCGGTCACGGTCTGGAAGTACGGCGTCGGGTTAATCAGCGTCAGGCTGCCCGCGCTGCGGCGGAATCTCAGTTTCTCCGCGGCCTGCTCCGGCGGCATTGGCAGATTCGCCGGACGATAGTAGAGCTTGATGCGGCTGATAATCGCCAGCTGCAGGGTGTTCTCACTGAGTTTGGATTTTTCCATGGACGGGATGGCCTTCACGTTCATCCAGAACAGGCTTTCGCGATCCTGCGGCAGTTGATTATTGGTGGCGTCGATGATGCGCAGGGTATTCTCTTTTTTACCCTGCATAGCGAACAGCGGCGGCGTAATGACGAAGCGGCCATCCTTCACTCCGTCACTGTTTTCAACCCAGGACTGGATAAGATAGGTGCTGCTGTCATCATTATTGGTGACAGCCAGCTGAACCTGTTTTTGGCCCGCAGGATAAATCACCCGGGTAGCGCCCAGTGCAACACCGGCTTCTGCCTGGGGGATAAGACCCGCTGCGGCCACCATCAATAATCCAGCCAACAGGCCGCGAGTGAAGTTAAGTGTTTTTTTCATGTTATTTCCTTTTGCATTCACCGTGTGTTCTGTTGGCGGTATCAATGCTGTGAATTACTGGTAGGTCAGGGAGAACCAGGCCTGAGCATTGGCGATGCCGCCGGTAACCTGATTGCCCGTGGCCCGATATTTCGCGACGAAGTGCAGCGTATTCAGCCCGGTATATATGCGCGTCCATTTGTCAGGCGGCGCGTTGAGGGCGATCGGTCGGTCATCCTTATCAAACAGGGCAACCCCAATTCCGGTTGCGATCCCCGGTCCTTCTCCCACGGAGAGCACCTCAGGGTTTTTGCCATCGGCCACGCCGTGAAAGGCCACACCGACGCGCTGGCTTACTGCCGTACTGCATTCCTGAAGCCGGATATCGAAAGGCACCGGATTGGCGTCTTCGCCGGCGGCATGAAACCGGTTGCTGCTAATCTGGCCCATTCTGACCGTCATCTGTCGGTCGCCCGCTTCAACGCGGCAGGACTCGGCGATAACGATCCCTTGAAAACGCATGCTTCCGCCGGGTAAGGTGACGTGCCACTGATTTCCCGCCAGCGCCAGCGGCGGTAACAGCAATATCAACAGACCCGATTTCATCCTTTGCATTCTTTTCACCCCACTCCCGTTGCGGATAGCGGGCCATCCTGGCCCGTCTCGCTTCCCTGCGCGATGAGTCTGTTACTCGTACTGAACTTTAAAGGTGGCATCGGCGTTCGCGGTACCGGCGGTCGCCGCATCCGTAGCGAAGTAGCGTGCCTGGAATGGGATCACGTTGGTGCCATCATTCAGCACGGTGGCGTTGCTGAAGTCAGCGCCGTCCAGCTTCAAAGGGGTGCCGGTTTTGTCGAGGATCTGCACGCCCACGTTGGTTGCGCTACCCGCAGCGGAGCTTTGCAGTGCCAGAACATCCGGGTTAGCGCTGTTAATGGTGGTGCCCGAGAACGCAACGGCTGCTTTGGTGGCAACGGTGGTATCACAGTCATTCAGCTGGATGTTAAAGCCCACCGCAGAGCTGGTATCACCGGTAGCGGCAAGTTTTGCTGAGCGCACCTGGCCTAACAGGACGGTCTGGTCCATTGAACCGGCGTCGACTGCGCAGGCTGCGTTGACCACTTCACCTTTAAAGTGAACCGTACCGCCGTTAACCGTGGTGGTCGCGGCCAGAGCAGCAGTAGAGGTCAGAGACAGGGCAGACAGAACAACAATCGCTAATTTTTTCATGATATATTTCCTTTATCATATTGGGGGGCTATTACGCAGAAGTAATAAGCCGGTTTTTTAAAAACAACTTGTGGAACATAATTCGGTTTTCGCACCCCAGCTTCATCATCAGATTTCGCCGGTGTGAATAAATGGTTTTTAGCGTTACGCCAAACTTTGACGCTATTTCCTTATTGCTTTCTCCCTTTTTTATCAAATTTAACATCTGTCTTTCACGATGCGTCAAATTGAATTTAATGTGATAATTTCCAAGCGTGTTTTCACTTGCAAAAAAAGAAATAATTTCCTTCAGGCTGCTTCCTTTATCCAAAACGGCAACTTCGGCATAGAGCTCAGAGTTGTAATAGGCGAGGTCGCTGGAAGCGAAGGCCACCGTCTTTTTTCGGGAAGCAGGCAGATCCTTACATTCATTTATGTCATTAAAATCCAGATCAACAACCTGGTAAAATGCTTCAAGAAAATCAGTGCCGAGCAGTTCCATCAGACCAAGGGTAAAATACTGGTCCTGGGATAAAACATTCCTTGATATTTTTGCACCTGAATTCAGTTCCATGATATCGACTCTTATTCCCTGTGTGCCCGACATATCAATAACTCCGCAGTAATTTAACATTTTGAATATCTTCATCTACCGCTTTGGGTCAAAAGCAGTCATTCAACCTGCCTTGTTAGTGTATTGTGGTATTAAGTTTCAAAATTACCACTTTTAATAATGTTTAAGTTCATTAAATTATCCTTTTTCAAGGATAATCCACTCCTTCATTGATAGGTTGTGATTATCGTTTAAGCCTTAAGCAATAGGCATGTTCTTAGTATTGGAATTTTCTTAGGTAATATTCCCCTACTTAGCGCTTTTTTTTAACCTTTAACGTGGCTCCTTTACTAGCGTTATGTGCTTATTGCCTTATCGCCGTTACAACCTTAATAATCATGATGCGTAAGAATTTCTTAACATCGGTTATTTCGCATCCTTTGCATTATGTTTTTCTTTATCGGGACATTTTTCTGCTATTTATCGTTGAAAGCGGCCTTGCGTTAACTTCTGTGCGTTGTGCCACTTTCCTTTTGTTTATGTTCTGCATCAAATTTCGTGGATTAAAGCTGCGTATCCGTCATCACTCACTCGACTTCACGTTGGGTAGAATCCGTTGCGTCCAGTGCGTTTCGATGGGGTAAAGATTATCACCTGAAATCAAAACTGGTTATTTGTATTTAAAATCATCAATAATTTGGATTTAAATGCTGGGTGTAAGGTTTTATACCAGGGCTTTTAGTCAAAAAAACTGCGGCGTTATGGTGTACTTTTACTTTACAGATCCGGTGCTTAAATAATTCTAAGGCTGAGGGATGATTTACAGGATTCAGGAGTCGATTTTTTTCAGAGATGAAGACGGGCGAGTATGGACAGATGACGAGTCCAGCGTAATGTTAACCGCAACGACGGGCAGGCTGTTACGTTATCTTCTGCAGCATAAAGGACAGGTCGTATCAAAAGACGAACTTCTGGAAAAGGTGTGGGATGCTTACGGACTGTCGACCTCCAGCAACAGCCTCTACAAATACATTTCAGACCTCAGAGCGCTCTTCAAAAACCTGGGCTATACGGATGAGTTCATTATTACCGTGCCGAAAATGGGTTTTATGTTTTCTAAAACGGTCGCCGTGGAGATAAATGAAGACGGCATCAGGGCGAATGAATCGTTAATTGTGCCGGGTGATGAACCGGGGACAGACCCAGCTGCTGGGCCGGTTTCTGAACCGCAGGAAGCGAGCCTGACCCCTGAAGAAAGCGATCCGTCCGCTAACTCAGTCGGGGATAATCCCGCACGCGATAAATTGCCTGCCGCTAACCGTTCCGGGGGAGGGAGAAAAATAGCGCTGCTTTCTTTGACGCTCGCGGTGCTGATAGCGGCTGTTATCATCAGTTATCAACTGGGCGATAGCGGCAGGCAAAATGAGATGACCTGGCCTTTGGGTTATATCGATAACTGCCCGGTGAGAAGTTTTACGCCCCACGAGTCGGAGAAATCACTCGCCGTATTGAAAAATATTATTGCCACTAAAGGTATGCTGTGTTCCGGCAACAGTATTTATTTTGTTCGCGTTTCCGAACCGGTGTTGACCGATAAAAAAGGTCGTATTTTTATTTCCCGCTGTAATTATACCGACGGTAAAAACAGGAATTTCTCATCGTGCGAAAATTATTACAGAGCAGACTATGAAATTACGCAATGACATTTCGGGAAAGTTGATTTTTATCCTGTCGGCTGGGGTGGTACTGGCCATCGTTATCCTGTGCTTCTTATTATTGTCACCGACTAAAAAAGCGGGGTTTGACTGCACCGGCTATCTGATCGTGGACTCTGACGCCTTCAACTTCTCTGCGGGGTTAAACTCTTATTTGCGAATGGGCAGCGAGGGTAAAGGATATTTTAATGTTTCCGGCACGGTGAAATCGAATGCCGTTTCCTACCACGTTGAACGTTCTTATGGCTTTGACTATCAGCAACAAAAGGATGGGATCTATCACCTGACTGGGATCACCATGTCCAGGCGGGATGCGGATAATGCTTCCGATGAAGTGATGAGTCAGGTGCTGATCAGCCCCGATCGGGCGCACGGGCGCTATATTAAAATCAAAGCGCTGGGGAATGCGTTTGTGCTGCAGGGCGTGTATTCACCGTCACTGATGTGCGTGCAGAACTGAATGGTGCAAAACGTCAGTCCTGCCGTTTTGTCGAACCCTGTCGAGGGTTCTCGGCCCTCTCTCGCTGAGAAACATGCATAAAAAAAAGCCTGAACTTTCGCTCAGGCTTTCTCTTTGAATATGGTGGTGAGAGAGGGGGATCACGAGGCACTTCCCTGTGCCTCGCCCTGCGGGCAGCCTGCGGCTGTGCAAAACGTCAATCCTGCCGTTTTGTCGAACCCTGTCGAGGGTTCTCGCCCCTCTCTCGCTGAGAAACAGGCATAAAAAAAAAGCCTGAACTTTCGCACAGGCTTTCTCTTTAAATATGGTGGTGAGAGAGGGGTTCGAACCCTCGATACGTTGCCGTATACACACTTTCCAGGCGTGCTCCTTCAGCCACTCGGACACCTCACCATATTGTTGCCGCAACTGCGTTGTCGACGGGCGCTAATGTAGGGAAAAGCCTTGCCGCGGTCAACTGACTTTCAACGCTTTTGCGTGCGTTTAATCAGTTTTAAATCACTTTGACGATAAAAGCGGCAGGGGCGAGGCCAAACCGGCCTGAAAAACCCCAGGAACGGCCATTTTTTTCTTGCCAGACGTGGCGTTTTCCCCGAGCCTAAAAGAAAAACAGGAGAAAATACGTGGACATCATCTATTACCATCCCTCTTTTCATGCCGAAACCTGGATCAACGGGCTTCAGCGCCGCCTGCCGGATGCCAGAGTGCGGCTGTGGCAGCCGGGCGACGATCTCCCCGCTGACTATGCCCTGGTCCGGGAGCCACCCGTTGCCATGCTGCAGGGACGTCAGCTTAAAGGCGTGTTCGCGCTGGGTGCCGGGGTGGATGATATTCTCGGGCAGCTAAAGAAGCACCCTGAGATGCTCGCGCCCGGGATCCCGCTGTTCCGCCTGGAAGATACCGGCATGGGTCGTCAGATGCAGGAATATGCCGTCTATCACGTGCTGGGCTGGTTCCGCCGTTTCAATGAGTACCAGCAGCTCAAGCGTGAAGCCCGCTGGCAGCATCTGGAAAACAATCAGCGTAATGCATTCTCCATCGGGCTGCTGGGCGCAGGCGTGCTGGGCGGCAGCGTGGCGAAAAGCCTGCTGGACTGGGGCTTCCCGGTGCGCTGCTGGAGCCGCTCGCCCAAGCAGATCGACGGCGTGACCAGCTTCCACGGCCAGGAACAGCTGAGCGAGTTTCTCTCCGGCACGCAGGTACTGATTAACCTGCTGCCCAATACCCCGCAGACCGTCGGCATCATTAATCGGCCGCTGTTAAGCCAGCTGAAGCCGGGTGCGTTTCTGATCAACCTGGCCCGCGGGGCGCACGTGGTGGACGACGATCTGCTGGCGGCGCTGGCGGCGGGGGAGGTGAAGGCCGCCGCGCTGGACGTGTTCAACGTTGAACCTTTACCTGCCGATCATCCTTTCTGGTCGCATCCTGATATCGCCATGACGCCGCATAATGCGGCTGTAACCTTACCCGAGGAAGCTATGGACTACATCGCAGGGGCGATTACGCAGTTTGAAAATAATCAGATGCCGGAAGGCCGCGTTGATTTAGAACTCGGTTACTAAACGATAAGGGCCGCCCAGTGAGCGGCGCGGCCCTGAACATTAAGGAAAAAATCATGTATCCCGTAGACCTTCATATGCATACCGTCGCCAGTACTCATGCCTACAGCACGCTGCGCGACTACGTGCTGCAGGCGCAGACCTGCGGCGTTAAGCTGCTGGCGATCACCGACCACGGTCCGGATATGGCCGATGCCCCACACTACTGGCACTTCGTGAATATGAGAGTCTGGCCGCGGGTGATTGACGGCGTGGGTATTTTACGCGGCATTGAAGCCAACATTAAAAACAACGAAGGCGAGATCGACTGCAGCGGACCGATGCTGGAGGCGATCGATATTATCGTGGCCGGCTTCCACGAGCCGGTCCTGCAGCCGCAGGATAAAGAACATAATACCAAAGCGATGATCGCCACCATGGCCAACGGACTGGTACATATCATCAGCCACCCTGGAAATCCGAAGTACCCGATCGACATTCAGGCGGTGGCGGAAGCGGCGGCGAAGTACAACGTGGCGCTGGAGCTGAACAACTCCTCCTTTACCACCTCGCGTAAGGGCAGCGAGCCGAACTGTCGTGCGGTGGCCGCTGCGGTAAAAGAAGCGGGCGGCTGGCTGGCTCTCGGCTCCGATTCCCATACCGCCTTCACGCTCGGCAACTTCGAGCACTGCCTGCGCATTATGCGTGAGGTGGACTTCCCGGAAGATCGCGTACTTAACGTCACGCCGCGCCGCCTGCTTGATTTCCTCGCGCTGCGCACCGGAAAAACGATTGAAGAGTTTGCCGGGTTTTAGTCTGGTTACAGGGCGAGTGGCTGCGATTGCTGATGCTCCAGCAATCGCAGAGAGGTGAAAGGTGCAAAATTAAGCTGAGTTTTTTGCTGCCGCTTTCACCCCCAGCCACCCCCGAATCTATAGTATGATTCAGCCCTGACCTACTTTCGGAATCAAACTAATGAATGAGTTCTCTGTCATCTGCCGCATCCTCGGCTCGCTGTATAACCGCCAGCCGCAGGATCCGCTGTTAGTGCCGCTGTTTACGCTGCTTCAGTCCGGCAAGCTGCAGCAGCACTGGCCGCTGGAGCAGGATGAGCTGCTGACCCGCCTGCAGGAAAACAGCGACCCGCAGCTGCTGGCGGCGGACTATAACGCGCTGTTTGTCGGCAGCGAGTGCAAGGTGCCGCCTTACGGGTCGCAGTGGCCGGAAGGGCCGCAGGAAGTGGAAGTCCGCGCCTTTCTGACCAGCCGCGGTATGCCGCTGGGCGAAGGTCCGGCAGATCATTTCGGTGCGCTGCTGCTGGCCTCTTCCTGGCTGGAAGATCAGTCAGAGGCCGATGAGTTTCTGGCGCAGGTTACCCTGTTTGATGATTTCCTGATGCCGTGGTGCGGGGCGTTTCTCGGCAAGGTGGAGGCGCACGCGTCAACGGCGTTTTACCGCACGCTGGCGGCCATCAGCCGCGAAGCCGTGCAGGCGATGCGCGATGAGCTGGCCGAGCTGGAAGAGCAGCAGGGCGGCGCGTCCGAATAGGTGACACTTTGCCGCGCAGTCGAACTGAACGCCATCTTCCCTGTGGTGGCCGACAGCGCGGCAGGCCTCAGCTACCGTTTTCCCGCCATTCTGCCGCAGCTGAACCCAGCGGCGAGGGGGATCGCGACCACATCAGCGGCGTTCCCGGCAGCCAGAACGGAGCGCGAAGCTGAGCCGCCATTCCCCAGCCTGACAGCACCATTTCCTGTTCTTCATCCTGCGGCTGCCTGGCACCCAGACCGCCAGGCAGTTCGTCGGCAGATAAAGGATGGTCGGTCAACAGGCAGGCGGTGCGCGCCAGCGACAGACGCGCGGTAAACCCCGTGCCGTGCTGCAGCCGCTGGCGCAGCCCTTCCAGCACCGCCGCCGCCATCAGATAGCCGGTAGCGTGGTCGAGCGCCTGCACCGGTAACGGGACCGGCGCATCGCCTCCCTGCCATTCACGCCCGCGATCGGCAATGCCGCAGGCCATCTGCACCAGGCTGTCAAAGCCGCGCCGGTTACGCCACGGCCCCGTCCATCCCCACGCGTTCAGGCTGACGTCGACCAGGCCCGGCCTGAGTTTTTGCCGCGTTTCCGGGTCATAGCCCAGATTGCTCAGCGCATCGGCACGATAACCGTGGACCAGCACGTCGCTCTGAGCGAGTAATTGCTCGAACCGGCGTCGATCATCCGTTGATTTCAGATCCAGCCGCGCACAGCGTTTGCCCAGGGTCATCTCTTCTTCTAGCGCCGGTTCATGCCAGCCGTGGGGATCGATGCGCAGGACGTCGGCACCCAGCCCGGCCAGAAAACGGGTGGCGACCGGCCCGGCAATAATCCGCGTCAAATCCAGCACCCGCACGCCGAGCAGCGGGCGGGCCGGCGGCAGCGACCACGCCGGTGCCGGGCCGCAGGGCTGCAGGCTTTGCTCTATCAGTGCCTCACGGCTGACGCTCTGGCCCTGCGGATGCTGCTGCCATTCCTGCAGGCTGCGCAGGGCGGCGGCGCAGCCACCGGCATCGACCACCGCCTGCTCGAGGGTGAAACGGTCCCATTCCGCCACCGTATCCGCCAGTGCCTGACGGTTATCGTGCTGCCCCAGTACGCGCTCCATTGCTTCCCGGTGGTGCGGTGCGTTGGTATGCAGGCGGACCCAGCCGTCAGCACAGGCGTAGTCTCCGGCAAAGGGATCCCACAGGGCGGCGGGCGGGCGATGAATCGGCCGCAGGGCGTGCTGGAACCAGCGGGAAGCGAGGGCACAGTCGATGCGCAGCGGCCGATCGTTGTCGTTCAGGCTGGCGGCGGCCTGAGCGGCCAGCGCCATGCTGGTGGTGGCCAGCTCACTGACCGGGTAGGCGGAAACCAGCGCCTGACGGCCGGTTATCTTCAGCGCAGGCGGAGCGGAGAGGGCGTTTCGTAACCCCTGCCACAGCTGCTGCCAGAGTTCAGCGGTTATCCGATCGTTCATCGCGCCCTCCCGAATGGATTAGTGCCTTTTGCTGCGCCCCGCGTAGCGGAACCGCGCCAGTTTGGCATGCATGCGCAGGTTGCGCAGATTAATGACGGCAATCGCCGTCCCCAGGATCACCAGCAGCGAACCTGCGATCTTAAAGCCGTTCATCTCATCGCCCAGCACCAGCACGCCCATCACCACCGCCAGCACCGGGGTCAGCAGGGAATACGGCATAATCAGGTTGACGTTATAGTGCTTAAGCAGGCTGTACCACAGGGAATAGGCCACGATCGACGAGCCGATGGCGCTGAACAGAATGCCGAACCAGCCGCGCCACGAAGAATTGACCAGCAGCGTCAGCTGATCGGATTCGGTCAGCCAGGAGGCGCAGCCAACGATAGGGATCGCCAGAAAAGACAGCCAGCCGGTCATGGTAATCGGACTTATCGGCGGCGACTTTTTGACGATCATATTGCTGATTGCCCAGCCGAGTGCGCTGAGCAGCAGCAGCACCAGTACCCACCAGTTCGGGATGGTCGGACTGCCGGAAAGCACCACCACACCGCTGAGTGAAATGGCAATGCCGAACAGCTGGACCGGCCGCAGCTTCTCTTTCAGGATCACCATCGCCAGCAGCATGGCAATCGGCGTACCGAGCTGGACAATGACCGCCGCCGTTCCGGCATCGGTATTGTTGAGGCTGATAAACAGCAGCGAGAAGTGCATAAAGCCGAAGGTAAAGGCCAGGACGATAAGATAGCGCAGCTGCTGAAGATTCACGCGGGTAAAGGGCACCAGAATCAGCGCCACCACCACAAATCGCAGGGTGGTGATCAGCAAAGGGGGCAGGTCCATCAGACCCCATTTGATGGCAATATTGTTAAATGCCCAGATCGATACCACCAGAAGTATCAGGAAAAAATGCCGCAGCGCCACCGCTCAGTCCTTAAAATAACGTTTCACTCCTGATTATCATGGCATGAAATGCAGCAAATGAAGCGCAAAAGTGCCACTTTTTTTCAGCGCGGCATCGTGCGAAAAGCGCGAAATAAGCGCGCTCTTAAGCTGATGCTTTGTTTACAATTTGCCAGAAAAGTTATAAGACAGTTAGCAGGCAAAGTGTCAGGATAAGGACTGGGAACCGAACTCAGCCAGGAGAGATAAGCGTGAAGCAACCGTTAGCTATTATCCAACTTGAAACGCCGCCGCTGCCGGTCAGCGAGCGGGTGGGCGATCAGCAGCTGTGGTTCGTGCAGGCGCTGGGCCTGTCGGCCGGTGAGTATATTGTCGTGCGCCCGGATCTCGGCGAGGCGCTGCCCGATCCCGCCACGATTTCTGCCGCCATTCTCAGCGGCTCCTGGGCGATGGTGACCGACCACGCCGACTGGAGCGAGCGCACCGCCGCCTGGGTCCGCCACGTGGTGGCGGAAAAGCTGCCGCTGTTGGGGGTGTGCTATGGTCATCAGCTGATGGCCTACGCGCTGGGGGGGAAGGTCGGCGATAACCCCAACGGCTGGGAGCGCGGTCTGCAGCAGCTGGAGTCGGGCGCAGCCAGGCAGCAGGATCCGTTGCTCTCCTCGCTGCCGCAGCATTTTTCCGCCTGGCTTTCCCATCGCCAGTCGGTGCTGACGCCGCCGCCGGGGGCGCAGGTGCTGGCCAGCTCCGCACTGGAGCCCTGCCAGATTATTCGCTATTCCCCGCAGGCGCTGTCGGTACAGTTCCACCCCGAATTTACCGGCGAAATTATGACCGCCTGCCTGCAGAACAGCCTGGGCGAAGCGCAAGCAGGAAAACTGATGCACAATCAGCCGGAGCCGGAATGGCCGCGGCAGCTGCTGCAGGATTTCTGGCAGCAACAGCAGCAGCCCGCGGCCAGGCGCGCGTAGGGCTTACCGCAGAACGGGTGGCTCGGCGTGAGCCACCTCACATCCGATCCGTGAAATCCATATTTCCTTCCGGTTTCGTCACAGTTTCTGCTGGCGCGATCTGACATTCTCGCATTTATCAACAATGTTAATATTAAGTTATTTCATTGTTAATAAAAGTCGCCGAGTGATGTGATTTTCAACAGGAGAACGATGATGCGCTACGCTTACCCGGGCAGTAAAGATTCCCTGATCGTGCTTAAACCGCAGTATGGCAACTTCATCAACGGTGAGTTTGTGCCGCCGGTCAACGGCCAGTATTTTACCAATACCTCACCGGTCAACGGTTCGGACATCGGCCAGTTCCCCCGTTCCGATAAAGACGACGTGGAAAAAGCGCTGGATGCTGCCCACGCCGCGGCCGATGCCTGGGGCAAAACCTCGGTGCAGGCGCGTTCGCTGACCCTGCTGAAAATCGCCGACCGGCTGGAAGAGAAGCTGGAATACCTCGCCGTCAATGAAACCTGGGATAACGGCAAGCCGGTGCGTGAAACGCTGGCGGCCGATATGCCGCTGGCGGTCGACCACTTCCGCTATTTTGCCGGCTGCCTGCGCGCGCAGGAGGGCACCGCCGCCGAGATCGATGAGTTTACCGCCGCCTATCACTTCCACGAGCCGCTGGGCGTGGTGGCGCAGATTATTCCGTGGAATTTCCCGCTGCTGATGGCGGCGTGGAAGCTGGCACCGGCGCTGGCGGCGGGCAACTGCGTGGTGCTGAAACCCGCCGAACAGACGCCGCTGTCGATCACCTTATTCGTTGAGGTGATTGCCGATCTGCTGCCGAAAGGCGTGCTGAATGTGATCCACGGCTACGGCAAAGAGGCGGGTGAAGCGCTGGCGTCCAACCCGCGCATCGCCAAAGTCGCCTTTACCGGCTCCACCGCCACCGGCGGCCATATTCTGGAGCTGGCGGCGAAAAACCTGATCCCGTCCACCGTCGAGCTGGGCGGTAAATCGCCGAATATCTTCTTCGAAGACATCATGCAGGCGGAAGAATCATTTATCGAAAAGGCGGCGGAGGGCGTGGTGCTCGGCTTCCTCAATCAGGGCGAGGTCTGTACCTGCCCGTCCCGCGCGCTGGTGCAGGAATCGATTTACGAACCCTTTATGGCGGCGGTGATGAAACGGGTGAAAACCATCCGGCGCGGCGACCCGATGGACACCGATACCATGGTCGGCGCACAGGCATCCCAGCAGCAGTTCGACAAAATTCTCTCCTATCTGGACATCGCGCAGAAAGAGGGGGCGGAAGTGCTGACCGGCGGCGGGGTGGAGAAACTGGAGGGCGATCTTAACGGTGGTTATTACATCCAGCCGACGCTGCTCAAGGGCACCAACAGCATGCGCGTGTTCCAGGAGGAGATCTTCGGGCCGGTGGTGGGGATAACCACCTTTAAGGATGAGGCTGAGGCGATTGCCATCGCTAACGATTCGATTTACGGGCTGGGGGCGGGCGTCTGGACGCGGGACATCAACCGTGCCTACCGCGTGGGCCGGGCCATCAAGGCCGGACGCGTGTGGACCAACTGCTACCATCTCTATCCGGCACATGCGGCGTTTGGCGGCTATAAAAAATCCGGCATCGGCCGTGAAACCCACAAAATGATGCTCGATCACTACCAGCAGACCAAAAACCTGCTGGTCAGCTACAGCGTGCAGCCGCTCGGCTTCTTCTGATCGTCCGTACTGTCAAAGCCGGGATTATCCCGGCTTTTTTGTGGCCGAAAAACGCCTGTCTGACCGTCGGCTGCGGCGCCGTCGCCGTAAAGCGATTCAGCCGCTGCAGTGGTAGGGCCAGCCGGTGCGACAAGCCACAGCCATGACGTTATGCTGGGGCTGATGCGGGTGGGAGGTTAGCCCGCGCGGCGAGCCAGCGTCGCCAGCGCTTCCAGCTGCGCCGTCAGGTGATGTCGGGTGCTCTCATCGCTGACGGTGCCCGCTTCGGCATCGATGCGGCTGCCCGCCTGGCCGATCATGATTTCCGGCTTATTAATGACGCTGGCATTGAGGAACACCAGGCTCTGGCGCAGGTGATACTGCGCCCGCGCGCCGCCGATAGCGCCCGGTGACACGGTCTGAATAGCCAGCGGCTTACCCGACAGCGGGCTGTCCGGCAGGCGTGACAGCCAGTCAATAGCGTTTTTCAGCGCGCCGGGAACCGAATAGTTATATTCCGGCGTAACGATGATCACCCCGTCAGCGGCGGCAATGGCCGCACCCATGGCCAGCACCGCCTCCGGGAAACCTTCCGCCTGAATATCGGCATCGTAGTGCGGGAGGTCGGCCACGGAACCCAGCGGACTGATTTCCACACCGGCAGGGGCCAGCGCGGGCAGACTGTTAGCAACAATGGCATTCAGCGAGGCTTTACGCAGGCTGCCAAGCAGAGTCACGAATTTAAGCGGACGAACGTCAGACATGTTTGATTCCCTTTGATGTTCATAATGAAAGTCAAAACGGCAGGAGCTGAAGCAGAATACCAGCCTCTGTGAAGACGAGGGGAAAAAAATGTGAAATTTCTGTAGCTAACAAAGCACTCTGTGCCGTAAAAGCGCAGGGAATTTCCACAAAGATTGTCATCAGCGGCGTGGAGGTATAGTGTTAGCGCACTATTCACTTTTATCATCACCGTCGCGTGATTTTGCCGGTGACTGAGTCGTTAAACCGAGGTCGTTTTGTCCACACATTCTCTCATCCAGCGCCCGAGACGCTTACGCCAGTCTGCTTCTCTTCGTTCCCTGTTCCAGGAATCCAGCCTCAGCCTCAACGATCTGGCCCTGCCGATCTTCGTGGAAGAAGAGCTGGACGACTACAAACCGATCGCCGCCATGCCGGGCGTGATGCGGATTCCTGAAAAACGCCTGGCGTATGAGATTGAGCGAATTGCCAAAGCCGGCGTGCGTTCGGTGATGACCTTTGGTATTTCACATCACACCGACGCCACGGGCAGCGATACCTGGAATGAGAACGGCCTGGTGGCGCGCATGTCGCGCATCTGTAAGGACACGGTGCCGGAGATGATCGTGATGTCCGACACCTGCTTCTGCGAATATACCAGCCACGGCCACTGCGGCGTGCTGCACGATCGCGGCGTGGATAACGATGCGACGCTGATTAACCTCGGCAAGCAGGCGGTAGTGGCCGCGCAGGCCGGTGCCGACTTTATCGCGCCTTCGGCGGCGATGGACGGCCAGGTTGCGGCGATCCGTGCGGCGCTGGACGCCGCCGGTTTCACCGATACGGCGATCATGTCCTATTCCACCAAGTTCGCGTCTTCCTTCTACGGTCCGTTCCGCGAAGCGGCGGGCACCTCGCTGAAGGGCGATCGCAAAACCTATCAGATGAACCCGATGAACCGCCGCGAAGCGATTCGCGAGTCGCTGATCGATGAAGCCGAAGGTGCCGATGCGCTGATGGTGAAACCGGCGGGGGCCTATCTGGATATTCTGCGCGACGTGCGCGAGCACAGCCGTCTGCCGCTGGCCGCCTATCAGGTAAGCGGTGAGTACGCGATGATTAAGTTTGCCGCCCAGGCCGGGGCCATCAGTGAAACGGACGTGGTGCTGGAAAGCCTGGGCGCGATTAAGCGCGCCGGTGCGGATATTATCTTCAGCTACTTTGCGCTGGATCTGGCGGAAAGAAAACTGCTGTAAAGGCTGACCTCCCGCAGACGGGCGGACCTCATGGGTCCGCCTGTTCATTGACGGGGCGGGTTTTCTTAACTGACGTTAGTTACGCTTTCTGCTTCTGCTTCCTGCTCCAGTCAGCTTCCGCGCTTATCCCTTTACCACCACTTCAGAAATAAATTTCACCGAGGTGACGTTGGTGAAGTTCGCCACGTCGGCGGTAAATTCTTCCGCGTGCGGGGCCATCACCCGCTCAAACGCTTCCAGGCTTTCGCAGTAGATATGGCAGGCGGCGATAAACGGGGCGTCTTCGCCGAGCGGCTTATCGATTTCGTAGGAGAGGCAGGCGTCACCCATCCGCGTTTTAATCAGCGGCAGATGCACATCGCGGTAGTAGTCGTGGTCGAAGTGGGCGTCACTGCGGTTAGGGTAAAGCACGCTGAATTTAATCACCGGGGGGATCCTCTGGTTAACGGAGTAATGAGTTGCCGGACGAGTATACACGCTGGCAACCGTGATGAATTAGCGCGGTGAGTCGTGCCCGGCGGGGAAATCAAACGTTTTCGCTGGCGGGACAGCTCAACGCCGTCGGCAACGTTAAAATCCCCGACGGCGAGAGCTTACCCCATAATTAACCTGGCATACTTCAGGGCAGGTTGGGGGGGCGGAACGTCAGCTTGTTCGCGTTAAAGGACGATCCGCAATACCTGTGAGAATTGATATTTCGCGCCGTAGCTGTCCCCGACCGAATAGAGAATCTCCACTTCGCGCCCGTTGTTCTCTTTAATCCAGGCGTCAGGGATATCAATGGTGACGCTGCCGCTACTGTTGGCCTTAACGGGGATGGCATTGCGCGTTGTCACCCCCATCCAGCGTAACCGAACGTTCTGGCTGGTGTTCATGCCGGCAAAACTCGCCGTAACCTTTTTAAAATCTCCGCTAATTACGGGCTTCGTCAACCTGAGCGCCTGGTCTTCCACCGCCAGGCTCAGGCTACCCGACGTTTCCAGCCCCGAGGCGCCTGCGCGCTGTACGCTAAATGCAATGGTCGCGCTGCTGCCGATGGTGTCGATGAATTCGGTACGAGGAACGTTAAATCTCAGCTTACCCGGGGCAGTCACGATCTGAGACGGTGAGGACCAGGTGTGCTCTCTGCCGATCCAGCGGAGGGTAACGTTGTCCCCTTTCGCCATATTTACGTAGGCGGGAACCTCTACCGGCAGGGCATCCAATCGATAATAATCATCCTTTGTCAGCAGACTGCCGCCGTTGCCGGTTGCCGATACGGCCGTGGGTTTCAGGGCGCTGATGCCATTATTCTGGTTGTTATCAACGTTGACTTTTTGATCCTCCTGGCGAAAAGAAAAGACCTCTTTGACGTTATTCGCCAGATTAAGGCGGACAACGGGAACCACAATACCGGTCTGCTGATAGAAATCCTGCTGCATATATTGCGCGCCGGAAAGTCCATCCGCCTGATTATTTCCTACTGCATAGAAAAATGATTCGACGGGCAACGTCTGCGACGTGCCGACCGGCCAGGTTTTCAATGCCAGTTCATTTTGCGACCAGCGAATATTCTGCGTGTCGGGTCTGGAAATACGTCGCGCTTCAAGACTGGTTGCAAAAGGGGTTGTATCCCCGCTAAATGAACACTGGTGCATATAGCGCAGGTCCCCGGAATTTGCCACGGAATTGAAATGCGTTAACCATTGTTGGGCGGTGGTAATACCCTGTTGATCGCAGGCCCGACTTGCCCGATCGGATAAATACATTCCGCAGCCGCGATCGATGCGGGATTCCGTTCCTGCGTCATAGGGAAATGAGCACGCCACTTCCAGGGGATAATCGGTGGTGGCTCTGCTGTTGTTATTTTTAATGCTGAAGCCCTGAGAGCGGTTTTCCTGCAGTCTGACAGCGCTCAGGTCTGTGCGGAAGTATGAAAAGGCCACGCCGCCACGAGAGACGGAGGAGGGGCTGGGATCCCAGGCATGGTACTTCGACTTCCCGTTCGCTGCGCGGATCATCACCCCGTTGCAATAATAAGCGGGTTGAGAGCCACAGGTGTCCTGGGTGTCGAAGTAGCGCCTGTTCATGGCTGCGGCTACGGCATAACCGTCCGGCTGCATCGCCCGCTGCGTGAGGGAATCCACCTCGCTGACGGATAAAACAGAACTGTCCGTCATGCCGTCCTGAGCATAACTAAATAAAGGTAAAAGCGACAGCAGGACAATATTTTTCATCCTGAACGGGTCACGTTTGTTTTTTTTACTGGCAGGGGTTTTCATTCCTGATTGTTGTTTCATAGGTATTCCATTCATTGTTTATTCAGCAAGTATCGGTATGCGTTATTTCGCCTGCCGGTGAAGTCCGGTGGGCAAAAATAGTTTAATGAGGGGGGAGGGATTTAATAGTTATTGGATTTGTCTTCCTGCTGATACAAGCGGCTTATTCACGGTGGATGCCCATGCTGAAATTTCGCTCTTCACCAGGCTTACGTGCACATTATCTTAAAAGCTGGCAGCCCCCCGATCTCTGTCTATACTAAATACTGACGTTATGCGCACTGAGGGGCGTCGGGTGAGGAAAAAACGCAGTAACGTGGAGTCAGATTTTCAGCAGGGCATGAACCACTGCACTAAAAAGATATCACTCTTCTGGCCGTTCTTATCTCCCCGGCGACAGCCGTATCGTGGTTTCCATTTTGATTCTCTCCCTCTTGCGCGAAAGGGTTTCCTGTCACGTTTAATCAGGAGGAATGTGTGACTAAAACAGAATTCGTTCCCCCACTGGAACCGGCACGTTATGCGTTCTTTTTTGATGTGGATGGCACCCTGGCCGCGATTAAATCGCGGCCTGAGGATGTCTCTGTCCCGGCCCCGGTGCGCGATAATCTGGCGCGGCTGGCCAGCCACTGCAACGGCGCGCTGGCGCTGATTTCCGGACGACCGATGCGGGAGCTGGATGCACTGGTGGAGCCGCTTATACTGCCGCTGGCGGGCGTACACGGTGCCGAAAGGCGCGATGGCGAGGGAAATATCCATCGCATCGCCCTGTCACCTGAGACGGTTGGCCTGTTGACCGCCGAGCTGGAACCGGCGATAGCGGCGTTGCCCGGAACCCAGCTGGAGAGCAAAGGCATGGCGTTCGCGCTGCATTACCGGCGGGCGCCGGAACATCAGCAGGCCATTCAGCAACTGGCGGATGGGCTGGTTGCGCGCTTTCCCGAGCTGGTTCAGCAGCCGGGAAAATGCGTCATTGAGCTGAAGCCGGACGGCGTCAGCAAAGGTGCCGCAATCAGGTACTTTATGAAACAGCCCCCGTTTTTGGGGCGCATTCCGGTTTTCGTCGGTGATGACCTGACGGACGAGGCCGGATTTAAAGTTGTCAACGCAATGGAGGGCGTTTCAGTGAAGGTGGGTGCAGGCATCAGCGAAGCGCGCGGCAATTTGCCGGACGTGCCCGCGGTCTGGCACTGGCTGGAGCAAACCAGAATAAAATTAGATCAGGACGCGCAGGCGTCGGTAAGGAGTGAAACGTTATGAGTCGTTTAGTCGTCGTATCGAATCGAATTGCTGTTCCCGATGGCAGCAAGGTCAGCGCCGGTGGATTAACGGTAGGCATCGTTGATGCACTGAAAACCACCGGCGGTGTCTGGTACGGATGGAACGGTAACATCAACGAAATCGGTGAAGATGATGATGAACTGTCCATGCTGGAACAGGACGGCATCACCTACGCGTCGTTTGGCCTGAATCAAAATGATTACGATCTCTACTATCTGCAGTTTTCCAATGCGGTGCTGTGGCCGGCCTTCCACTATCGCCTTGACCTCGTGAACTTCCAGCGTGAAGCCTGGGAAGGCTACAGCCGGGTGAATAAGCAGCTGGCGCAGCGCCTTCTGCCGCTGCTGAAGCCGGATGACGTGCTGTGGATCCACGATTATCATCTGCTGCCGTTTGCCGCCGAACTGCGTGAGCTGGGTGTGAACAACCGCATCGGGTTCTTCCTGCATATTCCGTTTCCTACGCCGGAAATCTTTAACGCGCTGCCGCCGCATGCTGACCTGCTGGAAATGATGTGTGACTACGACCTGCTGGGCTTCCAGACCGAGAGCGACCGCATCGCTTTCCTGGAGTGCGTTTCGCTGCTGACCCCGCTGCAGACCGAGGGGAAACAGCATCGTGCCTTCGGCAATCGCTTTGCTACCGAGGTGTATCCCATCGGGATAGAGCCGGACAGTATTAAAGAGATGGCTGAAGGCCCGCTGCCGCCGAAAATGGTCGCAATGAAGCGGGACCTCGGCGATGCACAGAACATTATTGCCTGCGAGCGGCTGGACTATTCAAAAGGGCTGCCGGAACGCTTCCTCGCCTATGAGGCACTGCTGGAAAACTTCCCGCAGCACCGCGGGAAAATCCGCTACTCGCAGATCGCGCCCACCTCGCGCGGCGATGTGCAGGCCTATCAGGACATCCGACACCAGCTGGAGACCGAAGCGGGGCGGATTAACGGTAAATACGGCACGCTGGGCTGGACGCCCCTCTACTATCTGAACCAGCATTTTGACCGTCGCCTGCTGATGAAAATTTTCCGCCTGACCGATATCGGGCTGGTGACGCCGCTGCGTGACGGGATGAATCTGGTGGCAAAAGAGTACGTGGCCGCTCAGGATCCGGACGACCCCGGCGTGCTGGTGCTGTCGCGCTTTGCCGGTGCGGCAAACGAGCTGACCTCGGCGCTCATCGTTAACCCTTACGATCGTGACGAAGTGGCCGCCGCGCTGGATCGCGCGCTGACCATGTCGCGCACCGAGCGTATTTCACGCTACAACGATATGATGGCGGTTCTGCGGCAGAATGATATTGCCCACTGGCGCAAAACCTACCTGCAGGATCTGCAGGGGCTGAAGCCGCGCAGCGAGCAGGAGAGTGAGGAAAAGAAGGTGGTGAGTTTCACCCGACTCGCCTGACCCGCCCGTCATAAAGTAAAAACCCCAGCCGGTATCACCCGGCTGGGGTTTTTTACTGTCGCGCGGCAGGGACAGAGACCCACCGCGGCCAGGATTACATACGTTCGACGGTCTGGATACCCAGCGTATCCAGACCCTGCTTCAGCGTCTTCGCCGTCAGCAGCGCCAGGCGCAGGCGGCTCTGTTTCACCGCTTCATCTTCCGCACTGAGGATCGGGCAGTGCTCGTAGAAGCCGGAGAACAGGCCGGCCAGATCGTACAGGTAGGCGCACATCACGTGCGGCGTGCCGTCGCGGGCAACCTGGGTGATGGTTTCTTCGAACTGCAGCAGGCGCACGGCCAGGGCGGCTTCGCGATCTTCACTGATAAGCGTCGATCCGCTGATACCGTTCTCATCAATCCCCGCCTTGCGGAATACGGAAAGCACGCGGGTGTAGGCATACTGCATATACGGCGCGGTGTTGCCTTCAAACGCCAGCATATTGTCCCAGTCGAAGATATAGTCGGTGGTGCGGCTTTTTGACAGGTCGGCGTATTTCACCGCGCCGATACCGACGATGTTCGCCAGTTTGTTCAGCTCTTCTTCCGGCATATCCGGATTCTTTTCCGACACCAGTTTCGTGGCGCGATCCACCGCTTCATCCAGCAGATCGGAAAGCTTGATCGTACCGCCCGCACGGGTTTTAAACGGCTTGCCGTCTTTACCCAGCATCATGCCAAACATATGGTGTTCCAGCGGCACGGAATCCGGCACGTAGCCCGCTTTGCGCACGATGGTCCAGGCCTGCATCAGGTGCTGATGCTGACGGGAGTCGATGTAGTACAGCACGCGGTCGGCATGCAGCGTTTCATAGCGGTATTTGGCGCAGGCGATGTCGGTGGTGGTGTACAGGAAGCCGCCATCCTTTTTCTGGATGATGACGCCCATCGGTTCGCCTTCCTTGTTTTTATACTCATCAAGGAAAACAACGGTGGCGCCTTCACTCTCTACCGCCATGCCTTTCGCTTTCAGGTCGGCCACGATGCCCGGCAGCATGTCGTTGTACAGGCTTTCACCCATCACGTCTTTACGCGTCAGGGTGACGTTCATGCGGTCATAAATCAGCTGGTTCTGCGACATGGTGATGTCGACCAGTTTTTTCCACAGGGTACGGCACTGCTCGTCGCCGCCCTGCAGTTTTACCACGTAGCCACGGGCGCGTTCGGCGAAAACCGGGTCTTCGTCGTAGGTGCGTTTGGCTTCGCGGTAGAAGGCTTCCAGGTCCGCCAGGGCGATATCTTCATGATGTTCGTTCTGCTGTTTTTCCAGGAAGGCGATCAGCATGCCGAACTGCGTGCCCCAGTCACCGACGTGGTTAGCGCGGATGACGTTGTGGCCGAGGAATTCCAGCGTGCGCACCGCGGCATCACCGATGATGGTGGAGCGCACGTGGCCGACGTGCATCTCTTTCGCCACGTTCGGTGCCGAATAGTCAATGACGATGGTCTGCGGCTTAACGGGGGCCACGCCCAGCTTCGGCGCGGCCAGCACGCCGTCAACCTGCTGTGCCAGCCAGGCAGGCTCAAGGAAGATATTGATAAAGCCGGGGCCGGCGATCTCGACCTTGCGGGCAATACCGCTCAGATCCAGCTGTTCCAGCACCTTTTCTGCCAGTTGTCGTGGTGGCATGCCCAGTGATTTGGCCACGGCCATCATGCCGTTTGCCTGATAATCACCAAACTGCACTTTGGCTGACTGACGCACCTGAGGCTCACAGTCTGCTGGAGCACCCACTGCGATCATCGCCTGACTGACTTTTTCTGAGAGAAGGGCCTGAATATTCACCGAGTTACCTTAATTATGCTGAAGACGCCCACACGCAACGGGCGCGGGCCGCGATCGCAACGCCGGTAGCGGGGAAAAGGCACCTGCTGCCGGCGTCGTTAAAAAAACAAGGGGAGAAGTATACTGCATTTAGCGCGCGTTTTTCCAGGAACCTTAACGGCGGCACGGGGTGAGTTTTTGCGGCCTTTTCGGGTAATATACGCCGCAACCGCAGAAAGCACATTCCGCGACGGTCGCCACCACGGCATGACCGGCGCCGCACTCAAGGATTTTTTCAGATGACCGATATCAGCAAACAGGCCGAACTGCAGGATTTAAGCGCGGATCTGGCGCGTTTCGTTGACGCCCTTAACCATCTGGCCGGGCGTCTTGGCCTGGATCTGACCGCGCTGGAGGCCGACCACATTGCGGTTCGTTGCCATCAGAACACCACCGCCGAGCGCTGGAAGCAGGGGCTGCTGCAGTGCGGCACGCTGTTCTCCGAAAAGGAGATTGCCGGCAGGCCGATTGCGCTGTTTGAACTGTCTACGCCGCTGAGTGTGGGACCGTGGCAGATTAGCGTGATTGAGCTGCCGTGGCCGGGGGCAAAACTCTACCGCCACGAGGGCTGGGAGCACGTTGAGATCGTCCTGCGCGGCGACGAGGCGCAGCTGGGGTCGCGCGCGCTGGCGTTAATGGCGGATGACGGACTGATCCAGCAGGGTATTTCGGTGAAAAGCAGCGCGCCGAAAGGGGAAGGGGAACGCCTGCCGAATCCGACGCTGGCGGTGACCGACGGCAAGGTGACCATCAAGTTCCATCCGTGGAGCCTGAAAGAGGTCGTGGCCAGCGAGGTCAGCGAGGGCTGAGAAAACGGGTGCATTGTGGCCAGAGCATTCATGGTATTGACCGGCGATGCCACTTCTGGCCTGCCATCGCCATCGTTATAGTACGGCAGTCAGGCTGGCTGCTGAGCCGGGATATTCCGAGGATAGTGGGCGGGCGTGATACCCGTTTGCTGGCGGAAAAAAACAATAAAGGCACTGTCGCTGGAAAATTCCAGCTGTTGTGCCACCTGGCTTATCGGTCCTCCGTCGGAGAGCATTTCCATTGATTTAAGCAGTCGCCACTGCTGCCGCCAGTTCTGATAATTCATCCCGGTTTCCCGGATAAATATCCGGCTTATTGTGCGTTCGCATGCGCCTGACTGTCGGGCTAACTGACCCAGTCTGGGAGGCAGCTCGCCGTTCATCACCTTGTCGAGCCACGTTTGCAGGCGTCTGTCGGTGGGAAAGCGCAGCGTCCAGTTTTCACTGCGTGCGGCTCGAATTTCCTGGCTGAAAACGCTAATAAGACTGGTCTGTTGCTCTTCAGACATTCCCCAGGGCCAGAATGCCATTCGTTCAATGACTTCAAAAAGCAGAGGGTTAACCTGAACGATCTGCATGGGTAGTGCCAATAAAGGCAGCGCGGGGGAGAAGTACAGAGACCGATAGGCCATGACGCCACGCATGATGGCGCGGTGAACCGTGCCCGCCGGTATCCAGGCTGCGCGACGGGGGGGAAGCAGGAACAAGGTCCGCTCCAGTTCAATGGTAATACTTCCCGCCGCTGAAAAAAGTAACTGATGCCTTCTGTGGCAGTGCCGTCCTGAATCATGCGGTCCCATTTCGGACGCAATGCCCACGACGGGATCGTCGAAACTATCGGGGTCGAACACAGCATCCTGAGTGATTTTCATAGCTTGTCCGATTTTTGATATATTGAGTCCTTATGATTGTAATGTGACACTCTCTTTTCAGCAATAATGCCCTCCCGTTATCGATTGGAGGACATCGTGATGAATACAGCGTATCGGCCGCCCCTGTGGCTGCTGACATTGCTAATTATGTTTCCGCAGCTGGTGGAAACCGTTTACAGCCCGGCTTTACCGGATATCGCCCACTTTTTTCATGTGAGCAGTGAGCGCGCTGCTCAAACCCTCTCGGTCTACTTTGTCGCGTTTGCCGTCGGTGTGGCACTGTGGGGCTGGTTGAGCGACTGCATCGGAAGAAGACCCGCCATGATAGCGGGAATATTCTGCTACGGCGCCGGTTGCGCGTTGGCGATGGTCGTCAGCGATTTCAACATGCTGCTGCTGGCCCGAATACTGTCGGCGGTGGGTGCCGCAGCCGGATCGGTTGTTGTACAAACCATGTTGAGAGACTGCTATGAATCTGTCGCGCTGGCGCGAGTATTTTCCGTGATGGGAAGCGCTCTGGCCGTGAGTCCGGTTATTGGTTTGGTAAGTGGTGGCTGGCTGGTCAACCAGTACGGACATACCGGCATATTTTTTGCGCTCGTTTTGTTGGCCGTTTTGCTGCTGATACTGACCGCGATCCTGCTACCGGAAACCCGACCTCAAAATACGCAGAAGGCCTACCGGGAACCGCGACTGGCATTGCGCATGGTTCGGGATGGTTCGCTCTGGAAAAATGCCATGTTGATTGCCCTGCTAAACACCATGTTGTTCAGCTATTACAGCCTTGCGCCATTTCTTTTCGAGACGTTAGGGTGGAGCTCCGGCGACTTCGGCTGGACGGGCTTTATACTGGCTCTGGCATCGCTGTCGGGCAGTCTCCTGAACCGCAGGCTGTTAACTACCGGGTTAACTGCGGAACAACTTGTACACTGTGCCTGCCTTATGGCGCTGCTGTCCGGTCTGGTTGCATGGTGGTTGCAGTATTCTGCCTGGATACTTTTACCGGTAGCGGGGGTGGTGGTGTGCTACGGCATTGCCATTCCTAATGTGCTGAGCCAGGCGTTGCGTAATTATCGAGACCAGGCGGGTGCTGCCGGGGCGCTGTTTGGGTTGAGCTACTATTCGCTTCTGGGGATGATGCTTGCACTATCCAGTGTGCTGCAGCAGCTGGGGCTGGTTCTGGCACTGTGTGCGCTGACAGCCTGGCTGTTCAGCCTGTCGCGCAACTAAGTACGGGGCATAAACAGACAAAAAGCCCCGTACCCTTCAATGATTTTTCGGCCCCGCTAGTGTTAACGACGGGACTGAACGGCCAGGCTGATACGGCGTAACGCCTCATCCAGCAGCAGGCGGTGGCAGCCGAAATTGATGCGCACGAAGTTCTCGTCACCGAAATCCCCCCCTGCGCTGAACCCTAACCCGAAACGCTCAAAGAACTGCTGCGGGTTTTCTACCTCAAGACGGCTGGCATCAATCCAGCCGAGATAGCTGCCTTCCGGAGAGACCATGCTCAGCTCCGGCAGCGAATGCAGATGGCTGACCAGCGTATCGCGGTTGCGCCGGAGGTAGGCCAGCTGCTCGTCCAGCCACGGCTGGCCGTCGCGCCAGGCTGCCGTCGCGGCAACGTAGGCCAGGACGTCAACGTCCGGCACCATGCCTTTACGTTCGCGGGAAAAACGCTCGCGCAGTTCGCGATTGGGGATGATGGCCACCGACGCGCCCAGCCCGGCGATATTGAACGTCTTTGACGGCGACATCAGCGTGATGGAACGCTGGGCGGCATCTTCGCTGAGGCTGGCAAACGGGATGTGCTTCGCGCCCGGTTCCAGCAGCAGATCGCAGTGAATTTCATCGGAACAGACGATCAGATCGTGGCGGCGGGCGAATCGCAGCTGCGCTTCCAGCTCCTCGCGGCGATACACCGTGCCGCCGGGGTTTTGCGGATTACACAGCATCAGCAGCTTTTCTGCACCGTTCAGCCGTGATTCCTGCGCCTCAAGATCCAGCACCCAGCGCTGGTCGCGGAGCTGCAGGGGAACAGTCAGCTGCGCGCGGTCGGCCAGCGCGGCGGCCTGGCGAAAAGGGGGATAGATCGGCGTCGGGGAAACGGTTCCCTGCTGCGCTGAGGTGAATGCCCGCACGCAGAGATTAAGCCCGCACACCACGCCGGGTAAAAATACCAGCCATTCCGGCTGAATATGCCAGCCGTAACGATGGGCCATACGTTCGATAATGACGTCGGTCAGAGCCTCTGATGGCACTCCGTAACCGAACACGCCATGGGCAATACGCTCCTGAAGCGCGGCAGTAATACAGTCTGCCGAACGAAAATCGGTATCAGCAACCCAGAGCGGAAGGATATCCCGATCACCATATTTTCGCCATTTAAGACTATCGCTGTGACGGCGGTCTATCCGTTGGTCAAAATCGAATGCCATGCTAATGATTCCCGTTAAAATAAACACCTGTATGACTTCACGCAGACTAAAGCTCTGATTAATCTAAAATTTGCCGTGTTCGCGCTATGTGATTTATGTATATATTACATTAACCTACAAGCGATATTGCTTCATTGGAATGATGCAGGTCATCGTCATGTGCCAAAAATGTGACAATGTTGCAGAACCTGCTCAAATGTTCCCCACTCAAGTGGGCATATTTATTGACCATCTCCAATGTCTCCCAGCCTCCCATTTCTTTAAGGGCCAAAAGCGGTGTTCCGTTCTGAACATGCCAACTTGCCCATGTATGCCGCAAGTCATGGAATCTAAAATCAACGATACCGGATATTGATAATGCCCTTAAGAAATCTGTGCGGTTGTAATTCACTTCCATTTGACCATCCGAAGAGAACAAGAATTCGTTAATGCGCGGAATCTTCTTTATTATTGCCACCGCCTCATCATTAAGGGGTAGTGGCCTTGCTTTTCCTGATTTCGCTCTGTCAGCAGTGACAACCGCGACCCGCCTGCGGAGGTCTACATTCTTCCACGTCAGTGAAAGCATCTCTCCCAGCCTTGCCCCGGTGAGAAGAGCAAATGAGCACAGATGCTTCATCCATTCTTTCTGAAGATTTTCGACCAGTGATCGCGCTTCGTTTTTATCGATCCACCTTACCCTTACCTTCGGTTCACGCAATGATCGAGAGTAAGGTATCTTATCAATCCAGCCGTTTTTATACGCCAAAGAAAACCCGCGCATTAGCAGTGCGCGATAACGGTTTTTTGTCGCATTAGTCAGGCGGTTTTTGAAGCGTATGCTGTGAGTTGGAAGGTTGTTTGTAATATCTTCACTGGTGATGGAGGATATCAACCTACCCTCGAAACAACTTAACCAATAGCGAGCCTGAATTTGTTTATTACCAAAGCATGCCTGACCTTCAGCATCTTGTAATGCCAAAAGTATAAGTTCCTCAAAACTTCGTTCTGGCTTCTTATTCAGGTTCGTAATTGCCCACAGTTCGTGTTTCATTTTGTCGTGTAACTGCTGGGCTTTTGCTTTTTCCTCGGTGCCAGCAGAGCGTCTAACTCGCGAGCCATCTGGCGCTGAGATATCGATCCAGTATGTCTTGCCCCTTTTGTAGATCGGCATTTCTTCTTCTCCTTACCGCCTACAACAGCCAGCCGATAAACATTGTTATCTGTAGCAGGCGCTTCGGCAAATTTTTTTAGGCTATCTGAGTTAGCGCGCCAACTGTTACCGACACGGAACATGTGATATCTGGGGGGGTTGCGGTAAATCGTCGTAGCCGAAATCTGAAGAGCTAAGGCCAGCTCTTTAACGGTCATGAGTTTCTCGGTAGGAGGCATACTTACCTCTTATGGCAAATTGTCAGGCCACCTGCTGATCGCGGGTGGTACAGAGTTCTGGCAGGTTGGCGCGGACAAGCGCTTCAGCGAACGGCGGGGGCACGGCATTGCCGCAGCGGGCTACCTGCTTGTCTTTCGCGTACTTGCTGCCACGATAGTCACGGTCGATGACGTACCACGCCGGGAAACCCTGCGCGTTATACAGTTCCCGCGGCTGCAGCATGCGCATGCCGATATCGACAATCCGTTAAGTCACTCCCTCTACCCGAACAAACTCGCTCAGGCCGTGCTGGTCGAGAAATTCAGCAACCTGCACTGCGCGCGCTTCGTCGTAATGCTCAACCGCCAAGCAGGTGCGAACTTCGCCGACGTGCTGGCCGCCGGCCGTTATGGTCGGCATTGGCAGGTCAGTGCGTTGGCCGTCTTTGCATGTGCCGCGCAGCTTCACCAAGTTTGATGTAACAACTGCGTGGTGATTGCCGGTGGTAACAGTGTACGCTGGATGGTCGGCAGCGCCGCCCGGGTGGCCGGTGTTGTTGACCAACAGCTGCGCAGTTACCAGCGCATGGTGATCTGTGGTGGTGACCGTGTGGGCCGGGCCATCCATTGGCGCTCCGGGGCCGGTATAGTTGCCGCCGAAGTGTTTGGCCAGAAACGCGCTAGTGATCGCAAACTTATTGCCTCCGGCGGTGACCGTGCCGACAGGCTTCTGCATATCCAGCACCCGCGGTGCCTGGCCCGGTCGTTCGCCATAACCCATCTGGATCAGCGTTGGGCACACAAGTTGGCTTTTGCCGCCGCCACCGGCCGTAACCGTGCCGCTCGGTTGATCAACAGGGTGACCGATGCTGCTGCCGAACTGTCGGGCGATCACCGGTGCGATAACGCAGCTGCGCGACTCCTTCAGAATGGTGTGTATGGGCTTCTCGCAGGAACGCGGTTTGCCCTGGTATTCTGATCCGCCTGCACCTGCCAAGAACGGCGAAAGTTGAGCCTCCACCATTCCCAACGCGTGGCCGTTGCCGCCGGGGCGCGCTGAAGTACCGGCGGTGACCGTCGGCAGTGGCTCAGTAACTTCCTGCCCGGTGGCCCCGGTGCGGAACTTAGTGATGTGAGGCGTAACGACCGCAAAACCGTGGGTCTTGGTTATCGTGTGCAGAGGCGACTCCAGCTCCTGTCCCCGGAAACAGTCGTATTTTGTACGGGTGCTAGTGTGGTTGCACTTCACGATGAACGGCGTCGGGTTGTCGATCACGAACCGCTGAATGCCGCGGGCAATCCGTCGTAGAGTGTTTTCCGCCAGCGGCTTTTTCCGGTCAAAAATCGACGGGCAGGGGATATTCCAGTCGATACACTCAGCCGCGGTTCGCCAGGGCTTTAGCTGGCCGCTCTGCACCGGCAGACCCTTCGGATCGCCGTGGGAAGCCTCTGGCCAGGCGACAGGCTGCCCGTCGCAGCGCATCACCATAAAGAAACGCTTCCTGATCGTCGGCGCGCCGTAATCACAGGCCCGCAGTTCGCGGTATTCGACGTCGTAGCCAAGCCCGGCGCTTAGCCGCAGCGCTTCCGGTCCGTGCCGGTCAATCTGCAGCGATTCGCAGACCTCATCCAGCGCCGGGTGGTCGGCTGCCACGCCAGTGCTGAGCATGCCAACGAACGCCGCGAAGGTTTCGCCGGCACGTGCCGGGTCTGGACGATCCTCACCAACAAGCAGCGGCCCCCATGTTCTAAATTCCTCCACGTTTTCCAGCATCATTACGCGCGGGCGGGTGGCTAGCGCCCAGCGCAGTACGATCCACGCCAGTCCACGAATCTCTTTTTTTACCGGCGTGCTGCCTTTGGCTTTGCTGAAGTGGCGGCAGTCCGGGCTAAACCACGCCAGGCCAACTGGTGCGCCGGCGGTCGCCGCCACCGGGTCTATATAGAACACCGACTCGCAATAATGCAGGGTATCCGGGTGGTTAGTTGTGTGCATAGCGATCGCGTTCGGGTCGTGATTGATGGCGATGTCTACGCTACGGCCGGTGGCCATTTCAATACCGGTGCTGGCACCGCCGCCGCCGGCAAAATTGTCGACGATAATTTCTCGCATCATGCGTGCTCTCCGAAGGTTTCTGTTAATGCCTGAGCGGCTATGAGGATTGAATTGCTGGGTTGGCGCTCCAGCAGCATGGTGTTGATGTGCTGCATTACTTTCCGGTAGTGAACTGGCGGGAGTTCGTAAATGCGCTCGACCTGATTAGCGATGAGCTTTACTTCTTCTGGCCATACATCGTTATCAGTATCCGGTACCGGCAGAGCTGGAATAATTTCAGGAATATTTTGTTGCTTGGTTTGTGGTTTTAAGCGAAACGCCGCCAGCTCAATTTGACGCATAAAAGTCGCGCCGCGCACTTCCAGATCGTCACGGCTGACATAGCCGAACCGCTCACCACGCCATGACTTATCGAATACGGCGATCGCCGCGCCGAACCCGGCGGAAGATTCGTTCGGCTCTCCGGGCGCCGGGCGGTACCACCCAGGCAGGTCAAAGCTGATGCGGCCGCGTATAAACGAAACGTGATCCGCATCTTCCGGCCACCACACTTCGCCGGTCGCCGCTTTTATCAGGAAGACGTACCGGCCGCCCAGCTCGCGCATCGCCAGTGTGTGGGACATGATGTGCCGCATACCGGTGATGTACTGGCCGTCGTGCTGGCTGGCGCGGGAATAGGGTGGGTTTGCGTAGGCAGCGCCGCGAAGCTCAGCCAGGCGAGCGCTCCAGTCCTGGGTTAGTGCGTTATCCTCGGCGCTGTAGAACACCTCGCACTTCGCGTTGCTGGCGTCGGCAAACAGGTCTAGCACGAACGGGCCGAACATGGCGTTGATACCCCACCAGAGAGCGTCCGGTGAGCGCCACTGGTCGCCGATTTCCTTGAGCTTGTGCGTGGGCTGAGCGCGCAGGGCATCCAGCGCCGCGCAGTAGGGATTTACCACGGGTTCTGTCATCAGAGGTTTAGCTCCGTTCTTTTTGATGATTGGGGGAGTCGCAAGGATGATTTGCTGCTGCGCTGGTGGTTGTGTGGCAACCCATTCGGAAACTGTCGGCGGAAAAACTCGCTCGATCGCCGCGCGCATCACAGCTGTGCGCGTCAGCTTATACTTGATTTCGGGGAAACGCTTTTCTGTCAGCGGCACATTTACTGCAACGTTCGTTGAGTCGGCGCTGGCAAACGGGTACCGGCTCAACACCCGTACATCCAACATGCGCAGGCCGTGGATTTTCACGCTGAGCTTCCGGTTGATGTAAAGCTCCCTGAAGACCTCATCCATGCGTTGCTGCCAGGCCTTCGTCCGTATTACCCGGTGCGGGCCACAACACCCAATACCAACGCGGGGGAAGCGGTCACAGAGGCGCAGTAGTCTTTCTATGCTTTCGTCCGAATGCCACACTGGCACCGCTTTCTCCATCAGCCAGAGTGGGACCTTATCGATCAACTGGTCGTTCTCCGCCTCACTTCCCTCAATAACGTCCGGGATTATGAACCACTCGATCCGACTGAACCACCCGCCGACAAAATCGTAGTAAGCAGCCCAGTGCTTTTGCCACCACTCAACACCAGGCTGACAATCGTCACTAGCGGATTTACGCCATGTTGAAAACGCGCCGTTATCCAGCACCAATTTGCAGTCAATAGCGCCGATTTTCTTAATTTGGTCAGGTCGAGCGTAGGAAACTAGTGAGCAGCCATCGCGGTACAGAGCTTTTATCAAATCATCGGAGGGGGTCTCCCTGTCGCCCCAAATCGGGCCGCCGTGCCAATGCACTGACATTCGGACCTCTCTTCAAAGTGTAATAGTGTGATCGGTAATCGTATTGCTCCCTTATTAGCCAGTGTTCCCAGCCGGTCAGGAAAGTTTGATTTGGTAGTAGGTGCAGAAGTCGAGAACGTACGGGCATTCGAACGGGCTTTCGGTGCCGTTTATGACGTCGCAACCACCCGCATGCAGGCAGTTGCAGTGCTGGCAGTTGAGCCGGTTTTCCCAGCAGTTTTCCGCCATCGCGTAGCCGTTGCACTGGCCGCCGCTGAACCGGTGCGGGAACTCATACGCGGAACAGCGGCATGTGACCTGCCGGCCGTCCCAGTATGCTTTCCCTCCGGTAGTTGAGTTTGCATAACCTCACCTCAGATAAAGCTCCGCAGTTAACGCTGCGATAAGCAGCAGGATCAGCACAGCCGCCGGGCGGATGCTGGCATAGAAGATTGCATGGCGCTCGATGTGTCGCCGGATTGTTTTCCGCATCTGGATAGACCAATAAAAAACCGCCGATTGGCGGTTATTATCTCGATATTTTAAATGGGGGCGTGTTTCAAGCTATAAACTAAATAATGATAGAGAATATGGTTAATTGATGACTGTTAGGGTTTTGATTATCATGTTTTTTCATGTAGCAGCATCGTTGTCCGGGATTCTGCGAACCAGTAATTTATTCCCATCAATAATTCGAGATCTGTATCTGTGCTCTCCTAGATACGTGAAATTATGAACATACGCCTGCGCTTTTTTCAAAGATATGCCGAGTAGCGCCTTTTCAAAAATAATATATTCATTGACTTTAAGAATTAAAAGCCAGTAGCCCATTGTCCTATATGGGAACTTTTTCTTTTCATTGATGTAATCGACTTTCACGATCACCTCCTAGCCCTCAATTCATTAAAAAAATTGTACATATGTTGTTTTGTCATCACGAGATTCAAAATCCAACTTTATCAAAGCCTCAAAATGAAATGCGGTGCAATAGCAATAATCGAAATTAGGAAAAAGCCTGGTGTCTTTAAGCTAGGTAGCCTTTTGGATTGGTCAATAAATTAGCCACAAAGTTGAAAAAAACCTTCTCGCTGTGCGATTATTGCCCTGCCGTAGATTTAATGGCATGACAATAATTAGCCCCAAATAAAAACATCATTTTACAAAATTTATGGGGGTTAAGAATTCCTGACGTTTTCTGGGTGTTAGGCACCAGTTGAGGTCGAATTTGCTATCGCAAAACATAAAGTTTTCGATATTCCCAGCCTGCACTTTTGATGTTGGCATAAAATTCATCAGCGCAGACCTCTAACCATTGCTCCCACTCAGGACTCCCGTCGTTCTTTCTGATCTGGTAAATTATCTCGGATGGACCATTAAGCATGAGGGCTAAATTAGCTAAGGCGATTCTCTCCTGCAAAGATAATCTGCAAATGGTATTTTCGTCGGCCAGTTGCAATAATCTCTCACGAGTAAACATATCAATCAATTTCTTCACTGTTTGACCTCTTTACAGTGAGCGCCGTCTGGCACGGCGGGGAAATCGTCGGCCCAGCCGCCGGTGTGCGAACGAACGTCTGCCAGCACCTGCTCGCATACAGCCATAGACGGCATCGGGGTGATGCTCCAGGCGCTGCCGTCGCGTACCGGGGAGGCCATGATGAGGAATGCGAAGGTTAGGGTGGTCATGACTGCTCTCTTATTTTCAGCAATGCCCGGCGAACCGGGCAGCGGTAATTAGTATGGGGATGGGTAGTAGATTCCATCTGCATCGCTCTCATCGAGCACAAGCAGGCTGTCGCCGTAGTAGAGCGCACCTACCAACTTGTCGAACTTGCTATAGAACTGAACAGGACGCTTACCCAACACATCGCTGCCATCAAGTTTGCCATTGAACAGGCGGTACACCGGATGGCCATCTTCCAGTATGGGTACATCTTTCCTCTCATCCCGTTTCGTTACCTTGCTAAAGCCAAGATACACCTCACATTGGTGCGCTCTGTCTTTCCTGTCTTTTCTGAGATAGCTGCTGTAAGAGCTTTCAGAAGCGGGTTCCTTTTCGAAACCGATATAGAAAAAGCGCTCCTCATCTTCGTCGATAACGACCTGCGGCGCGCTCCACCCTTCGTGCGCGGCTTCTTCCTTGTGTTGTTCGATGTAGGCTGCCCACAGGTCGGACGCCTTGATAAATTTCGGCAGCTGATCCTGCTCGATGAAGTCCTTCACCAGCTCCTGCATTTGCTCGACCAGGCGATCGCTGACAGCGTTAGTTTTCCACTGCTCATCCAACGTGCGCGCCAGCAGCAGGTTGTAGCGGGGAAGATCGCAAACATCAGTGATGTTACCCGGCAGCGCTTCTTTCAAGGCCTCTTTTACTGCGTCAGGGAACTTGCCCCAGCGGAAAACATCTTTGATCGCATCGTCGTACAGCTTGAGAACGTGGGCGGCAACCATTTGGTTAAATTCGTCAGACGTTTCAAACTGGCGACAGTGGTCGTTAATGGCGTTAGCCAGGCTGGTAGAAATATTGGTATCAGACATTTGGCACCTCCCCGGCGCGGATGGCTGCGGCGTATTTAAGGGCGCGATCGGTGGTCCCGTTCCATGCTGGCTCAAGACTTTTCACAAACCCTTCAATCGCCTTAGCGCCAACTTCGCGCAGGATGGCGTCGGTGGCTGGGGTTTCGACTACTGGTAATAGCGCGTAATCACAAATCTCTCGTTTATTTCCACTATCATCCGTTTCGGTATGCAGTCCAATCATGCTGGCACGCTGGATAACAACCCCCCACACGGTACGATCGGTCTCGTCTGACCAGCCGGCGCAGGCGTCACCGCGATAGTAATCAATGTCAGAATCAGCCGCTTTGATTGCATCATCAGCGGTAGCGTGTTCCTCATAACCGCTGTCAGTGCCGTAGCTAAAGAATCCAATGCCAGATTTCAGCGCCGCATTCTCCGCAACCAGCGCCCGCATTTGCTCATTCAACCGCGCAACCTCTGCGGCGTGTTCACGACAGATCGCATTCAGCACACCACTCACCCTGGTAGCCGTGCTGTAGTCTTCAGAGCCAAAATATTTGGCACCACTATCCGAATCGACGACATCCCACGAATCAGCTCTTTCGTCATCGTCTTCGCATGAATAGCCGCTTCCGTCTGGACCAGTGCGAACACCTTCTGTAATAAATACTCTTCCCATATCTCTCTCCCGCCGACCGCAGTCAGCCCAAAATTGCCATAGCCAGCAGCGTGTAAATGCAGCCCATGAACATGCCAAAAAGGTAAATTCCCAGTGAATTCATCATTGTTGTGGCCTCAGATCCGCAGCTGGTGGCCGCATGCAGGCGCACCGCACCGAATGCGGCGGCGTTGGCTGGCGGTCAGGAGGCGGAAAGGGTGGTTAAATGGTTTTCTTCAGTTCGTTATAACGCTGAAGAAACTGGACACGCGCCTGTCGTGGCGTAAGCGGGTAGATCATGAAGTCGGCGCACTCGATGCCCTTAAGCACCAGCCACGGCGTGCCGTCATCCATATCGAAATCGCGGCGCTCGGTAGCCAGCATAATCAGGTCCGCACGCTTAACCTGCGCAGACATTGCAACTGCCAGATTGAACTTGTCCCGGATGAACTGATCGACACGGTGCTTAATCACCTGATAGTCAGGTAGAAACGCTTTCAGTGGTGAACTTACATCACCGCAGTAAGCCTCTGCTGCGTCGTGCAGTAGTGCCTCTAACGCCATTTCTGGCGGCACCAGGCGGCTGACGTACATCGAATGCTGCGCCACGCTGTAGAAGTCCTGCACGTGGCCGGTAAAGCGGCAAAGATTCGACAGCGCACCGGCGATATCCTCGATGCTGATGGTCTCCGCATCGGTGTCGGTAAAGCTGAAGTGCTTGCCGGAGAGGGTGTTAATCCAGGTCATTGCTGCTGATCCTTAATTGCTGCGCGGCGGGCCATGCCAGCGCAGAACTCTGCGCGCAGCTGGTACCAGGTGATATTGTTGCCAGTTGCATGGCGTGAGGCTTGCAACCAGTGATGAGCAGCATCAGCAAAAAGGCCGTCGCGCTCTTTCTGCGCTGCTGATTGTGCTGAGCTATTTGGCAGTGGCATAGATACTCCAGAAAGCCCCGGGCGGGGCTATGCGGTCAACTCTAAAATGGGATGTCGTCGTCGAAGTCCTGCACCGGCGGCTGATTCTGCCCAACATTTCGGGAGCCAGCGTTTTGCTGCAGGCGTGATTGCGTCTGGTTATTCTGCTGCCCACCCAGCATCGAGCGCTGCTGATTACCTGCCGGGCCGCCTGCAGGGCCAGTTCCAGTCGGTTGACGCTCGTCTTTATCGCTAAGCGCCGCCACCAGTTTATCGACCGTTTCAGCGGGCAGTCCTTCGATGGCTTCTTTATAGGTTTTACGGGTTTTAGTGCCGAATGCCTGGCGGATCTCGAAGCGGTAGCCATCACCGCCGGAGGTCTTCGTGTAGAGCACTTTCTGAAGCACAAACCCGATCGGCTTGCCTTCCAGTTCCCTGGAGTGATACTCCGTTTCGTTCTGGTCGTTTACCACTTCGGTGGCGTGAAGAGCCTTGACGCCTGTCAGGCCCATAATCGCCTGAATCATGGCATTGCCACCCTGTAGAGGGTTGCCATCGCGACCGACATAGGACACACGGAGGAAATTAATTGCGCCAACGTCGGCATCCAGCGAGAACTCCATCGACTGCGATTGGGAATTAGCATCGCGGGCGCTGGTGAAAAGAGCCGTACGGATGATGCCAGCGTAAGCACCAGATTCTGACGCGCCGGACGGTCCGGCCTTCTTGGCGTCTTCCTGGTTGAAGGTAAAGATTGGTTGCATAGTGATTTAACCCCTTAATTCAATTCGTAGTAGTCCCGGATCGCCGTGTCGACGGCGTTCAGGTCGTTGTCTATCTGGAAGCTCTCAAACAGCCCGATCGGAGATTTAACCGGGTCGGTGCCGTCTGACTGCGTGGTAAACTGGTAGCGCCCATCAGTGACCTGAGTGCGTAGGGCGATGGTGAACATGCCCTCAACGGTGATTTTCTCGTCCAGCATCTTGCCGATGGTTTTCATCTTGATGCGACCGGCGGCGGTTTCTTCCGTGTGAGCCAGGAAGTAAACGATCAGGTCGTCTTCTGCCTGCTGGGCGGCCTTAACCACATCCCACGCACCGCCACCGATCTCCGTGAATTTCTCGAACGTTTTCTCACTGCGACGCCGCATGAACGAATTGCCCATAACGTACTGAAAATCGTCGATAACCACGTATTTCTTACCCGTGCGGCGGGCAAAGTTGATAACCATAACGAGGTCCGCAGCGAGGTCGGTGTGGAAAACGTTGCCTGTTTTCGCTGCAAAGTCGCGCGCCTTCCAGCCCTTCGACTTAAACGGCAGTCGCTTATTTTCCGGGTTAATGAGAAACCCCTCTTCGGGATTCAGGTTCATCATGCTGGCCGATTTACCGGAGCCTGAATCCCCCAGGATAAGCACCGGGATACCCATATCAATCTCCCTGCAGGTAATGCTGCATCGTGAATTTCTGGTCCTCGTCGAGGTCCATGTTTGCCAGGCACCATTTCAGATAGCCGCGGTCGGTAGCACCAATTTCCTCGAACGTCTTGCCCTTGTGCTTGCCGAAACGCATTGTGTGCAGCAGGGAAGGCAGGGAGGTGATTTCGCGCATCTGCGCAATGGTGAAGCGGGCGTGACGGTTAATCTCGATCAGCACCGCCGCAGTCACGTAGCAGTCGTACAGGGCGCGGTGGGCATGCAGGCCTTCCGGCACGTTGGCGTTAACGCCGAGGTGGTAGCGCATAAACTGGTTGCCGTGGCTCTCCAGCTCCGGCCATAGCTTGCGGGACAACTTCATCGTGCAGATCCACGGCGCGGTGATCTGCGGCAGTTTGCTGCGGTCGAATTTAGCGTTGTGCGCTACATAGACGTCAGCGCCGAGATAGCGATCAATTACAGCATCAATCGGCGGTGAGTCAGCCACGTCCGCTTCGGTTATATGGTGAAGCGCCATCGCAGCAATGCTGATTGGCTCCGGCGGCTTCACGTAGTCGCTCATCGGGTTGCAGATAACGCCATCGACAATGTCGACACTGGCGATTTCACACACACCACCCTCGAGGCTGGTGGTCTCCGTATCAATTACACGCAAAATGGTCATCAGGTTGTTCCGTAAGGGCATCGGCAGCGGCTTCTCGCTGCGCCAGCTGGTGGGCGATTTGAATCAGGTCAGCCGGACCGAACTGATTCTGTTGGCAGAGCTGCAGGATTGCGTCGACAGTGGCCTCGCGCATCCATTCGTTTATTGCCAGCGGCGTGGGGATCAGTGTTACATCCATCCGATGTACATCCCCGCAGCTATCAGCGCCGCGCCGATAACCGGCAATAACCAGCTGCGGCGCCGCGGGTGGAAGTCAGCACCGGTCAGCCGGTGAAGGAACTGTGATTTGTAGAGCTGGCTCATCATCGATTACCTCGGATGCGCAATCCTGCAGCGCGTTTATGTGACGGTACCCGGATGCTTTGCTGGTAACGCAGCGCGCACTCTCTGTCAGCGCAGAAGTCATCCCGCTCGCTACGATCCCAGTGTTTAACGGTGCCTTTTACCACGTCTTCGGGGTGGCGGAACCGGCCGCAGTAGCGGCATCGCACTGATTCCAGGTGCTCGGTACCGGCATCCAGCACCGTGTACTCGAAATGCGAACCGGGAGTGCCGTCTGGCAGCGTATAATCAACGAACGTTTGCTCTTCGCCCTTAAAGTTCGGGCGTATGCTGCAGCCGTTGAATGTGACCAGCTGAGCGCCGATGCGAATCGGCGTTCCCGGCGTCAACTCGGCCAGGCGCTGGGCGGTTAATTTGGGGATTGGGTGCATGCTTACCTCCGTTTTGAGGGTGAAAAAAAGCCCCCGGAGAAGGGAGCAAACGACTACACACAGCAATGGATAGGGTTGTGACACCAGGCCGCGACACCTGCTTACTTCCCGCCGCTCGGTTTTGGTATTGGCCGCCAGATGCTGCGGCTCAGCCGATTTTCGGGTCTTTGCGTCGGCCGGCGCTGCAGCCCGCTTGAGCACATCACAACGGATAGAGCACTCTTCAACGGCTTTGTGTTGCGCCTCCAAATGCTCTGCCCTGTTGCGTGCCGGGGTGATGCCCGACGTCGTGCCGCCTTTATTTTTAAGCCCAACGTGATGCTGCGGTTCTCCGGGCTTGCCCTGGTGAGGCACTTTAAATCTTTGAAGCTTTGCCACACCCCGCAGTGGCCAGCGCCGGTTTCCCGGTCATCATTTGAGGCTGCTTAGTGCGTTAAATCGGTCGCCAGTCGTAACTCAGTGATGCTTTCGCCTCCTCTCCCTCACTACGTCGCCGTGGGAGCCAGACCGTACACGCCGTCTTCGCGATGCGTCACCCAGCAGGGTGTGCATAAGCGGTCTATCCGTTTAGCTGTTACATGATTTATCTCCTCTGTTTAATGGGGCCGACATATGTCGCTGGCCCGTGCACCGGTCCGTCGCTCGCATTGTTCCTCTTTGGCTCAGCCCAGGTCAGTTAGGGGTGGCCGCTATTTCAGTTTGCCAGGGATGCGATTGAGTACCCGGTGCGCGACTGCCAGATTGTTAAAGAGCGGGTCAGCGCTTGGCGGTGGCTGCGTTGTGCTGATGAGAGAAAATTACAATAAAGTTTGTAATAGGTAAACAATAAATATTGTAATTTCATTGGTTTTTTACTCATTTGCTTGTTTTTTAAAGTGATTTATTTTCTTGAATTGACCGTTTAAACAAAGCGCTCAGGCCTTTTGAGCGAAGTTGGAGTTTTGCCGGAATCGAGGTGTGGATAGTGAACAGCAATCATGGCTGAAGTGATTGGCAACATGGTTTTCGAACATAAATTAAACGACGAGAGTCAAAAGTATCTTGGTTGAAGGTTTATCAAATTAGTTGTGAACGGGAAGGGCACTTTAAGGGAGGCAACTCTGATTAGATAAGAGGGATTGACTGTCCACAAAAAGCCCTCGTTAAGCGGGCTCTTGTTGTTTTTTCAAAAAAAGGGTGAAGAGCAAGAGGTAGATTTCTTTGACCTCTAACCGTGCATTAACCGCCAGGCATCCAAGCACCACTCGCGATAAACCAAACCAGAAGCACTACGCCTGCTATGCTGCAGGCAGCTGGGAACAGATAGCCGATCTTCATTTTTACCGCCTGAGTTTTTATTATGAGGGCATCCCTGCCTGTCTTCTCCAGCCCTAACCAGCCCTGATGCTGATCTGTGTTTAAAAATTGCAATACGTAACAGCGCCGTTTTATTTGTTATCGCGCCTGTAAAGAGTCCACTCTTCAATCCGTTCGCCGCCTGGGAGGGTGCAGTAGCCTACCTCTCCAGCGGGTTCCTTAACGATGTCTAGCTTGCCGCCGATTTTCTGGCAGTACACCGAGGCCGGGTTAGCCATGCCAATCATCTTCGGCTGCTCGTTGTGCGCTGCACACGAGGCGATAAGCACTGGTAGTGCGGTAATCAGTATTTTTTTCATGGTTATCCCTTTTAACTGAAGGCCTCTTTCGACCATTAACCCAGAGTCAGACCTAGCAATAAGTTAACGAAGCCAGCCAAAAGCAATGCCAGTCCCGGTATCAGGAAGTTTTTGTCGCGCTTCTTGCGAGCCAGGTAGAACATGGCGAACGCTACGCAAAACATAGTTACTGCTATCTTTGTGTAAACTGACATGCACTTCCTTAGCTAAACGTCTCTTCCGTCTGAGGGGGATTATACCAGCCGAAGCTTAGTTTCAATCGCTACACCGATAATCCGGCAGTTACCGTTGATCGGCACCATTGGCCACTGAGGGTTAAGCCCTTTCAGGTACTTTTGGCTACCGTCGATCACCAGCTTTTTGAACGTGGCTTCGTTATCGTCGATCAGCTTTGCAACTACCAGGCTGCCATTCACCGCCTCACGCCCAGTATCGAAAAGCACGAAAGTACCTTCTGGAATACTCAGGCCCATCGGCGCCGTCATCGAATCTCCGTCCACTTCCAACCAGAATGACTCACCCTGCACATGTGCGTCTGACTCTAGCCAGTGATCGATATCCTTTACCGTATAGGCCTCAATGGCCTCTCCCCAGGCACCTGCCTGGACCTTGCTCAGGACAGGATATTTTCGGCCGGGAGAGTATGGGCGGAAACCAGTAACATTATCGCCCGTCACAACGTCTTTACCATCAAGAAGCCATTCGATCTCGCAGCCGAGAGCTTTCGCCAGCTCGGGGAGGTAGCGGGGGCGTTTAGTTTTACCACTCTCCAACTGAACAATCGCTTGTTGAGTTGTGCCGGCTCTTTCTGCCAGTTCTGTTTGCGTTAGTCCAAGCTCATTTCTTTTCGCAAGGACACGCGCCGCGATCGTCATCAATTCACCTCTCAATCCAATCAAGAGATGTTTACAAGAAAAGCTGTAATTGACAAACAAACTATATTGTAATTAATATACAAGAAAGTTTGTCAAAGGAGGCTTTATGCAAACTATCTCGGACCGCCTCAAACAAAAACGGGCGGAGCTCAACCTGACACAGGCTGAATTAGCCAGTAAGGCTGGAGTTAAACAGCAGTCCATCCAACAGATCGAAGCTGGTTTGACGAAGCGCCCGCGGTTTTTGATTGAGATTGCCCATGCACTGCAGTGTGACCCAGCCTGGCTCCAGCATGGAGTCAAGCAAGGTAATGCTGCCTAAACACTATTTTGAAAACGGAAATTATCAATGGAATCAGTAGCAACAACCAGCAATTCAGTAAATATCACCTGCAAAGCAGAAGCGCTGGAGAGTTATTTTCACAGGGAAGCTATCGCTCGCGGTAACAAACCTCTGGCGCTGGATATGGGGATTCATCCTTCGGGACTAAGCCGCAAAAAGGTTGGGCTGGTTGGCCTGGCCTGCAAGCTGATTTTGCAGCTGGGACTGCCTGCTGGCTGCATCGCGGCGCCAGGGTGTGAGCAGAACGTTGTTCTTACTGGGGAAGAGGCCAGAAAGCTGCTTTCGCTGCTGGAGCACATCCGCGAACCGGTGGGGGGCATTGGTGGATGACGAACGTTTCATTGAAACCGATCAGCAATACCGCGATCGGCGCGGCGTTATTGTTCGCGTCACAGGTTACGACCGCCAGGAACGCAGGATCATTTTTATGCGGCCGAATTATCCGCACCCATGCTTTGTGCCGAAATGGTATTTCGAGAAGTATTTCAGGAAGTTTGAAGGGAAAGGCGAAGGCTGAACAGGTAGGACTGAACAGCCGGGTACTGCATTGCTTTGGTCAAGCGAGGTCAATTATGCGACAGAAACGCCGGAAGATGCAACCAGAAAACACTGTACATAAAGACATGTCCCGGGAGCAGTTAGCCCGGGAGTTTACCCCTGACGCGGCGCACATGTTGCGCCAGCTTCTCGAGCAGAATAAGCGCGCGAGGGAAGGGGATGAGTAACTCTGCAAAAATATTCAAATTCCGCCCCCGAGAAGCGGGTGAGGAGCGATCCGTGGCCAATCTTGATGACGGATACATGCGCATTGCTACCAGCATTGGAAAACTAAAGCCAAAGCTCAAACTGGCTGGTCGGCAGCATCAGGTTTTTGATGCGGTAATCCACTGCACGTATGGTTGGAATAAATCCGAAGACAGGGTGACAAACACGTTTATCGCTGAGCTGACAGATCTCGATGATTCAGACGTTGCTGATGCGCTCGACGTGCTTGCTGAACGTCGAATCATCAATCTCAAAAAATCAGGCGGTTTCAAGATCGTCAGTGTGAATGTGAATCTTGACCAATGGCAGCTAACTAAAACGCCCAAAACATTGGGCATTTCCACCCAAAATGTTGGGCGAAAAAAGGTTTCTGGTTGGGCGAAAACACCCGACACCCTAAACAGTCTTACCAAAGACAATAAAAATACCCCCCTAACCCCCAAGGGGGAATTTTCGGAGGAGGTAGTTTCACAGGCAAAACAGGTCCTGGAGTATTACAACGAGCTCACAGGAACCACCTGCCGCTCTGCAGAAGCCTTTGCCGTTCTGCTTACGCCACGTTCGGCCCGTGATGCCTACACCGTCGATGACCTGAAGCTGGTGGTGCACTGGGTGGTGCTGACCTGGAAGCGCCGCAATGGCACGGTCGCTAAGCCGGCGAACATCTGCCGGGTAAGCCGTTTCGACGGTTACCTTGCTGACGCTGCGGCCTGGGCTTCCAGCTACGTTGAGATCGACTGCGGCGCCGTGGTTGATGCCTATAACGAGATTGCCGGTGACCGTCTGCCTCTGGCTGAGCTGGACGATGACCGTGAGAAAGCGATCCGTGATCTAGTCACTCACATGACCCACAAAAATATCGATGCGGTTCGGGCTTATTTCAAGGCGTTTGTGACTGAAGCAAGGCCGCATTACTTCGGCGAGAATCCGTCTGGCTGGCGTGCCAACTTCGATTTCCTGATGAAGCCCGACACGCTTCGCAAAGTGCGGGAGCGTGCGCTATGAGCGACCTGTATCTCGAAGCCAGCGTTATCGGCGCACTGCTGAATGCCGGTCTGACACCTGACGCCAGCGATGTTCTGAACACACTGGACCCTGCAGCGTTCACCAATCTGTTTTACTTCAAGCTATACGGAGAAATTAAGCGCCAGGCCATTCAGCGCAAGATGATCGACGCGCTGCTGGTTGCGGATGCAATGGGTGACGGTCCCGGCGTATTCGCCGACGTGATGGAAACGGCGAAGGTCGTGCCGAGTTCGGCAAATCTGAAAGGCTATGCCAAAAGCCTTGGTGAAAAATTCATGATCCGCAGTTTTGTCGCGCTGATGGAGGCCAATTACGACAGCATAACCCTGGCGAACAACCACGATCAGGCACTGGAGAAAATTCGGGCGTTTACCAGTCAGGTCATGGCCGTTGGTCGCCCCTCTGATGAGGTCGTGCCGGTTCACATCGATGAACTGATGGGTGCTTACGTTGATGTGCTGGAGCGGCGGGTAACCAACGGTGAAGAGTCGGACACGTTGAAGACCGGGATCTGCGAGCTGGACGAAATTACTGGCGGCATGAACGATGAAGATTTCGTTGTTGTGGCCGCCCGCCCGGGTATGGGTAAAACCGAGTTTGCACTGAAGGTTGCTGAGGGCGTTGCCTCGAGTGAGCGGGTGATGGGGGATCACAAGGTCCGCCGCGGTGTGCTGATTTTCACCATGGAAATGAGCAATCAGCAAGTGATTGAGCGCCAGATTGCCGGCGCGTCGAACATGCCGGTATCCAGCCTGCGCAAGCCATCCCGTATGCACGATGAGGACTGGGGCCGGGTTTCAATGGGAATTCAGCGCCTGACTGGCCTTGATGTCTGGCTCGTCGACGCGGCAAACCTGACCATCGAGCAGATCCGCGCCATCGCTGAGCGGCATAAACGCAAGTTCCCCGGCCTGTCGCTGATCCTTGTCGATTATCTGGGCCTGATTAAAAAGCCTCGAGCAGAACGTAACGACCTGGCGATCGCTGTTATCTCCGGTGGCCTGAAGAACATGGCTAAGGAACTGAAAACGCCGGTTCTGTCGCTCAGCCAGCTGTCACGCGACGTTGAGAAACGCCTGAACAAACGTCCGGTAAATGCGGATCTGCGCGACGGCGGCAGCATTGAGCAGGATGCAGACAGCATCATCATGCTGTACCGCGATGCCGTCTACAACGAGAACAGCCTGGCGGCGCGCTTCGCCGAAATCATCGTAACGAAGAACCGTTTCGGCGAACTGGGGACCGTGTACCAGGAGTTCCGCAACGGCCATTTCCACGACACCAACCAGGATGAGGCGCGGCGCATCTGCACCGAGAAGGCTTCAGCCGGACAGCGACAGAGGGAGTTCTGATGCAGGTCTATGACATCTGTCCGTTGCCGAAACCCCGCATGACGCAGAGAGACCGTTGGGCTAAACGCCCGGTGGTTCTCCGGTACCGCGCTTACTGCGACGAGGTGCGATTAAAGCGCCTGCAGCTGCCGGTCAGCGGCTGCCACGTTACTTTCGTGCTGCCAATGCCAGCCAGCCAGCTGGAGCAAGAAAAAGCGCAGCGCCAGTATTGGTCAGCCGCATTAGCAAAAACCGGACGTGGACAACCTGATGAAAGCGCTGATGGATGCCTTGTTTGCCGATGACAGCAGCGTGTGGGATTTCCGCGTATCAAAAATATGGGGCGAAACCGGCAGTATCCGGATCGCCAGCATCGCGCCGTCGGCGCACCAGTCAGGAGAATAAAACGTGAAAGGACTGACCGAGATCCAGAAAAACATGTGCCGCTTTATCCGGCAGTACGCTGCTGAGAATGGCTGCGCGCCAACACGTGTGGAGATAGCCACTCACTTTGGCTGGAAGTCCGCTAACGCCGCTGAAGCGCACATTAAAGCGCTGGTGAAAAAGGGCGCGCTCTACAGTAAGCCGCGCTGCTCGCGTGCGCTGAAAGTGCTGGTGGACGTTTAGAACCCGGCCGCTGGCCAACTGCAGTATCGGATGACAAGAACAGACCAGAGGGGATACACGTGAGAATCGAAGCCGCACTTAAACATTTCAGCCCGAAAACGATGATGATCACCGACAGCCCCGGCGCTACCAGCTCGGAGAATATCGACGGCACACACGTCATGGCCGCGATCGGCATGTGCCAGGCTAAAGCTGCTTTCGGCATGAGTGCGTATCTGGGAAAAGCAGGTATCAGTCAGCAGGATCGGGATAAGGCAGTGCAGCACCTGCTGGCTTATGCCCGCAAAACCGCACCAGCGCTTCTCAGAAAGTCCGCCGCTGGAAAAGTGAGTCAGTGCCTTGCTGTTCTGGCTAAATTCGCCTACGACGATTATGCGCGTTCTGCGGCTGATAACGTCGAATGCCCGGACTGCAAAGGCAGGGGCGTTACCAACACTATTGCGCGGGTGATGACGCATCCGGGATGCGGAGAAAAAACGCCCCCAACTTATCAGTTGCAACTGGTGGAAAATCAGTGTGTGACATGTCACGGAAAGGGAAAATTGTCAGCGCGCTGCCGTTGCGGCGGGTCCGGCAAGGTCCGGGATCTGAAGCGGTCGAAACTGCTCGGCGTTCCGGTGGAAAAGGATTGCGAGCGCTGTGATGGGCTGGGTTTTAAGCGGCAGCCGTCCACGGTAGCGTTTAAAGCGATCCGGGCGTTGGTGCCGGAGCTTAACGAACGCAGTTGGCGGCGCAACTGGAAGCCATTTTATGAAAGCCTGATCAACAAGTGCGAGGCGGAAGAGAATCAGGCAGAGCAAGAATTCAAAAAAGTGACGCGATAATCATAATTTAGCGTCGAAATGTATTGCATTTTGTCCGAAGTTGACTAACTATATGTCCCATCGTGGGATTTCAATGCCCGCAGGCACTTAACAAATTTAGAGGCTCCGCAAATGCGGGGCTTTTTTATTGGCTTTTTTCTGTCAATCTACTATCTTCAAATTGATGACAACTCTATGCGCCTTCCGTCCGAAGGAGTGACATTTAATCAATGATGATATACAGGCGCACCAAATCTTAGGCTCTGCTAAAGCAGGGCCTTTTTTTAGTTCTAAATGTTGAGTCGCTCCTACCGGAATGGCGATTCATCTCTGATTAATCTGAATCTATACGGGATTCATACTCAGAACAGAGCTCGGCTTTGACTCTGATTTTATCTTGTTTAGAATCGCGCAAGTTACGGTGAATCCCCCTAAGCGGAGGGGCTAAGGCAGGTCCACATATCCTGTTGCCAGGAAGCGAATCAGGTTCTGTCTTTTCTGATTTACCGGGAGGCACCCGGCACCGAAACTTAATGATGTCACAGTTTTCAGCAACTAAATCAAGGCTCACTCATGTGGGCCTTTCTTGCATCTTGCAAGCTATGATTTGTTCCATTCGCAGTGATTAGCGCGATATGCGAGACTTCAAAATTTTTATGGTAATGGCTTAATAGTTCTTCGCGGGCTATATAGTTTGCCACCAAACATAATGAAGCCTCTATTAATCCATTGTGTAACTTGTTGGGGTCGTACTCCAACAAATCGAGCGAATTCTGCCTGGTTACCAGAAAAGTGGATGTCGATGTATTGTTGTAAGTTCATTTTTTAAAATTCTCCTTAATTGATTTCTATGAATCATTAATAATAACTTTAATTAGATTTATTATTTTTAATTTGGTTTATGGAATATTCATTAATTGGAGATTTAATTTTAGAACAGCTTTGCCAAATCGTAAAGTTTTTCACTTTATTTCATTCATTATTCATCCTTCTAATTGAACAGCGCCACGGCAATGCCGGGGGTGAGAGTATGTATCGCATGGACAAACTTACAACAGGCGTTGCTTACGGCGCTTCAATCGGCAATGCCGGTTACTGGAGCCTGCAATTACTCGACAAAGTCAGCCCGTCACAGTGGGCTGCTATCGGTGTTATCGGGAGCCTGGTCTTTGGCTTCCTGACGTTTCTGGCAAACCTGTATTTCAAGGTGAAAGAGGACCGCCGAAAAATAGCACGGGGTGATTGATGGCTAATCTGAAGTCAAAGCTCAGCGCCGCAGTGGTTGGCCTGATTCTGGCTGGCGCATCAGCCTCTGCCATTCTGGAGGCTTTCCTTAATGAGAAAGAAGGTAATCGACTGGTGGCCTATCTCGACAGCTCAGGAATCTGGACTATCTGCCGTGGTGTGACCCGTATTGATGGTAAAGCGGTGGTGAAGGGCATGCGCCTGACCGCTGAGAAGTGTGCAGAGGTAAATGCGATTGAGGAACGTAAGGCGCTTGCCTGGGTGAAGAGCAACATCAAAGTGCCACTGACTGAGCCGCAGAAAGCAGGTATCGCGTCATTCTGCCCGTACAACATTGGACCCGGTAATTGCCTCCCTTCTACGTTCTACAAACGACTGAATGCTGGTGACCGTAAAGGCGCATGCGAAGCGATTCGTTGGTGGGTGCACGATAGGGGGCGCGACTGCCGTTTAACGAAAGGGCAGGCAACTGGCTGCTACGGTCAGGTTGAGCGTCGGGATCAGGAATCTGCGCTTGCGTGCTGGGGGCTGGACCAATGAAAGACACCAAATTAACTCTGGTTCTGGTCGCGGTGTTCCTGCTTATGCTGATTGGGTTGGGCGGCGCTGCGGTCTACTACCACGGTGAATACAGCGATCAGCAGACTGCTAACCAGCAACTGAAGACGGATAACGAGCGGCAGAGCAGTGTCATTGCCACGCAGTCCCTGCAGTTTAATCGTTACAACCAGATCGCTGCAGCTGTACAGCAGTACGACACACAAATCATGGCTTCAGCCCAGGAGAAACAGATTGAATACCGGACAATCCTCAAAACTGAGCCGACCTGTGATCTCATTGTGCCTGCTTCTATTTCTGAGCGGCTGCTCGACTACACGCACCGCTTACGTTCCGGCGCTATGTACACCACTCCCATCCTCACTGACGACGCCGGTTCTGGTACCACTACCACCCGAACGTTAACTTATTGCCAGGCAGTTCTGTGGATTGATCCGCTTCTAACGGCGATTGATCAGGCTAACAGTCAGTTTGCTGGCATCCGTGAAATTGAGAAAAGTAGGGCTGTAGTCACGCCCTAAATGAAAGGCCTTACAATTATTACTACTTTGGATAATTCGATAAAAGCTAAATTTGCGACTTAAATTCGCTAAATAAATAGGTTATCGATTTTTTCGCTTGGACGGGAATTTGTTTGACTTACGTTCACGAACATAAGCTATTAAGCTGTATATGGAAATTAATAATAATAAAAGTGCAATTGTAAGTAGTAGCCACTCTTTCATACGACACCTCTAAAGTCACTATGAAATATAGGGATTGATTCTGCTGTTGCTTTTTTAATCTACTTTAGTGGCGCGGATAATTAAAGCCTATGTACTGGAATTTACATTAGGCATCAATTTATAAATTTAATTTAATTGTTGTGCAGAGATAAAGGCTAACGTTTACTCACGCGCCGGGTAGTATTGTGTAGCGCTGATAGTTTATTTTGCGTTCATCGTCAGTGTCGGGTTGAGCGATAACATAGTTTTCTTTATAAGATACAACGTCATTGATATCCACTGCACAATTACAACGGTTGCATTGCATCTGAGCAATTTGGTCCCCTCTATCTGCGATAGCTACAATATGGAATCTATCATGTCCGCAAGATCTACAAAATAAATTAATAATTGACATGGTAATTCCTTGACTTTTTTGACTTGACTTCATTAAGAATAGTCTCAAAGGTCCGATGAGTTAAGCTTTTTTTCGAAATCTTGATGATTATCACCTTTTTCACTTCAACTCTTGACGCTAATCAACGGCGTGAACAACGTTTTTTTAACCACTAAAGAGGATTATCATGCCAGAAATCACTACCGAGCAAAGCAACCAACTGGAGCTACTGGCTACTCTGGGCTATGACACCGCAGCAACGAAGGTGGCTGTGTCTTTTGTCCAGAACGACCCGTTCAAGCATCGCCTGTTCATCCAGCAGTACAGTCGCGTATACAGCGAAACTGATATCGTTGCACGCGCAACCAAAGCGGTGCAGGAATCGGTGGAAGCCATCTCCGTACTGAACGAGGTTACTGCTGCAACCGAATAACCCCTCCGGCCGGGCGCAGGCCGTCGCCGTCTTTCTGTGTCAGCATCGATCTGTGACTCCTGACAGTTAGCGCACAGAGAGAATCAAAAACGCCAATACCGTGTTACTCCTGACTCCACGCAGGGGCGTCCACTCATGGTCGGTTAGCGGCGAGATGGTAGATGAAAGCGACAAGCATTAACTGAAACGACCTTTAATGACCTCGCGTAGAGCGTTTTCTTCTTCTGCATTAAGGTGGAGACAGTTGGTGATGGATTCGATTAAGTCCTCCGGTTTCATTGGATGGAAGGGCTGGTTGTGGCTTCCAACGGTGCTGGTCGCAAATGCGCTGATTTTTTCGCCATCGCGTGTGAGTTCTATATCGTAATCACGGTATCTCACCTCAAAAGCTCCTGTTTGGGTTGTGATCGAAATAAGAATAAAGGATACACCATGGCATCACCTGACTGGGAGGCTATCGAATCGGCTTACCGGGCTGGCTTGATGTCCCTCCGCGAGATAGCAGCACAGCACGGCATCAGTGAAGGAGCTATCCGCAAGCGAGCCAAGCGCGATGACTGGTCCCGTGACCTGTCGGCGAAGATTAAAGAACGTGCTGATGATCTGGTGCGCAAACAGGAGGTACGCAAGCAGGTACGCACCGAAAGCGCACTGTCGGAGCGCGTACTGATTGAGGCCACAGCAGAGGTCATCGCCACCGTCCGTATGGAGCATCGTGGCGATATCCGCCGGGCGCGTGAGATAACCAATGCGCTATTCGACGAGCTGGGCGCTGAGTGCGCAGACGTCGGTGCGCTGCGTAAACTAGGTGGGCTTATGTATGAGCCTGACGACAACGGCCGCGACCGCCTGAACGAAATTTACCAGTCGATCATCAGCATGCCGGAACGCGTGAAATCGGTGAAGGCGCTGAGCGACGCGCTGAAGAATCTGATTAGTCTGGAGCGTCAGGCCTACGACATCGATGGGCCGGAAGGCGACAACTCCATTAAGAAACTTTCTGACCTCATGGATACCTTGTCTCAGGGGGCGTGATGAAACCTGAGCACCTGAAGCTGCTGGCCGATAAGGACTGGCGGCTTAACAACCTGTACTGGATCACCGATAAAGAGGGTAAGCCCACGCGGTTCAGGATGACGCCTGAGCAGCGCGAGTACTTTGAGGGCATCCATACCCGCAACATCATTCTGAAGGCGCGCCAACTCGGATTTACCACCGAGGTGTGCATTATCCAGCTGGATGCCGCGCTGTTCGAGTCTGCCAAGTGCGCGCTGATCGCCCACACGCTGAACGACGTCAAGCGCCTGTTCCGCGAGAAGGTGAAATTCGCCTACGACAACCTGCCCGACGAGATTAAAGCGGCCAACCCGGCCAGCAATGATTCCGCCGGCGAGCTGGTTTTCAAGAAGGGCGGTTCACTCTACGTCAGCACCTCATTTCGCGGCGGTACGCTGCGTTACCTGCACGTTTCCGAGTTCGGCAAGATATGCGCCAAGTACCCGGAGAAAGCCCGGGAAATCGTCACAGGTGCGTTTGAGGCTGTATCGACGGGATGCTTTGCCACGATCGAAAGCACGGCAGAGGGGCGGGCAGGTTACTTCTTCGACTATTGCCAGATCGCTGAGAAAGCCCAACTGCAGGGTAAGCAACTGTCGCCGCTGGACTGGAAGTTTTTCTTCTTCTCCTGGTGGAAGAATCCGCAGTACGCAATCGACCCGGTAGAGCCACTCCCGCAGCGCCTGGTTGATTACTTTGCCGAAATGGAGGCAAAGCACGGCGTCGTGCTGAACGAGCGTCAGAAGGCCTGGTACTTCGCCAAAGAGAAGACGCTCGGCGACGACATGAAGCGCGAGTACCCGACCATCCCGGCTGAGGCGTTCCAGCAGTCGGTCGAGGGCGCTTACTACGCGAAACAGTTCCGCTGGCTCTACACCAACAAACGGATCGGCGCGTTACCTGATAACTCGCATCTTCCGGTACACACGTTCTGGGATATCGGCGTGGGCGACTCCACGGCCATCTGGTTCGTGCGGGAGGTCGGCGAAGAGTTTCACGTAATCGACTACTACGAAAACTCCGGTGAAGGCCTGCGGCACTATATGAAGGTGCTGAAGGACCGGGGCTATGAGTACGGCGAGCACTGGGGACCGCACGATATCGAAAACCGCGAGTTCGGCTCTGATGCCAAGTCCCGTAAGGAACTGGCGCGGGAGGGGTATGAAATCGACGGCCAGAAATATTCCATGACCTTCAAGGTGGTACCGAAAACGGGCGTCGACACAGGCATTGAGTCGGTGCGCGAGCTGCTACCGAAGTGCGTCTTTGACGAGGAAAAATGCAGTGAGGGCATTACCCACCTGGAGGGCTACCGCAAAGAGTGGGACGACAAGCGCGGGTGCTGGAAAGACAAGCCTCTTCACGACGCAACATCTCACGGTGCCGACGGGTTCCGCTACTTTGCCGTAGCGAAGAACAACCATAAAAAAGTCGGCGCTATCTTCTTTTAAGGAGCACCAGTGAATCTACAACCTCGAGAAAATTTTCTCGTTAATGCGCTGGCTGCTACCGTCGGCCGCCTGCGATCGATGTATGCCGGGGTAAACGGCAACACGAAACGCACAAAGCTGTGGGACGAGTTCGGTTATCCGGATCAGGTCGGTTTCGAGCAGTATTACCGGGCCTATGAACGCAACGCCGTGGCACACGCTGCGGTGCATAAGCTGCTGGACAGCTGCTGGGTGGATAACCCAACGATCATCGATGGTGACGAGGCGAAGGAAGCGACCAATACCACTCCATGGGAAAAACAGGTAACCAAGCTGCTGAAAAAGCACTGGCCGAAAATCAAGGATGCTGACCGGCGCAACCTGATTGGCCAGTACTCTGCGCTGTTGATCCAGTTCAAAGACAGTCGTGAGTGGCATCAGCCGGTTGACCGGGTGGCGGTTGGCAGGCTGAAAGAAAAGGCCATTGTGAAGCTGATACCCGCGTGGGAGTCGCAGGTCAAACCGGGTAACTTCGAAACCGACACGATGTCGGAGAACTACGGGCAGCCAGTGAGCTTTAACTTCAACGAGCAGCCGGTGGGTGACGATGGCACCTATGGGCCGGTGCGCGGCGTCACTGTTCACCCAGATCGCATCATCATCCTTTGTGAAGGTTCAGAAGACGAGAACATGCTTTCCGGCGTGCCGCTACTGCGCGCCGGATATAACAAGCTGCTCGATCTGGAGAAGGTATCCGGTGGCAGCGCGGAAGGGTTCCTGAAGAATGCCAGCCGCCAGCTGGGTATCGCGTTCGATAAAGATACCGATATAGCGACACTATCGAATCAGGCGAAAGAGGCCGGATTTAAAGATCTTGGTGATGCTCTGAACGATAAAGTTGGCAGAATGAACCGCGGTACTGATGCGGCACTGGTCATGCAGGCCGGCGCACCATCGGTGCTGTCGGTCGCTGCCGCCGATCCGGAACCAACGTGGACGGTGACCGCCAACGAGTTCGCCGCCTCAATCCAGTGCCCGTTTACCATTCAGTTCGGCCAGCAGACCGGCCGGCTGGCATCCAACGAGGACAAGACGGACTGGGCGAAGCGCTGTAATGGTCGCCGCTGGGGATTTATGTCCGCGGTGATCACAGCCGTAATCGAGCGTTTCTGGACAATGGGGGCTATTGACCGGCCCGTCTCCGGCGAAGTCACACTGGCCTGGTCCGACTTACTTGCCCCGAGCGAGAAAGAGAAGATCGCCAATATGCAGGCGATGGCCGACGTGGCACAGAAAACGCAGCAGGCTTACGGCACCCCGGCCATTGAGGCTAACGAGGTGCGCGCTGTAGGCGAGCTGGAGCCGCTGAAAGAACCTGAACCGCCCAACCCCAACGCTAAACCCGATAAGGATCCGCTGACAGATGACGACGACAGCGATAACCCGGATCGGGACGCCAATCGTACCGCGCATTAAAACCGACCCCACGCAGTCAGCCCGACAGGTTGGCCGAATGTTCCGTGATATCGACGAGCGTTATCTGACCATCAAGCGAAGACTCAAGGCGTTGTTTGATGAACGCCTGACGGGTGTGGCAAGTGCGGTTAATATCCAGCAGGGCTTCATGGCCTGCAACAATGCCGAAGGACCGGATACGCTCTACCAGGTTAACGCCGGTACGTTCATCTACGATATGAGCGCGGCGCAGCTGGCCGACCTGCTGCAGATTGTCCAGACCATATTGGATGACGCGCTGCTGGAGGGCGGCAGCCAGAATCTCTGGTCGCTAGGCTACGTTGGCGCTGAGTATGAGCGCGGCACGCTGCAGGCGTTTACCAACCTTTCGGCCCAGTCGCAGGTGTACGCCCAGCAAACCTCGCTGGCCCAGTTGCTGAGCAGTCCGGCCTTACAGAACCAGATCGCTGCTGCGTACGTGGCGACCTACAGCGAATGGAAAGGCATCAGCGATGCAGCCCGCTCAGACCTCGCAAACGTAATCTCCAATTCGATTGGGCGAGGCATCAATCCGCGGGAAACGGCTGGCATCATCAGTAAGCGCCTCAATGTCTCTATGTCCAGTGCGAAGAACATCGCGCAAACCGAGCAGGTTGGCGCATTGCGCGAGGCTCAGTGGCTTGAAACGGACTGGGCAAGGGATCGGCTCGGGCTGAATACCATGCTGCTGCACCTTTCAGCGCTGAAACCAACCACTCGCACCACGCATGCTTTTTGGCATGGTAAGACCAGAACCACTGAAGCCGTGCGAGAGTGGTACAGCATCGACGGCAACCGTTATCGATGCTATTGCAGCCAGATTCCTTGCGTCGTGGATGACGATGGTAAGGTGGTAAATAAAGGCCTGATGGTAAAGCTGGCGGAAGAACGCCAGCAATGGATAACTAATTAGTCCACAGGATTAATGCTGATCACGCGGATATAGAATTTTATTACACCCCCTTGATGGGTCATGTGAGGAGCGGAATCCCGCCTTATAGCCTCCTGGACTTCATCATCGTATTCACCGAGGGTCTTATCACTCAAGACCTCAACGTTATAAAGGTTTTCATCGTCGTTAATGCTGTAAGTAACAATATATTTAGCCATTTCAACTCCAGTAATTAGCAACGCAGATAAATAACGTATCTATGTGACCGACCTATGAGGATAGCGCATGAAACGCAACCGCGTTAACGTGCTGACCGTCGTCAACTCCGCTTCAAACATCACCACCGAAACTATCGACGGCAAGCCACATATCGTGGTTCGCGGCATCACGCCCGTTGTCGACGATATCGTGATGAACCGGAAGTTGTACCCGGCAGCCGAAATAGCAAAAGCCTACAACACGCTCGAGCGCAACCCGATGCCGTTCGGCCACCCGAAAGTGGACGGCAAGCACGTTTCGGCGCGCGATGTCCGGGCGGTGAATAACTACCACGTTGGGGCCTGGTTCCAGAATGTGACCCACAACGACGGGAAGGTGTCGGGCGACATGTACGTCGATCGCCAGTACGCCGAGGGCAGCGAGAAGGGTAAGCGCCTGGTGAACCGTCTTGATGAGATGGCTGCCGGTACCAACGTCGAGCCGATCCACATCTCAACCGGGCTTCTCTATTCCGGCATCGCCGCGAACGGTGAGTCCAAAGGCAAAAAGTACAACGAAATCGCCACCAACATGGTGTTCGACCACGTGGCCGTGCTGCTGGATGAACCGGGTGCCGGCACGCCGGAAGAGGGCGTCGGCATTTTCGTGAATGCCGATGGCGAGGAACAAGAAATCGAGGTTGTGCGCCTGGCTGATTCCGCTAACTGCACCCGCGAAGGTCTGCTGAACAAAACGAAGTTCTTCTTCACCAACGCCTCTAATTTTTCATTCGACGATATCCAGCGAGCTATCAGCGACAAGCTGCGGGAAGGCCGCTCCGACGAAAATTGGCTGTGGCCTGAAAGCGTATGGCCCGACAACTTCATCTATCGCGATGCAGCCCGCTATTTCAAACAAAAGTATCTGATCGGCGATGACGGCAAGGCTGTTTTCGTCGGTGAGCCTGTAGAAGTCGTGCGCAAACCCACTGAGTACGAAGTTAAAACCAACGGAGAAGAGAATCCGATGAAAGACCTGATCGTAAACGCGCTACAAGCCGCTGGTAAGCCGACTGAAGGCAAATCCGACGCTGAGCTGATGGACGCATACAACCAGTTGCAAGCCGAAAAGGCCGCTGACAAATCCGAAACCCCTGAACAAAAGGCCGCCCGCGAAAAGGCTGAGAAGGAAGAACGCGAGCGGGCGAACAATAACGCCGAAGCGCCGGCATGGTTCAAGCCGTTTGCAGACAAACTGACCACCATCGAAAGCGGACTGGCGGTTAACGCCGACAAAGAAAAGGGCGAAAAGCGCGCTGCAGTTAAGGATAAATTTGGCCTCAACGATCTGGCCGTGAACGCACTCGACGGTGCTGCACTCGATGGCCTGTATGCGCAATGCTCGTCCACGTTCGGCCTGAACGGCGCGCACCGCCAGCAGTCCGCCACCAATTCATTCAGCGAAATGCCGGAGTAAGTCATGGCTAAAGACGGAAAGCACGTAATTCACGCGGGTGGCATCTTCGCTAACCCGCAGCTCCACCGCGAGGGCGCGGCGGCGGCAGATATTCTGCCTGGCACCGTTGGCACCTTCGTAAACGGTAAGTTCACCGCGGCTACCGATGGCAAGGCCGCCGCCATCCACTACGTGGCGAACTACGACTACCTGCGCTGTAAAACGGTCGATGACACGATCGCCGCCGGTGACTGGGTGGTTGGCTTCCATCCGACCCCAGGCGTCTTTCTTAACCTGCGTGCTGCAGCCGGCACTTACGGTAAGGGCGACCCGGTAGCCATCGCCAGCGGGCGCATTAAGCCGGCCACCACCACGGGCGACACGCCAGATACCGTGTTCGCATACGTCGAAGAAGATAAAGACCTGACCGCCGTAGCTGGCGATCTGGTTCGCGTCGTGTTCAAGTAAGGAGCGACAATGTTTGCATTCTCAACCCGCCGGGCAACTGAAACCAATAACCTCGAGGTTAATACGGCTCAGTTCCAGGAACTTCAGTTCGCGCGTAACGCCAGTTCGCAGGCCGTTGCCGACTTCATTGCACGCACTCGAATTCGTGGTGACGCTGCCAATACGCCAGCGCTTGATGCCACCAACGCAGTCGACGACATCCGCCGCCTGTATCGCTCTTACGACCAGACGGTGCTGGCGCAGTTCGAACCCAATACCGAGTTCACGCTGCTGAACGACCTGATGCCGCTGTCGCGCTCTGTCCGTCTGGAAGAGTCGGTGTACGAGTACGCACGCACCGGCGGCCGTGGCTGGGCACATACCTCGATGTCAGGTCAGATCGGCGCGGCGCTGGATGCTAAGAGCTACACCTTCGACGGCACCATGGTGCCAATTCACGACAGCGGCTTTAAGTTCAACTGGCGCGACCCGGTATTTAACAAAGGATCTGCGCTTTCCTCCCTGTCTGATGCTCAGTCCGGCTCTGTGAACGATGTGCGCCGCCAGTACGTTGACTACATCTGGGACGGTTTCCGCGATAGTGAAGGCAACTTCATCAAGTTCGACAACTACACCTGGAAGGGTGTGCGCGGCGATGAGCGCGTTGCTCACGTGACGCTGACCATCAACTTTGCCACCAGTACCGATCCGGAAGCGATGCGCAAAGCCGCCATCGCACTGCGTGACGTGCTGAAGGTGCAGAACTTCCAGTACGGCCAGCAAACCTGGTACGTGTCCGCCGAAGTGATGTCGAACCTCGAGCAGTATTACGACACCACCAACAAAACCCGCACCGTGCTGGAAGAGCTGCTGAAGCTGTCGGGTATCTCGGCGATAAAAGAAGACTCCAAACTCACCGGCAACCAGATCCTGATTGTACCGCTGCAGGCGGGCGTCATCGCACCAATCGTTGGACAGGCGTTCGGCACCGTTGCCGATCCGCGCCAGTTCTACAACAGCGATTACGTATGGCGCACCTGGGGCGCTGCCGGCCTGATGGTCAAGCAGGACATCAACGGCAAGTTCTCCGTCATTTACGCTTCCAACTAAGAGGTCACCATGGCACTTGTGAAAATTCTCTCTGCGAATCTGTTCGCGGGTGCCAGCTTCCAGAAACTGGAGGCTGGCGTGGTGTATGACGTTGACGATGCGATCGCCGAAAAGTGGATTGCGCAGGGCAAGGCGGAAAAAACCAGCGAGAAGAAAGGCGAAAAGCTGGCCTTTGAGGTGGCAACGCCGTCTGTTCCGGTTTCTGCTGATTCATCTGCCCTGCAAACGCAGCTCGAAGCGGCGCTGGTCGAAGTGCAGGGGCTGAAGGATGCCGCTGAATCCACGGCCACCGCCCACGCTGAAGCTCTGGATGCCGAGAAGCAGCGCGCTGACGCAGCTGAAGCGGCGCTGGTGGAAGCAACCAAGAAGGCGAAATAACCATGGCAGAGCAGATAACGGCGGCGCAGGTAAAACAGCAGTTATCTGCGCTGGGTTATACCGTCCCGGACTTCATGATTGATGCCTACCTGTGCAAGCTCGAGGGCATCAACGCCTGCCTGGAGGCCGCTGGTTACGACGATTGCGACCTGATACTGATCCGCGTGTATGCCGTCACCCTGATGGCGGTAACCGCGTTTGGCCAGCGCATCAAGTCGCAGTCAGCCCCGTCCGGCGCGTCGCGGTCGTTCGATTACAGCGGCGACATCAAAAACATGCGTAATACCCTGGTTGCGCTCGATAAGACCGGCTGCACGTCGGGTCTGCCGATCGACGTTGGCAGCAGTGTGGGTTTTTTCGATGTGGTGGGAGGTTGAGATGGCAAACGCTAGCGGCGGGATCATCAAGGGTTTGTGCGTAAAAATGGCCTACACGATTAATGGTGAGCAAAAGACATTCTCTGCGCGCATTAAGCGGGGCTATGGGTACGGAGATTACTTGGAATTATGGCAGGGCAAGCCAGAATGCCGGTTCGTTCCGATCGGTGGCAATCGCAAAATCAATGTGAAGCACATCGACTGGCACGAAATCACGCCGATTACAGATGACTGTGATTGCCCGGACCAGTTTCTGGAGTATCCACTGTGAGCAGTTTAGCCTGTTGGAGCTACACCGCGCCATGCACGGTCTGGAAGCCGATCGGTAAAGATAAGCACGGTCAGCCGCTTGGATGGTCTGCGCCGCTGGTCATCATGGCGGACTATCAGGGCGGCCTGTCCAGGCGCATCGGCAATATCGGCTCCGAACTGGTGGTGAAAAACACCATCTGGACCGAGTATGCCGAGGCAAAAACGGGCGACTTCATCCTGATAGGCGAATCCGACAACCGTGACCCTATCGCTGCCGGCGCTGATGAAGTGATGCAGTCGATTCAGTACGCCGACACCTTCGAGCGTACGGCGGATGACTGGGCAATTCTGACGGGAGTTTAGCCATGGGCGTGAAAGTGAAGGGCGTGAAGCAGGTCAGCAACAACATCAACCGCATGATCGACAGCTTCGAGGGCCGCCGGACGGTGCGCGCAATTTACTCTGCGCTGTATTACATCGGCATTGAGTCTGCGGTGAAAGTGCCGATCGATACGAGCATGCTGCTGAACTCGCAGTTTCGTGACGTAACCACGCAAGGCACCCGGATCATCGGGAAAATCGGGTACTCCGCTAATTACGCTGCCGCAGTTCATGAGGCGAAAGGTATTCATCTCGGTACCAAAACTCCGCGTCCAGTAAAGCCAGGCGAGAAGCCAGGATCGCGTGGAAATATCTGGGACCGGACCGGCGAGCCGAAATTCCTCGAAAAACCTGCTGAAGATGCGCGTAGCAAGGTGCACGACATCATCGTGAAGGAGATGAGCCTGTGAATCCGCCCATCTACCAGCGCGTCAGTGATTTGCTGGAGAATGCCGGGCTGACAGCAGGGTATGAGGTTCAGTGGCTTATCTGGCAGGACAGCGGCGATAAAAAGGCGCGTTACATCGTGGTCCGCCCGAACGGAGGCTCGTCAATCGACCGGGATATGGCGTCTGACTATTACGTGATGGTCGACGTCATCACCGGCACATCGCCGGGCGATTACTCACGGTCGGAAAGCGACGTGCAGGCAATCGTCGACTGGGTGCAGCAGAACCCGCTCAATCCCTGCATTGGCCAAATATCCAACATGGGCGGCATACCATCGCCGGTTCTCACTACTGAGGGGCGTATGGTGTGGCGTCTGCAGTTCGTCTGCCTGTACGGCGGGTGATCACCACTAATTCGAACAAGGTCGCCCGGAGCGGCCTTTTTTATTATCTGAAATGAGGTAAGCAACTATGCAAGGCTGCTCCACAAACAATGGCCAGCTCATTGGCCGCGCCAAAACGCTGGAACTGGCGTACGGCTGCCCGGACCAGGTGCCGGGGGAGGCCGACTGGAAACTGCTGGGCCTGCCAACGTCCGCAACGTGGGATTTAAGCCCGGAGGCGCTGACGTCGGATGCTGATAACGGCGGCTTCAGTGCCAGCATGATCGTCAGCCTGGACCCGACTTACTCGATTGAGGGTGAGGTACGCGTTAACGATCGCACTGACGAATTCGGCATTCAGCAGGCCGTCAAATACGTGGTCGACGAAGTACGCGCCCGCCGCCAGCCCACCGTCTGGATGCGCTTCCAGTGGGGTGATTATTACCACATCGGTTATATGGTGGTTTCTGGTCTCAGTGATGGCGGCGGTGTAAAAGAAATCGTGACCTACAGCCTTGAGCTGAAGATTAACGATGGCACCACTTTCCAGATCATCGAGGCTGACAGCGACATCCCGGTCACCGGCGTGACTGTTCTGCCGACGACCAGCAACATCGCTGCTGGTGCCAGCACCACGTTCGCGGTAACGGTCAACCCGGCTGATGCTGACAATAAGCAGTTCACAGTGTCATCCTCCGTTCCGGCTCGGGCCACTGCGGCAGTCGCTGGCAACACGGTTACCGTGTCAGCGCCGTCTGGTGCCACCGCCGGTACTGCGGTCATTACGGTTAAATCGGTCGACGGTGAGTACACCGCCACGCATACCGTGACGGTCACCGCAGCGTAATCAAACCAAAGGGCAGCGAGTCTGCCCTTGCTTTTGCTTACGGGGGATTTATGACACCAGTTAAAGAAATCGGCGAATGCCTGATTACTGTCGGCGACGAGGAATATTTCTTCCGGCCGTCGTTGCTGGCGATGACGCGGATCGGGGAACCACGCGAAATCGTGCAAGCGTTCTATGACCTGCACAACGACGAAGTGACGCCGCTACTGCAGCGCGCGGTCGATGCTTACGGCAAGGTGCCCGAGTGGCTGGTGAGCTACATCGATGAGCAGCAGGTTGCCAAAGCATCGATATCGGCGGCAATGGCGGTTATCGCTGCCTGCTGCGAGCGTGACGTGTCACGGCTGACTGGGGAACTGCGACCGGCGAAGGTAGGGCGCACATTCAAGTACCGTCCGGGTGCCATGACGCCGTTTGACATGGTAGCGGTCGCGCAGGGGCTGATTACCCACGGCATCATCGGTAAAGCCAAGGTTCGCCAATTGCAGCGACATGAAACCGGCCAGGCCACCACGGAGTTTCGCGCCTTCGAATACATCAGCGCTGCCCGCAATCAGTTCGGTATTAGCCGCGATGAAGCGCAACAGCTGTCTATGACCGAGTTCACACTGATGCTGGCCGCCAAGTATCCGGATCAGAAGGGGTACACGCGAGAGGAGTACGACCTGGCCGCAGATGAATTTTTTGCTCGTAGGGCGAAAATGAGAGCGAAAGCAGGTGAAAAGGCCGTGCAAAAAAATGCTAGCCAATAGTGATGACGTCAGTTAATCTCCAATGGTTCCTAAAAAGTCCCAAAAAAAACATAATTAATATATGATTTAATTATATATTATGAAGTGTGGGTTGATTTTCTTTTGTTTTTTGATTTTTTTCGGAGATTTTTTTGAAAATTACCAATAAACACTACGGAAACCTGACGCTTTCAACTGATCTTGAGATGGCCGGTCTACTATCTGGTGACCTCATAGTCTCTTATGGTTGCACAGCACTGGTGAGCGGCATTGTTGCTGGAAGAATCTATGTTGAGTCTGGAGGAAGACTTTTACTCAATGGCTCAGCCTTGAGTGGGGTTACTAACAGAGGCGGTAGAGTAGAAATATACGGTGTTGTGAATGGTGGGCTTGAAGAAGTTTCAGGTGAAACAGTGATTAGTTCGCGAGCTGTTATACGCTAGCATTTTAATGATTTGTTTGGGTACTCGGCAGTAGTTATGCTGCCATTGTGCTGGCGGAAAAAACACCGCTGAATATATATCAGATCCGCCACCCGGCGGCTTTTTGCTAAATGGGCATCCTTGCCCGTTCGATCCCCATACTAAGAGCAATAGCCACCCTTATGCTGAGAGCCAGTTCCACCATGCGGGTGCTGGCCTTTAGGGCATGCTAAAGCTGAAGCTGACATGATTCCAAGCAGTGATGCCAAAAGAATTGCTGTGATTTTTTTCATTGTATGCCTGTGTAGTCTTGCCCATGGGAAATCCCCAAGAACAATATACATCTGTGGCAAACAATAAGAATCCTGACAAATGATCAGTAGATTCACGCTGATTCGCAGTTCAGTTTCTTGCTTCCCATTGCGCCGGTTCCCCGCTACGATTTGGTGACTTGTTACTAATGGGGATAGGGATGTGAAGAGGGTTTTACTTTTAATTTTGGCCGCGAGTGTCTTGCATACTTTTCCTGCAATGGCGCAAGAAAAATTTACACCAAAATTTATGGATGTGCCATCAGATAGCAAGGCAACTTATTTGATTCTGGATAAGTACGAGGACAATCACTTTAAAATAATTGTGACAAAAAGAGAGGGAGCTTCGGGTGTTAGTTATTCGAAAAGAATGTTCGACTGTTCAGCCTCTGAGGTTAGATATTTAGGGACGGGAGATACGCTCACTGAGCTAAAATTATCCAATCCCGACCCTAAAATGTCGCCCATACAGCCCAATTCGATAGCGTATTATGTAGGCTTAGAGGCTTGCAAATAACTACTTAATATCAACAATCAACCTCGCTTCTGCGGGGTTTTTTTATGCCCGGAGAATAGCAAATGGCAGGTTCAGTGAATGCGGGCAGTATCATTTATGAAGTCGATATGGATACCGCTAAGTTGTTGCAAGCTCGCCGGGATGTTGATGCTGCCCTGAATGGCATGGGCGGCAATGTGGGCCGTCTTGAAGCCAACATCAACCGAACTGAGCGTGCCTCAGGCTCTGCCAGTCGCAGCATGTCCAAATTAACTGCAGTGGCCAGTGGCCTGCTTGCAGCGCTCTCCGTGCAGCAGGTGGGGGCTTATGCCGACGCCTGGACCGACCTAAATAACAAGGTGGCCAACTCCGTTAAGCAGGGCGAGCAGCAGGCCGAAGTAATGCAACGCATCTTCGATATCTCTCAAGCTACGCAATCCTCTCTGAATGGTACTGCAACCCTATACGCACGCCTGGAACGCGGAACGCGCCTGTATAACACCAGTGCTGCAGATCTGGTTAAGCTGACTACGATAATTAACCAGGGTTTTGCTGTATCAGGTGCAACTGCTCAGGAAGCAGAAAACGCCATTATTCAGCTGTCTCAGGGTTTGGCTGCTGGCGCATTACGTGGTGAGGAATACAACTCCGTTGCCGAGCAGGGTAGCCGACTGACAATCGCACTAGCGGACTCTTTGGGCGTGTCTATTGGGCAGCTCCGCGCTATGGCTGCTGAAGGCAAGCTAACCACTGAAGTGGTGGTAAACGGCCTGTTGTCGCAAGGTGACGCGATCGGCAAAGAATTTGCTAATACAACCGTTACCATTTCCAAGGGTCTTCAGGTCGCTGGAAATAACATCACAAAATTCTTTGGCGAAAACTCAACCGTCAAATCATTCGCAGCTGGATTCCGTGATTCAGTAATCACCATGTCGGAAAATCTGGAGGCGCTCAGTGGTGCGTTGATCCTGGTTGCTGGTGTTATGGGTAGCCGCTACGTTGGCGCGCTAACCATGGCAACCACGGCAAAAGTTAAGGATACCATTGCCAGTATTGCGGCATCTAAAGCATCCGTGGTGGCAGCAAAGGACGCTGAACTGGAGGCAGGAGCAAAACTGAGGCTGGCGGAAGCGAATAAATTTGCGGCCTTAGAAACGCTTAAGCTCGTTGATGGTCGAGCTAAAACGATCATTACAACCCAAGGGGCCGTTGCAGCTGAAGTTAAGCTGGCAGAGGCACATACTGCATCAATTAGGGTGAATATCGCCCAAATTGAGTCAGAGAAATTGTTAGAAGCGCAGCGGATGCGTGCACAAATAACAGAGCAAGGACGGATAGCTACGGCTACTCGCATGGCGCAACTACAACAGGCCTCAGTCGCTTTAAATACTCGGCTGGCTGCTGCTGAAGCAGCAACTGCCCAAGCTAGAGCTGCTGCAGTTTCAGCAGCGGAAGCGCAACTGAGCGCTGCACGCTTGGCTGCAGCAGATGCAACAGGAATAGCGACAGCAGCAAACGCACGTTACATAGCCTCCCAAGAGGCGGCGACTATTGCGTCTAGGGCCGCATCTGCATCAGGTGCAATCTTGCGTGGAACTCTTGGTTTGATAGGTGGTCCTGCTGGCGCAGCCATGCTGGCAGGAGCAGCAATTTACTATTTCTGGCAAAAGTCAGAGCAAGCAAAGCGCGAGGCGATTGCCTTTTCTGATGGACTCGATCGCCTGAACGATGCAATGAAGTCGATGAGTAATACGCAGTTGCGTGGGACGATTGCTGATGCTAACGAGTCTATGCGGGCGCAAGAGGATGCGATCAAGAGCCTTGAGGGAGAAGTTGCCGATCTTCAGCAGCGTTACAAAAATATCAGCCCCGAAGCTGAAGAGGCCGCTCGTAGATTAGGAAACCTCGAAACTTACCTTAGAAATTCGGCTGAAGTTACTGACAACCTCTACAAAAAAACTCGAGATCTGGCTAAGGCCCGTGAAAAGCTGGCGGGTACAGAACATACTCAGGCCGAAGCAAACCGACTGCTCACTAACAACATGCTCACCTCAATGGGTGTGCATGACGGCCTAATCGAGAAGGGCACAACGCTGGAACGTGTGCAGGGGGCGGTGGCCCGGGCTTTCGGCACCACTGCTGACGAGGTTAACCGCGCCAATCAAGCTGGCCAGAGCTATAAGCCGAAATCTCTGCAGATCTCTCCAGCCACTGAGGATGGCGACAAAATGATTTTGAGCTTGGAAGAGCAGAATAAGCTCCTCAAAATCAAAGACGAGCGAACTCGCGCCGTAACCAAAGCGGAAATGGAAATGGCGAAAGTCAGTAAAAACCGCAATCAAGTAACGGGTGCTGGTCAGTTGGCTGGTGAAAATTACGATCTGCAAAAGGCTGAAGAGGCGCGCAAAAAAGCTCAGCAGGAAAGCCAGAGCCAGGATAAAAAATCCTCATCTGCTGCAGAATCCGTTGCCCAGAAACTGGTGAACCTTAAACAGCAGTCCGAACTGACGGCAGAATCCACCCGCGAAATGAGCCGGGAGCAGGCGATCCTGACGGCGCAGCAATCCCTTGGCTCTGCGGCTACCCAGAAAGACCTGCAACTTGCCGCGCAGTACGCCGCCAAAAAATGGGACGGTGCTGCCGCTATCCGGGCACAGGCCGCAGCACAGAAGCTGATCCCTGAAAACGCCGAAAACGTCAGCTATGCACAGGACGTTTCTGACTTGAAAGTGGCGCTGGCGCAGAAGAGAATCACCCAGGAACAGTACAACGCGACCTCTGAGCAACTGGAGCAGGAGCATCAGACCAAACTCGCGCAGATCCGCGCGGGGCAGGCGGTATCGCCACAGCAGGAAGCGGCCGGGATTGTTGATCCGGTGCAGGCGCTGGCGAATGAGAACACTCGTAAAATTGCACTGATCCAGCAGTTCGAGAAGGATAAAACCATCTCCGAGCAGCAGGGGTTGGCGCTGCGTAATTCTCTGAACACGCAGTTCGAGCATCAACGTATAGCCGCGCAGTGGGAAATCTGGCGTAACCAGAGCACCGGAAACGAGGCGCTGGCGGCTTCATTCGACGCACTAGCTGGCAACGCATCAAACGCACTGACAGGCATGATAACTGGCAGCATGAGCGCCAATGAAGCGATGCGGTCGCTTGGCTCTACCGTTCTCAACAGTCTAGTGAATACTTTCGTGCAGATGGGTGCAGAGTGGGTGAAGTCGGCGGTGATGGGTTCCGCAGCGCAGCAGGCAGGAATCGCGGCCACCACAGCGGCATCGGTCGCCGGAACCGCTACGTCAACAGCGGCCAGCACAACGGCAGCGGCAACCACTACAGCAGCATGGACGCCAGCGGCGATCGTGGCATCAATCGGCTCGTTCGGCGGTGCTGCAGCGATCGGTGTCGGGGCTGTTCTCGGCGCGCTCGCGATGGGCATTGCCGGTAAGCGTAAAAACGGTGGTCCGGTCTCCGCTGGCTCGATGTACCAGGTTGGCGAGGGCGGCATGCCTGAAATCTACCAGGCCAGCAACGGCAGCCAGTACATGATCCCCGGCGATAACGGGAAGGTGCTCAGTAATAAGGACATTACCGGTGGCGGGGGTATCACTATCATCAACCAGATTGAGAACTACTCCAGCGGTGCGATGGTGGATACCCAGGCCATCAGCGACGGTAATGGCAACGTGACCATCCAGACTATTGTCACCGACATCGCAAACGGCGGCCAGATAGGCCAGGCCATCTCTAATTACCACAACGCCCCGCGCAGGGCTCGAGGATGATATGGCTATCCCATACCCCGACTGGCTGCCGCTGGCGCAGAAGTCCAACAAAAACCCGAAGACGGACACCGGATTTCGCACCGATCAGCCACAGGTAGGCGCGCCAATCTTTCAGAAGCTGACCGACGATCTGAAAACCTCGTTCTCCCTGACGTGGATTTTCACCGAGTACCAGCACCGGGTGTTTATGCAGTGGCTGCGCCGCCCGGACTATCTCGACAACGGAAACCAGTGGTTCACGATGCGTGTCGGTACCGGAACGGGCGACGCCGGGATTGAGGTGCTGGAGCTGCATTTCACCGCTTATCCGGCTTGGAGCCAGAGCGGATCGGTGTACACATGGTCCGGTGACGTTACCTGTCGGCAGCTGCCGAACGCCGACGACGACTACGGTGACCTGATGATCGAGCTGCCGCCACCGTGGGGCAGCATTCTGGACAAAGTCATTACCGAGATAATCCCGGAGGCATAATGCCAACACTGCGCGAAATCAGAGCGCAGAGACCCAATCGCATTCAGTACGAAACCATCACCTTTCATCACTCAACGTTCGGGTATGTGCGCCTGGTGAATAACCAGATTTTCGCAAAGCAGCTGGCTGGAACCACTTTCGAGCCTTGCCGGTTTGAGCTGACGGAAAGCCAGCAGAGTAATACCCCCGTGATCGACAGCACCCTGAAATTCAGCCGGCTGGCCAGCGACTTTAAGCAGAAGCTTAAAGCGTGGCGCGGCTATTCCCGCATTACGCCGATAACCGCTACGTTCGCGCTTTACGATGCGGACCAGGTGACGCTGCTGAAATCATGGGTGCTGTACGTGAGTGACTGCAATCTTGATGAGTCTGATGTGAATGTGTCTCTGTCGATGACCAACCCTCTCAATAAAAACGTAGGGCTTCTCTATGACCCAGCTGAATGGCCTGGTCTCGTTAACGGGTAGTGACTTCGCCCGGGCGATGATCGGCGTGCCTTGGGCGAACCGGGCGTGCTCGATGCAGGCCTGTGACTGCTGGGGGCTGGTGGTGATGTATTACCGCCACGTGGTCGGCGTAGAGATCCACCACTCACCGGGCTACGAAGCGGACAGCGACTTCCAGACCTGTTTCGCAGATGAAGTGGTGTTCTGGCAACCGGTACCGGTGCCGCAGGAGGGCGGCATATTCATCGGCTACGACGGCAACCAGCAGGCGCACGTAGGCTTAATCATCGATGGCAGGGCGCTGCACAGCCGCGGCGAAAATGGTGCGGTGCGAAGCGATCGCCTCTCAGCGGTCGAGAAGGTTTTCACGAAACTGGAGTACATGATTTATGCCGGTAATTGAACTGCAGCGCTTACCCGGCACACCGAAGGAGCGGATCGACGTTCCTGCCGGTACCGTGCTGGCCGACTGGCTGCTGAACGCCGACATTCACGCGGATGTAGTGGTCGTGGTGAATGGCCGCGAGCTGGGGCTGGATGACGAGGTAGGAGTTGCGCTGGTGGATGGCGATCGGGTGCAGGTTTTCGATCAGCCAAAGGGCGTGATCGGGAAAGTGCTTAGTCCAGTGTTCAAAGTCATCTCAAAAATCTTCTCCTTCCTCGCGCCAAAGTCGTCGTTTTCGGTCGCAGACAATATCGCGAAGGAAAGCCCGAACAATAAGCTGACCGGACAGACGAACGTGGCGCGCACTTACCAGGCCCGACCCGATGTGTACGGCCAGGTGCGTTCATACCCGGACCTGATTCAAGAGTCTATGTTCGAGTTTATCGACAACGTGAAATACGTCACTGAGTGGATGAATTTTGGGATCGGAAACTACACCGTGGACAGCGTGCGCTACTCCGAGTCGAACCTCGGTTCGCTGGCCGGCGCCAGCTACCAGGTGTTTCAGCCGGGGCAGGTGATACCGGTGATTTACGAGGGGTTCGAGTTCGATGACGTTGACGGTCAGGAGCTGCCTGGCCCGAATGAGAGCGAGGATTTTCCGGCTTACACAGCCACCGCTACAACCGTCATCTCCGGTGAGCTGGCAGGTGGTGAGATAGCGATGAAGATCCTCAAGCAGGACGAGTTCGATTACTTCTACAGCCTGGCATTCCCGCACGCCGTGACGTTCATCATCAACGTGACTTACAACACGGCCAGCGGCAGCGTGACGCGGGATGTGACGCTGAATGCCAACCTGTTTAACGCAACGCTGACTGATGACGGCGAGCTTGTGGATCCGGAGCGCTATTACACCTTCTATTTCAATGCGCTTAGCGGTGGAGATGCGCAGGATATCCCGGCTGATGCGACGATCAACACCACGAAATTTGTTCTAAACGACAACCAGCCACTGGTGATCGGGCCATTCTTCGCGCCGCTCGAGGGCGACCAGCTGTGGGTGCATTTTCAGGCCCAGTTGGCGAATGACAACTGGGCGAACTACACCGGCACAATCTGGAAAATTGACGATGACAATAACCAGATCCCCGGCACCGTTCAGACCTTCAGCGGCGGCCTGTCGAACAGCAGCGGCGGCAGCGACACGTTGTACCGGACAGACAAAATAACGCCGGCGGCAGGCTATGGCCGTTATGCGGTGCAGATTGTCCGCACGAACAACAGCAACGATACCAGCGTGCTGCAGCTGTCGGAGATCCACTCCGTCCGCATCCGCACGAATGAAGTACATCCGGACGATACGCTGGTGCGCGTCACCATACGCGCGACAGAGCAGGCCACCGGCGTTCGTGAGCGCAAATACAACGCGCTAATCACCCGGTATACCATCAGCTACAACATGGCCACGCGGCAGGTTGATTACACGCTTAGGCCGTCCCGCTCATTCGCCGACGCGCTGGCGCATGAATGGTTGGTGATCGGCAAAGAGGCACCCGGCACCATCGATCTGTACGGGCTGTATGAGATAGCTGCCAGCTTGCCGGATGCGCGGCTGGGTTACTTTGATTACACATTTGATGACGAGGATATATCTCTGGGCAGCAGGGCGCAGAGCATCTGCGATGCGGCCAGAGTCATCGCGTTCTGGGAAGATGGCGTGTTGTCGTTCGTGCGCGATGAGCGCGTGCTTTATCCGGCCACGACATTCAACCGATCGAACATGACCTCAGACGAGTACAAAATCACGTACGAAATGACCATGCCCGGCGGCTATGACGGCGTGGAAATTGAGTATGTCAGCCCGGTAACGAACAAGAAGACGTATATCCGCTACCGGATCACCGCAACCGGCATCACTGAACAGGCCGCTGAGTCGCCGCTGAAGATTAAGCTGCTCGGCTGCCGCAACGAGTATCAGGCGCGCGATCGGGCGCTGCTGGAGGTAAACAGGCTCGTTTACTCCCGCGGGAAAATGACCTGCACCACGCTGGCTGACGGGCAGTATGTTTCTGTCGGTGATGTTGTGCAGGTGCCGGACACCTACGACGTCAATCAGCAGTCCGGATACATCGTGAAGCGCACCGGCAATAACTTCGACACCAGCGAGGCGGTCGCCTTCGCCGGCGCGATGTTTGTCACGGTAACTGACAGCCTGGGAAGGACTTCAGCGCGCTACCCGGCAACGTCTCGGGCGGATACGCGTTTCGGCTTCACCGCTGCTCTGCCGTCCATCGCACTGAATATCTGGGACGGCTACGAGGTTCAGTCGCCGTCGCGCTATGTCATCGCCACACAGGAGGAAATGGACGCCACTCTCTGGCGTGTCGATGAGAAGAAGCCAAACAGCGACGGAACGACAGCGTTCACACTGTCCGAGTACAGCGACCTGATTTATCCCTGACAGTTTTTCATCTACCAACAACCCGGCCACCGCGCCGGGTTTTTTATTGGAATAATTATGGCGACCATCCCGACTAATAACCCGGTTCCAAGCACCGCCCCGCAGGACTTAAAGTTCAATGCGGAAAAAATGGATCTGATAGTCAGCTCTCAGGAAAAAAATTATACCGATCGCAAAGGGACATCCCGGAAGACATGGGCTGCAATTGAGAGTGGATTTGATGAAATCATTTCATCTCTTGACAGTGCAGGGGTGATCACCGTCCCTGATATTGCATCCGGTCTGGCAGCGACGACTAATGGGCAATACTTCAGAAAAATAAATGGTTCAGGCGATGATATCGCTTTTGTTTATTATCGAAACATTGATGGCGTTGGTGTCGAAATCACATCAGTTGTAAGCTCCGATAAAGTTGAAGCGATTTCTGCTGATGTGTCCGGGTTAATTCAGAAAACAATGTCGTTGGGTGAGTCAGAAGATTCTGTTTTTGATATTGCAACGAAAAACGGGCTCCGGGTTTTTCGCATTCGGGAAGATCTTAAAACCGAGCTGACAGAAGTTGTTTCCCTCCAGACTGGCGACAGTGGGTTAACTTTCTCAGGTAATGCAATTGATAATAATGCTCCTCCGGGCTGGGCATTCGTAATTCATTCCACAAATGGCCTAGTCATTGCGGGTGTTAAAAATGATGGCACCGTAGTTGGTTTCGGCGGCGGGGGAAACAGTGGCGGGCAGTCGGGGGAAATCATTCCCGGTGATACCGCTTCGACTTATAACGCGATTCGTCAGTACAGCGGTCCTGCGACAGTAAAAGATGTTGTGGGAAACCGTATTGCCGGTCGTTTCGTTGTGGATGCCAGCGACACGAGTTCGCCTGATGATGGCGGCGGCTGTCTGGTTGATGTGCTGGGGCGGCGATGGGTCAGGCAGACTGATTCTGTGTCGTGGGACATGTTCGGTGCGCCACGTGTGCCCGGTGTCACTTATCTGGCATTCGCCGTTAAAGCCGCTACCGGCGACCGCGCTGGTGCTGCCGCGCTCATGGCTGGCCAGACGCCTGCGGATGATCGGATTGCCGCCTGTTTTGATTTTGCCAAAAAGATGAATATTCCGGTCAGGCAGAATGACGGCGTGTTTTTGTGGAAAAACACCGAGTGGAATGTCTATACCAACACCAATCTGAACGGTTCGTCCATTGTCACCACGGATATTTCCGGGGTTGCAGAGGACCGCTGGGGGCCAATACCCGGGCTGGATGATGATGCGCCGGAGCCGGTGCGAATGTTCATCATCCGCAGCCGGAAAGCGCGTATTCCGCTGACATCTGCGCAGATTGCTGCGCTGAACACCACCTATGCAAAGTACCTGAAAGCGGGCAGCGGGCAGCTCCCTCTGCCGGACCTGTATCCGTATCGCGGCGGGTTGCTGTTCGTGCGCTCCAGTGCGGTCAAGTACTCCCGTAACGGGCTTGTCGATGTGCCGCGCCAGCAGGTGCTGTACCGTGATTTCGCCCGTATCGGCAAGAACGGCGCGCTGACGGATATGATGGTGGAGAACATCCCTGACGGGTCGGTGGCAGAGGCGTTTATCGTTCCGAAAGAAGACAACTATCTTACTTTCGAGCCGCCGCACTTCCATGAGTCCGGCAACAGTCGCCGGTTTTATAACATCGAAATTTATCGTCCGATGACCATTATCGGGAAAATGTCGTTGCGCACAGATGCCTACGGCTCTGCACCTGCCTGGGTGAAGATTTCCGCGCATGAGGTTTTTGACGTGGAATACAAAGGGGGTCAATGCGACGGGTCATTTCAGTACGCGGGGGCTTACGTGCTGTCGTTCCGCGACTGCATCGACATGGAGGTCAAACGGTTCACGGGCATGTATGGCTGGGGCGTTAACGGCCATCACGGCACCAAGGAAATCACGTTCCGTGACTGCATGATGAACCGTATCGACTGGCATACTTTCGGGTATAACGTTCGCGGATACAATGTCACGCTGAAAGGCAGTGGTATTAATGCGCACGGTGGAGGGGTCTGGAAGTTTAAAGATCTCACGCACATTATTCCGGTTAACAGTCAGAATACCCGCGGCGAAGCAAAACAAAACTATCTGGTGCAGGCTCGGGAAGATTATGCCTGCGACTGTGACGGCGTATTAGAAATTGACGGGCTGCTTATTAAGTTCGACACAACGGATATTCCGTTTACTGCCTCCACCATTGGTTATGACATTGTTCGCCCGGTAGGTACGCAAACGACGAATGACCGCCATGATACCAAATGCTTTAACCGGATCTCGATTAAGAATGTCGTGGTTGACTGCCAGAACGCTCTTAACTTTGCTGCGACGCCGGGGAACTTCAGTTTCACGGCCGTTCGCTTTATTCGCAGTGAGCGTATCGATACTGCAACTACCGGGTACAAAACGTACCTGCCGGAGATGATCAGTGTTGACGGCATGACAGCAATCAACGTGCCGAAAGAATACAATGTTCATATGAACCTGATCCGTTTTGCTGATGATTTGTATAAAAATACGTTCGGTTCCCGCCGTAAAAAACGCCCGAACGGAACTAACGCAGAGGTTATTGGCCGCGATATTGTCAGTGTAATTAATAATCCCACCGTAGAGTTAGATACCAACAACACGGTGTGGTTGCCTGGTACTTCAGCAAACTGGACGGATGAATATAAAACATCCCCGTATTCATGGATACCCAAAATTACGCTGGATAACTGCCCTAATGCGGTTGTTGATACACGCGGTGCAATCAGTACCGTTCACGTTACAGGTGGTTCGCTTGCCCGTTACCTGAACGGTAATGCAGAAAGTCGAATGCGCATTAACGGTTCAGATATTCAGTTGATGCCGAATCTGGCCGGCAATCTTTATTTTGACAGCGCGCACGCTGTTGCCGTTGGCTGCACCTGGCTTAATCCGGCTGGTGGTGCAACATACAGTGGTTCGCTACGTGGTGCATCTAATGAAAATCGTGGCGACACGTTTAAAGCACCGAATATCCCCTCTTCTGTATTTTTCTGATCCTGAGGTATATAAATGTCTGGCCTTCGCCTTGTCAGTAATAAATTCATCCCGCTTACATCATGGGATCATGATTTCGTCGTTGTAAACTCACGGCTGGTGGATGATATCCCGCTGCCGTGCCTGGCTGCCTTTGATTTATTAAACCCGCTTGATAATAGCGGGCATGGCTGGAAGGCCACAAAAGGAGGGGGTGTCATCAGGAATTACGGGCTGGATTTTACGCGCACATGGGGTGGGGGCAGTACGGATTTCATCGCAAGCAAAGATGCTATATCTGTGCTGTGCGCAGTGAAGCCAAATACATACGACGCTTTCTCGACATTCCTTGACTGCAGGAACGTGACAGCGGGAAGTGGAAGCGGTTTCTGCATCGATTTTTCACCGAATGACAGAGCGGTGCGTGTACAGGTTGTCTATCCGTCAGGGACCGGAGTAAGTTACCGATCGCCGACTTTTGTCGAAAACGAATGGAACATCCTGTGTATCACTCTGTCATCAGCATCATTACGGATTGAGAATCAGCACGGCGATGTCGTTCCGAACGAGTTCACCTCCCCCATTAATATCACACGTTGGGCTATCCCGATGCTTTTGGGGCAGGGGGGTTCAGGCGGAACGTGCGACGGTTCTGTCGGATTTTTCTCGGTTTATGATGGATATATGACACCAGCCCAGCGTAAGTCAGCCATCGCTGTGGGAAAGGAAATCATGGCCAGTCGTGCATAAGTCATGAATAACACGTGATCCCTCCCCAAAAATCATAATGCTGTTCTTATATACAGTATTTTTTGACGGGAGGGCATAATGCCGCGCTACTACGAAATCCCCATCGCATTCAGAAACAGCATCGTTCATGAGCCTGGTGGCCGGCGCGTAGTTTGCACTATTCTGATTATCAAAGCAGGTAGTACTCGAGTATCACTGGTCGCTAAAATAGAGGTGCCATTTTTGAGTAAGTTATCAATGCATCCTTCCCCTTAAAAGGGTTAACAACCACTAAAAAGATATCTATACCGGACATTTTTGATTTGGAAGTTTGGCCAAGATTTGTGAATGAAGTAACCATGCAGAGTACTGACTATGAATTCTTAGTGTTGCTATTATTTAATTATAATTCATATAGTTAGACAGAATGCTTATCCTTTATTGGATTTTACTGGAAGTTATTAAGCTTAATAAGCTCAGAAGTTCTTATTCTTTTTTTTGTAAAGAGCGCTAATGAAAGTAGGCGAAGTTTAGATAACCAAAAATTCATAATTTAAACAATGCTAATAAAATCATAAGCTTTGCGAACGTTCAGTTTTCTAACGCGTTTCGATTCATTCAATTGGAAATCCCACGGCGATAATATTTTTCTTAACCCCCTGCTAAATGATATTGAAATATAAAATTCATATGCTAAATTATCTTTGCACTTTCCTGGATGGAATGTTTGGTTTTTTAAGTATTAAGTAATTGAGAGGCAGATTCATGAAGGCAAAAATTGCAGTATTTTTGGTACTGTCTTCACTTGCTGCTGGTGTGCAAGCTGCACCGGTAGAAGGTGGGGCAGCTGGTGAGGGTGCTTTCGGACTCTCACAAGGTGCTACTGATGCGATCGGTGTTGGTGCTGTAGCTGCGCTGGCTGGTATTGCTATTGGCGCTGCTGGTAGCGGTGGTAATGGTTCTAATACCGGTACTTCCACAACTACCACCACATCAACTTCTCGTTGATATTCTTGGCCTGAGACGTGTTGTACAGGCCATTTTCCTAGGTCGCGATTTAATTTAAGTTTTTTTTGCATAAGTTGTCGTGAACCCAGGCTCTTGCATATTATTTTCGATAAACTCCTGGATTACATCCATTTCCCCTTTGAATTAAATCCCTCTGCGTTTTTCGATTTACTTAACTCCACTTAAAGAATGCACATAAAAAAAGCCCGCATTGAAGCGGGCAATTTGTAAATAGTAAGCAAAGAATTGGAGGAGAGTGACGCTATGGCGTCATGATCAATGATAGTCCAAAAAAATATCTGAGTGGCAATTTATCCTAAAAATTATCAATCGTTATGCTCAAATATTTTAATCAATTGTTTGGCAAAAAAGCCCGCGTTACTCGGGCGTAAATTTGTACAAGAAACACCAGGGGTCCATATCAGCTAAAAGCTGAGTTGGCATCATACATCTACAGGAGCCTTGAGGCACAGCGCATTATGAGAAATATTTAACGTTGAACATTACCAGTTTTAACCTTAATGGTACTAAGCACCTGGCATCCAGGCTCCACTTGCTACGAACCATATAAGAAGTAATACCCCGGCAATTCCACAAGCAGCAGGAAACAAGTATCCAATCTTCATAGCTATCTCTTTTTAGATTTACCTTTGTAGAAAACCCTATCAAATCTTGCATAAATCCCGATGCAACAGACACTTAACAAAGTAACTCCGATCGCGTACAGCCAGTCATAAAGATCCATTTTTCACCAACCATGCTCAGACAGTGAACCTCCCTGTCGTGAATGCTCCATTTTCACCAGCCCTGATGCTGATATGTAATTATACTTAACCGACTGTAAAATATGAATTTTAAATTTGATTTGTAAGAGTGGTTAAGTGCCAGAAATAACTGGTATTAATGTTTTACAATTTACAGCAGCCTCCTGTCAACTCTTGTAAACGCAACGTTTCTGATTCAGTCACCTATCGTTATGTTCATAGATGCACTCACGCTCAACGTGACCGCGTAAGGGCATGTGATGCATTAGTTTGAAGGCACGATCTGTAACTATCGCAACACCTGCACAGACCTTCAAAGCAATGAATGGCTACACTTTCAACGGTGAGTACCACTCATACCAGGCAGCAGAAATTTCAGATGTTGTGAGCTTTTTCGATCAGCGATGTGACTACCTTCGAGTTTCATAAGCATTAACGAACATGAAGTGTGAGTTATGCCGAGGTGTGACAAATTTGTGCCAGAGTGCTGACACAAAACGTCATAAACTAGCTGAAGGAGTTGCGCGTACATTTCGCGGGCTGGCTATTGTAGCGGTTTGACGGGTTGTTACAGTGTGCTCATTTTTATCATTAATCAGACTAAAGCTCTGAATGTGAATAAACAACCAGCCAGCAGTAATTATCAGGAGAACGGAATGCAAAAACTGGAAGTATGCTGCTATGGGGTGGATTGCGCACGGGTGGCGGAGCAAGCCGGTGCCGATCGAATTGAACTCTGTGCCTCCCCGACTGAGGGAGGATTAACCCCGTCTGCGGGCACTCTGATGGCCGCAAGAGAACACGTGTCTATTCCGGTTCATCCTATTGTACGGCCGCGCAGTGGGGATTTTTGTTACAGTGTCACGGAATTTGAGCAGATCAAATCGGACATTGCCTTCATTCGCGAGCAGGGCTTTCCCGGCGTGGTGGTGGGTCTGTTAGACCTCGACGGACATATCGATTTACAGCGAATGTTGCAAATAATGCCTTTGTGCGCGGGAATGGAAGTGACCTTTCATCGCGCCTTCGATCTCTGCCACAGCCCGCTGATGGCGCTGGAACAGCTGACGGATTTGGGGGTGGCGAGGATCCTGACCTCCGGCCAGCAGCAGAGTGCCGAAAGCGGATTGCCGTTATTAAGGGAACTTACCCGCATCACACGTGGTCCAAAGATAATGGCAGGCGCGGGAGTGCGGCTGAGTAATTTGCAAAAGTTTATTGATGCGGGCATCAGCGAACTGCACAGTTCCGCCAGCCAGCGAATTTCCTCACCCATGCGTTACCGTAAAGCCGGTGTCTCCATGTGTTCTGAGGCTGATAATGATGAATTCAGCCGTAGCGTGGTTGACGGTGACGTTGTGGAAGCCATGAAAAGCGTGATAACTCTGGGGGCACCGATACGGGTAGCCTGATGAGCAAAGATTTTGCCGCGCAGCACGCCGAACCCTGACGTGATGTTTGCAAGTACCAGACCCCAGCATGATTTGTTGGGGTTTTTTTTGCCCTTTGAGCATTAAGGATATGCAGACCAATGGCGGTTGCTTATACACTTATCCCTATGGGTTTTCAGACTGTTGCGAGAGTCGCGATGAGCACGAGGAAGGCGAGCTGTGTCCTGGTCCTGATGTCAGGTGTACTTTTTATGCAAACGACCGCGGTGGCGGCACCCCGCGCTAACGTTCAGTCTCCCCGCTGTGGGGTGAATCAGCAGCAGATTAATGACAACAATAACCTGCTCCTGCTGGGGGGCACCGCCAGAGGGCCGATGAAGCAGTTTATCGTCGGGGAGTTTGGTAAGGATGTCGATCAGCAAAGGCGCATGTTGGGGAAATTTGACCGCTGCGGCGTGCTGACCCAGGCCGATATCAGCTACGACAAGCAGGATGTTAACACCCGGCTGTCGCTGGATATGAAAATTGAACGGGTCAGGGCTGGCTGGCAGGCGCGCTATGAAATGACTATCTATGCGATGCGTGAAAATGCCGAAGCGGTGGTGCACCACAAGCAGGGGACCACGCTCTACTATGCCGGGCGCAACGGCAGCATTACCAGCGCTTCCGAGCAGTTTGTGATGCAGGGAGAAACCGGTTTTACTGAAACCGTTAACGATTACGACAGCCGGCAGCGGCTGATCCGCAGCGTCGCCCGCGGCTCGGACAGCAGCAGCAACGGCGAGTATTCTTACCGCTGGAACGACAAAAATCAGCTGGTGAAGTCGGGGTCGGCGCGCACGACGGTGGTCTGGAATTACGATAAGCAGGGGCGCGAACTGGGCGTGGACATCTCTGAATACAATCCGCTCAGCGCCACGACGACCCTGGACGTATGCCAGCTGTGGGACGAGCGCGGCAACTGTACGCTGAGCTATTCACGGGAGATGGAAGTGTCGGCGCTGGGCATGTACCGGCGCAATATCGCCGCTGCCAGCCGCTATGAATACTGGGACCAGCCCTGAGGCCGGTCCCTCACGGTTTTACTTAACCGATTTGCTGAAGGTATCCACGGCCAGGATGGCGTTGGCGATATCTTCGGCGCTCAGGTTAGGGTTAAGATTTTTCAGCGTGTCACCGTCGCTGTTGGCCAGCTCGCCGATTTTTAGCAGGCTTTCCCAGCTGGCGTTTTCCAGATGCAGCTCCTGCAGCGTGGTTGGCATCTTGATGGCGCGATAGAAGCGCACGTAGCGGGCAATCTCTTCATCCGGGCGCTGTTCCAGCACCATCTGAGTCAGCGTACCGTAGGCCACTTTCTCACCGTGGGTCAGATGGTGGATGTCGCCGTCGACGGCGGTGAAGCCGTTATGAATGGCGTGAGCCCCCGCCAGACCGGCGTTTTCAAAGCCCAGCCCGGACAGCAGGGTATTGGCTTCAACCACCGCTTCCACCGCCGGCGTAACCAGCTGCTTCGCCACCGCTTCATAGGCGCTGAGGCCATAGGTCAGCAGCGTTTTCTCGCAGGCTTCCGCAATCGCCAGCCCGGCAATGGTTGGATCGCCGTTCACCATCGACTTGCTGTGCGAGCGTTTGACCGCCTGCGCTTCCACCCAGGTTGCCAGCCCGTCGGCGATGCCTGAAGCGAACAGACGCACCGGCGCACGCGCACAGACCTGGGTATCAATCAGCACCAGGTCCGGGTTCTTGCTGTAGAAACGGTAGCTTTCAAACACGCCGGTATCGGAGTAGATCACCGACAGCGCGCTGCACGGCGCATCGGTCGACGCAACGGTCGGGACGATGGCGACGGGCTGCTTAAGCTCATCGGCAACGGCTTTCACCGTATCAAGGGTTTTCCCACCGCCGAGGCCAACCACCACGGCGGTGCCGCTGCTTTTTGCCAGTTTGGCGAGGCGGGTGATTTCGTTGCTGGAGGCTTCGCCGTTGAACTCTTCGTAGTGGAACTCCACGCGGCTGGCGGAAAGGGAAGCCTGAACCTGCTTACCGATCAGCCCCCAGACGATTTTATCGGCGACGATAAACGCGCTGCTGCCAAGGTCGGCCAGGTTTTCACCCAGTTGGGTAATCATGCCTGCGCCCTGGATATACTTACGCGGTGAAGAAAAAACAAATCTACTCATACCGGATACTCCGTTCAGGTGAATGAAAGTTGTTTCTGTCTACTACCGTAACGTTTTGGCAATCGTAATGTTATTGAAAAACGTGCTTTTCAGGAAAGTTATGATTCGTATTGAGCCAGATCAGCGTATCGGCGGGAAGGGCCAGCTGGAAACAGCCGCGGGTATTGACAGGCCCGGGTGGGCCTGTCGCTTAATCGAGGGGGATTAAGGTTTGGTGGCGACCAGTACCGCCCGCAGCGGGGCCGGATAGCCTTCAACGGTTTTTGACGGATCGCTGGGGTCAAGAAACTCGGCCAGCGATTCGCTGGTCATCCAGCTGGTGCGGCGCTGCTCGTCGGTGCTGGTTACCGAATAATCGGCAATCCGCACGTCAACAAAACCGCACTTCTCCAGCCAGTTTTTCAGCGCCCCGGTGGTCGGAATAAAATAGACGTTACGCATCTGCGCGTAGCGTTCTCCCGGAACCAGCACCTGCTGGTCGTCGCCTTCAATCACCAGCGTTTCCAGCACCAATTCGCCGCCGCTCACCAGCTGGTTTTTCAGCTGATAAAGATGGTCGAGCGGGGAACGACGGTGATACAGCACGCCCATCGAAAACACGGTATCAAACGCTTTCAGTTCCGGGAGCTGTTCAATACCCAGCGGCAGCAGGTGCGCGCGCTGGTCGCCGCCCAGCAGCTTGCGCACCGCCTCGAACTGGCAGAGGAACAGCTGCATCGGGTCGATGCCTACCACCAGGTTGGCTCCGGCGCCGATCATGCGCCACATGTGGTAGCCGCTGCCGCAGCCGACATCCAGCACCGTGCGGCCGGCCAGCGGTGAGATGTGCGGCAATACGCGCTCCCACTTCCAGTCCGAGCGCCATTCGGTATCGATATTCACGCCGTACAGCGAGTACGGCCCTTTGCGCCACGGCATCAGGTTGCGCAGCAGCTTCTCAATCCCACCGCGCTGACGCTCTGACAGCTGGCCGCTGTCGGCGGTGACGCTGTGCAGCAGATCCAGTGTTTCCGGCGTCAGGGAGGGCAGATGCTCGACCGAACGATCCCAGTTTTTAAAATGGCCGTGCAGCGATTCCCGCTGCCAGGCGGCAATCTGTGCGGGCAGCGTTTCCAGCCACGGGGCCAGCGGACCTTTGGCGATCAGCTGGTAAAAGTTTCCGAAATCCATCAGGCCTCACCCGCCTTTAACGCCACCAGAGAACCGAAGTTAAAGCACTGGAACCAGACTTCAGCGTGCTGGAAACCGGCCTGGCGCAGGCGCGCCTTATGGGTTTCCACGCTGTCGGTCAGCATCACGTTTTCCAGCATGCTGCGCTTCTGGCTGATTTCCAGTTCGCTGTAGCCGTTGGCGCGCTTGAAGTCGTGGTGCATATTGAACAGCAGTTCGCCGACGTCGGCATCTTCGAAGCTGAACTTCTCGGACAGCACCAGCGCGCCGCCGGGCTTCAGCCCCTGATAAATGGTGTTTAACAGCTGCTGGCGCTCTTCCGGAGCCAGAAACTGCAGCGTGAAGTTCAGCACCACCAGCGACGCATTTTCCAGCGGGATCTGGCGGATATCGGCCTCAATCACCTCAACCGGCGTGTCGGCGCGGAAGGCATCGATATGGCGGCGGCAGCGCTCGACCATCGCCGGGGAGTTGTCCACGGCAATAATTTTGCAGCCGGGAACCTGAATGTTACGCCGTACGGACAGCGTGGCGGCACCCAGCGAACAGCCCAGATCGTAGATGTGGGAGTCCGGCTGGACAAAGCGCTCGGCCAGCATGCCAATCATTGAAATAATGTTGGAGTAGCCGGGTACGGAGCGCTGAATCATGTCGGGAAAGACTTCAGCAACGCGTTCGTCAAAGGTCCAGTCACCGAGTTTGGCAACGGGCGCTGAGAACAGCGTATCGCGGTTAGACATAGTGGTAAGTCCGGAGGAAGCTAACGGAAAGCGCATATTCTGGCAGAAAGCGAGGCGGGCTGCATCTTTTCTGCCAGACGGGAGGGAAATCGTTAATGCAGGGTCAGTACCAGATCCCAGGGCAGGAAAATCAGGTTGACGACGATCATCCCCAGCAGGGTTAACAGGGTCAGGATCATACCGTTGCGCCGCCACAGCATCGTGCGGCTGCGCAGTCCCCAGGCGTGAAGCAGGCGACCGAAGAAGAAGAACAGCCCCAGCAGATGCACCAGCCAGATATCGGCTCCGTTCATCTCCATCACCACCAGCAGCAGCACCGCCAGCGGAATATACTCCACGGCGTTGCCGTGAATGCGGATGGCCAGCTGTAAATCCGACACGCCGCCGTCGCCAATCGAAATGCGGTACTGCCTACGCAGCCGCACCACATCCAGTGAAAATTTAATAATCAACAATGCGCCAAAAACGACGTAGAGAGCGCTGACCATGACTCACTCCATGATGTAAGAATAATCTTGCGGCCTATCATAGCGGGCAATGTTAAGACTGTCTTCTCAGTCGCAGCGCGATAGCTCAGAATAACGTTTCCTGCTGCGGCCAGTCGGGAGCGTCACCCAGCTGCGGCAGCGCGTTTTGCAGGTCGGGCCACAAATAGCGCACCAGCTCCGGAGCAAAGGCAATATCCGGGGTATGAATGAACAGCCACGGCCGGGTGGTCTGGCACCATTCCGGCAGGCGGGAAAGCCAGGCGCGGAAGTCGTGCCGGTTCGCCTCGGGATTGTCGCCACCGATAAACCGGATCATCGGCTCGTCGGCGGTGATCACCGCGTGAACCGGGAGCTTCGGTTTTTTGCGCTGGGCGTCAACGATGGCCGGGGTTGAGGGTTTCGTCGCATGCACCGCGCGGGTGTCCAGGATCACCCGGTTGACCCCGCGCTGGTGCAGTCCCCGGTTCAGCGCGCGTTCCGCCTCGCCTTTGGCAAAAAATTCCGCATGTCGCACCTCCACCCCGTAACGAAACTCGCTGGGCAGCGAGTCCAGAAATGCCCACAGCGTGGGTAAATCGGCAGGGGAAAAGGCGGCGGGGAGCTGGAGCCAGTACTGGCCCAGGCGACCGGCCAGCGGCGCCATCAGCGCGAAGAACTCCGCGGTCAGGTCGCCGCACTGCCGCAGCGCCGCCTGATGGCTGATGGTAGCCGGAAACTTAAAGCAGAAGCGGAAGTCATCATGGGTCATCGCGTGCCAGCGCTGAACGACCTCCGGGCGCGGCAGGGCATACAGCGTGGTGTTCCCCTCCACGCAGTTAAAATAGCGGGCGTAGTCTTCCAGCGTGCTCATGCCCAGCTTTTTCCACTGCGGATGCTGCCACTGCGGCAGCCCTAAATAGAGCGGCGTCATCATAAATCCTGTTACATTTTGATAAAGCGACTGTAGCGGCGTGGCGGGAGGAGTGCAAATCTGTCAGGACCGGTTCCCTCCGGTCATGAACCTTTTACAGCGCGGCGATAACGTCGTCAGACTGGCGAACCCGGGCAATGCGCGGGAAGATCCAATCCACGCTGCTGCGGTGCTGTTCGCTGCTGCCGGCGCTGCAGATATCCTCAGCGATCACCAGGTTGAATCCCAGCTCCCAGGCGTTTCGTGCGGTGGATTCCACGCCGATATTGGTTGAGATGCCGCCAAGGACGATAGTGTCTATCCCCCGGCGACGCAGCTGCAGCTCCAGGTCGGTGCCGTAAAACGCACCCCACTGACGCTTCGTGACCTGAATGTCGCCGTCCTGTGCGCCCAGCGCCGGTGGGAAGGTCCACCAGTTATCCGGCAGTGCGCCGCCCGGATGAGCCGCATCGACCGGCTGTTTTAGCGCTTCGGCAAAATCGGCCGACCAGCCTACGCGCACCAGCACCACCGGTGCGCCGATCGCGCGAAATTTATCCGCCAGCACGGCGGCCCTGGCCACCACGTCGGTCGCGGTGTGCGGGCCGCCGGCGAAGGGCAGAATCCCCTCCTGAAGATCGATAAGTACCAGCGCGGTAGATTGTGGGTTAAGTTTAAACATCCTGATTCTCCAAAAGAGTAGGGGAAACCAGTGAGAATACAGAGCAATGCCCCGGCAAGGCGACGATAACCGTATAAGGAGCGTCGGGTAATTTGTTAACGTGTATGTCATCGACCGGCCGGTTTCCGGCAAGGTCACCGCAGAGATTCTGCCGCCGGGGGCGGCGGCCGTTGTTTTGTTAGCCGCTTAACCTCAGGCAGGCGCATCTTGCGGATATTCTGCCGCTTTGCCCCCACGACAGCACTTATCCTGTGCGCCGTTTTCCATTATAATGGCCGCCATTTTTCGCGGCAGCAGCCCCCTCCGGGCCGGGTTTTTTTGAAAATGCCGCGCCCGCAGCGGTGAAGTTAAAAGGATATCGTTATGCGTACTAAGTATTGTGGACAGATCAACCTGTCTCATGTAGGGCAGCAAGTGACACTGTGCGGCTGGGTTAATCGCCGCCGCGATCTGGGTAGCCTGATCTTTATTGATATGCGTGACCGTGAAGGCATCGTTCAGGTGTTCTTCGACCCGGACCGTCAGGACGCGTTCCGCCAGGCTTCCGAGCTGCGTAATGAATTCTGTATTCAAATCACCGGCACCGTGCGTGCGCGTGACGAAAAAAACAAAAACAGCGATATGGCCACCGGTGAGATCGAAGTCTTCGCCACCGAGCTGACCATCATCAACCGCTCCGAGCCGCTGCCGCTGGACTCCAATCAGGTCAACAGTGAAGAAGCGCGCCTGAAGTATCGCTACCTGGATCTGCGCCGCCCGGATATGGCAAACCGCCTGAAAACCCGCGCGAAAATCACCAGCTTCGTGCGCCGCTTTATGGACGATCACGGCTTCCTGGATATTGAAACGCCGATGCTGACCAAAGCCACGCCGGAAGGCGCGCGTGACTATCTGGTACCCAGCCGCGTCCACAAAGGTAAATTCTACGCGCTCCCGCAGTCGCCACAGCTGTTCAAACAGCTGCTGATGATGTCCGGCTTCGACCGTTACTATCAGATCGTGAAATGCTTCCGTGATGAAGACCTGCGCGCCGACCGCCAGCCGGAATTCACCCAGATCGACGTTGAAACCTCCTTTATGACCGCGCCACAGGTGCGTGAGATTATGGAGCGTCTGGTGCTTGATATGTGGCAGGACGTGAAGTCCGTTGAGCTGGGCGACTTCCCGCAGATGACCTTCGCGGAGGCGATGCGCCGTTACGGTTCCGATAAGCCGGACCTGCGTAACCCGATGGAGCTGGTGGACGTTGCCGACCTGCTGAAAGACGTGGAGTTTAAAGTCTTCTCCGGCCCGGCTAACGATGCTAAAGGCCGCGTTGCCGCGCTGCGCGTACCGGGCGGTGCCCAGCTGAGCCGTAAGCAGATTGATGAGTACGGCAAGTTTATTGAAATTTACGGCGCGAAAGGCCTGGCCTACATCAAGGTCAACGAACGTGCCCAGGGCCTGGAAGGCATTACCAGCCCGGTTGCCAAGTTCCTGACCGCTGAGATCGTCGAAGCCATTCTGGACCGTACTCAGGCCGCCGACGGCGATATGATCTTCTTCGGTGCCGACAGTGCCAAAGTGGTGACCGATGCGCTGGGCGCCCTGCGTCTCAAGCTGGGTCGCGATCTGAAGATCACCGACGAAGCCGCGTGGAAACCGCTGTGGGTAATTGACTTCCCGATGTTCGAAGAAGACGGCGAGGGCGGCCTCAGCGCGATGCACCACCCGTTCACCGCGCCGAAAGAGATGACCCCGGACGAGCTGAAAGCGGCACCGGAAACGGCCATCGCCAACGCCTACGATATGGTGATCAACGGTTACGAAGTGGGCGGCGGTTCCGTGCGTATCCACAACGGCCAGATGCAGCAGACCGTGTTTGGCATTCTCGGCATTACCGAGCAGGAACAGCGCGAGAAGTTTGGCTTCCTGCTGGATGCACTGAAGTTCGGTACGCCACCGCACGCGGGTCTGGCCTTCGGCCTCGATCGTTTAACCATGCTGCTGACCGGTACTGAAAACATCCGCGACGTTATCGCCTTCCCGAAAACCACCGCGGCGGCCTGCCTGATGACCGAAGCGCCAAGCTTTGCTAACCCGGCATCGCTGGCCGAGCTGGGCATTGACGTGGTGAAGAAAGAAAAACCGGCCGAGAGCGAATAATGGCCTTCAAGCATCCGGTTTCGGTGCTGGTCGTTATCTATGCGCAGAACACCGGGCGGGTGCTGATGCTGCAGCGGCGCGATGATGTGGATTTCTGGCAGTCGGTCACCGGCAGCCAGGATCCGGGTGAAAGCCTGAATGACACCGCGCGGCGGGAAGTGTGGGAAGAGACGGGAATTGATATTAACGCCGGGCAGTTCACATTAGTGGATCGCCAGCGTCATATAGAATTCGAAATCTTTGCGCACTTCCGCCACCGCTATGCGCCGGGTACCACCCATAACCGGGAACACTGGTTCACCCTCGCACTGCCGGAAGAGCAAGACATCGTTTTGAGCGAGCACCTGGCTTTTCGGTGGCTGGATGCGGCCGAGGCTGCTGCGCTCACCAAGTCCTGGAGTAACCGCCAGGCGATTGAAGAATTTGTAGTCTAATTTTGTTTTTATATTTTGAACTTAACCAAACGTTCAGGCGTTATCGGCGCAGCGAGTTTCTTTACCGCCAGCAAGATAGCCTGTCCGGTGTTAATTTGGAGACAAGAGTAAAATGGCAGGACATAGTAAATGGGCGAATACCAAGCACCGTAAGGCGGCTCAGGATGCCAAGCGCGGTAAAATTTTCACCAAAATTATTCGTGAGCTGGTGACGGCGGCCAAACTGGGCGGCGGTGATGCAGGCTCTAACCCGCGTCTGCGTGCGGCGATGGACAAAGCGCTGGCGAACAACATGACGCGCGACACCATGAACCGTGCGATTGCACGCGGCGTGGGCGGCGATGACGACAGCAACATGGAAACCATCATTTATGAAGGTTACGGTCCTGGCGGCAGCGCGGTCATGGTTGAATGCCTGAGTGATAACCGTAACCGTACCGTCTCTGAAGTGCGTCACGCCTTCACCAAGACCGGCGGCAACCTGGGAACCGACGGCTCCGTAGCCTATCTGTTTACCAAGAAGGGTGTGATCTCTTACGCACCGGGCCTGGAAGAAGATGCGGTACTGGACGCGGCGCTGGAAGCCGGTGCTGACGACGTGGTGACCTACGATGACGGCGCGATTGACGTCTTCACCGCCTGGGAAGTGCTGGGCCAGGTGAAAGATGCTCTGGACGCTACCGGACTGAAGGCGGAAGGCGCCGAAGTCACCATGATCCCGTCGACCAAGGCGGAAATGGATGCGGAAACCGCACCGAAGCTGCTGCGCCTGATCGATATGCTGGAAGACTGCGACGACGTGCAGGAAGTTTACCATAACGGTGAAATTTCTGATGAGGTGGCGGCCACCTTATGATCCCTCACCGCATCCTGTATGCTGTGAGTTATCGTAAAAAAAACCTAACCCCGGGGAGCGCGAAATGACGGTTATTCTGGGAATCGACCCCGGTTCGCGCATCACCGGTTATGGTGTGGTTCGCCAGGTTGGGCGGCAGATTACCTATCTGGGCAGTGGCTGTATTCGTACCAACTCCACCGATCTGCCGCCGCGCCTCAAGCTGATTTACGCCGGCGTGAGTGAAATTATCACCCAGTTTCAGCCGGACTTTTTCGCCATTGAACAGGTGTTTATGGCGAAAAACGCCGACTCGGCGCTCAAGCTGGGCCAGGCGCGCGGCGTGGCTATCGTCGCCGCGGTAAATCACGATCTGCCGGTGTTTGAATATGCTGCCCGCCAGGTTAAACAGACCGTGGTGGGCATCGGCAGCGCCGAAAAAAGCCAGGTGCAGCACATGGTGCGCACGCTGCTGAAGCTGCCTGCCAACCCGCAGGCGGATGCGGCCGATGCGTTAGCCATCGCCATTACTCACTGTCATCTGAGCCAGAGCGTGGAGCGGATTTCAGCCGGTAAACTGACCCTGGCACGCGGTCGACTGCGCTCCTAGGCTGGATATTCATCCAGCCTTTTTTATGCTATAACATTATCCCGGTACTCATCCCCACTTTATTATCTGAAGGAAGCTAATGTGATAGGTCGTCTGAGAGGCATCATTCTGGAAAAACAGCCGCCTGTGGTGCTGATTGAAGCCAGCGGAGTTGGCTACGAAGTGCAAATGCCAATGACCTGTTTTTATGAGCTTCCTGAACTGAATCAAGAAGCGATCATCTTTACCCACTTTGTGGTGCGTGAAGATGCTCAGCTGCTGTTCGGTTTTAACAGCAAGCAGGAGCGCGCGCTGTTTCGTGAGCTGATCAAAGTGAACGGCGTGGGGCCAAAACTGGCGCTGGCCATCCTGTCCGGCATGTCTGCCCAGCAGTTTGTCACCGCCGTCGAGCGTGAAGAGATCGCCGCACTGGTGAAACTGCCCGGCGTTGGCAAGAAAACCGCCGAGCGCCTGGTTGTTGAGATGAAAGACCGCTTCAAGGGCATGCACGGCGACCTGTTTGCTTCCGATGCGCCGTTCGCCCTGACCAGCGAAGTGCAGAGCGCGGCGGTGAACGATGCGGAAGGCGAGGCGGTGGCCGCGCTGGTGGCGCTGGGGTATAAACCTCAGGAAGCCAGCCGCATGGTCAGCAAAGTGGGCAAACCGGATGCCGACTGCGAAACCCTGATCCGCGAAGCCCTGCGCGCAGCTATTTGAGGTAGAGCATGATTGAAGCCGATCGCCTGGTCTCCGCCGGGGTTATCACCGAAGAAGAGGTCATTGACCGCGCTATCCGCCCCAAGCTGCTTGAAGAGTACGTTGGGCAGCCGGTCGTGCGTGAGCAGATGGAAATCTTCATCAAGGCCGCCAAAATGCGCGGCGATGCGCTCGACCATCTGCTGATCTTCGGCCCGCCGGGGCTGGGTAAAACCACGCTGGCGAATATCGTGGCTAATGAGATGGGCGTGAATCTGCGCACCACCTCCGGACCGGTGCTGGAAAAGGCGGGCGATCTGGCCGCAATGCTGACCAACCTCGAACCTCATGACGTGCTGTTTATCGATGAGATCCACCGCCTGTCGCCGGTGGTGGAAGAGGTGCTGTATCCGGCAATGGAAGATTATCAGCTGGATATTATGATTGGTGAAGGCCCGGCCGCGCGCTCCATCAAGCTGGATCTGCCGCCGTTTACCCTGATTGGTGCCACTACCCGTGCCGGATCGCTGACATCGCCGCTGCGCGATCGCTTTGGTATCGTTCAGCGTCTGGAGTTTTACCGCGTTGAGGATCTGCAGCACATCGTAGGCCGCAGCGCCGCCTGTCTGGGGCTGCCGCTCAGCCCGGAAGGCGCACTCGAGATCGCCCGTCGTGCGCGAGGCACGCCGCGAATTGCCAACCGTCTGCTGCGCCGCGTGCGCGACTTCGCCGAAGTGAAGGCCGAGGGGGAGATGAGCGGAGAGGTGTCCTCCCGTGCGCTGGATATGCTGAGCGTGGACAGCGAAGGCTTCGACTATATGGACCGCAAGCTGCTGCTGGCAATCATCGATAAGTTTACCGGTGGGCCGGTCGGCCTGGATAACCTGGCCGCCGCCATCGGCGAAGAGCGTGAAACGATTGAGGACGTGCTGGAGCCGTATCTGATCCAGCAGGGCTTCATTCAACGCACGCCGCGCGGCCGCATTGCCACCCAGCACGCCTATAAGCATTTCGGCATCGATCGCGAAGTCTGAAAACGGCGATCTGACAGCGGTTTGCCCGCGAGCAGATCGACACAGCCCCGGAACGTCATCGGCAGGTATGACGTTCCGGGGCTGTTTTTTTTAAGGCTGTTCAGTCAGGGCTGGAGCACGGCGCGGCGTGATTACCGACTCGTCACACCGCCGGTTTCTTCACCATGCTCAGAATAAACAACGCCGCTGCACCCAGCACCACCGACGGGCCGGCGGGCGTGTCGTAGAACGCCGAGAAGGTCAGCCCGGCGGTCACCGCCAGCATCCCCACCACGATAGCAAACGCCGCCATCTGCTCCGGCGAGCGGGCGAAACGACGCGCGGTGGCGGCAGGAATAATCAGCAGCGAGGTGATGATCAGCGCGCCGACGAACTTCATGGCCACGCCGATGGTCAGGGCGGTCACCAGCATCAGGACAAGCTTGCTGCGCTGAATGTTGACGCCGTCCACCTGAGCCATTTCCGGGCTGATGGTCATCGACAGCAGGGCGCGCCACTGCCAGGCCAGCACAATCAGCACCACCGCCACGCCGACGGCAATCGTCCATAAATCCGCAGGCGTCACCGCCAGCAGGTCACCGAACAGGTAGGCCATCAGATCGACGCGCACGTCGGACATCAGGCTGACCACCACCATGCCGAGAGAAAGCGCGCTGTGCGCCATAATCCCCAGCAGGGTATCGATCGCCAGATGCGGCCGCCGTTCCAGCCAGACCAGTACCAGCGACAGAATTAACGTCACCGCAATCACCGCATAGAACGGACTGACGTTGAGCAGCAGGCCAAAAGCCACGCCGAGCAGAGAAGCATGGGCCAGCGTATCGCCAAAGTAAGACATGCGCCGCCAGACCACGAACGAGCCCAGCGGCCCGGCCGCCAGCGCCAGTAAAATCCCCGCCAGCCAGCCGGGTAACAACAGTTCAATCATGACGACCGGGTCCCTTACGTAAAATGATTCGTCCCTTTAAGTCGTGACGATGATTATGGTGGTGGCGGTAAATTGCCAGCTGTTCAGCACCGCGCGGGCCAAACATGGAGATAAATTCCGGGTGCTTTGATACCGCTTCCGGCGTACCGGAGCAGCAGATGTGGTGATTAAGGCACAGCACCTCATCGGTTTTGGCCATCACCAGATGCAGATCGTGGGAAACCATCAGCACCCCGCAGTTCAGCTCGCGGCGCAGCTGGTCGATCAGATCGTACAGCGCCACCTGCCCGTTGACGTCCACGCCCTGGGTGGGTTCATCAAGCACCAGCAGCTGCGGCTGATTAAGCAGCGCCCGCGCCAGCAGCACGCGCTGGGTTTCACCGCCGGAGAGCTTCTGCAGCGGATACTCCAGCAGGTGAGAAGCCTGCACGCGTTTTAACGCGGGCAAAATATCCTCGCGCTTCACGCCGGGACGCAGGCGCATAAAACGATCGACCGTCAGCGGCAGGGTGACATCGAGATGAATTTTTTGCGGCACGTAGCCGATGCGTAAACCCGCCGGTTTTTGCACCGAGCCGGAGGTGGGGGCAATCAGGCCCAGTACGACCCTTACCAGCGTTGACTTACCCGCGCCGTTCGGGCCCAGCAGGGTCAGAATGCGGCCGGGTTCCAGCCTGAGGGAAACATCGGAAAGCACCCGACGTTGACCAAAGTTCACAGCTACATTTTCAAGGGAGATCAAGGATGACATGTCGATTACGGTTGCAGAAGTTTTATAATGTTATAATATCACAACCCATCAGCTTATCACGATGGATTGAATCATTATGTTACATAAAAAGTTACGTCTCATTTCAGCTTTCGCCGGCCTGGGGATTGCCACGACTTTCGCGCTTCCCGTCCAGGCAGCCGTTGTGGCTTCCGTTAAGCCCGTGGGCTTTATCGCGTCCGCGATTGCTGATGGTGTCACACCTGTAGAAATTCTGCTACCGGATGGTGCATCTGAGCATGATTATGCATTACGTCCATCGGATATAAAACGCTTGCAGGGCGCGGATTTAGTGGTTTGGGTTGGCCCTGAAATGGAAGCATTTATGGCTAAAATGGCGGCCGGATTACCGCCGCAAAAGAACCTCGAAATGGACCGCATTGACGGTGTCCATGCGCTGCTGCTGAAAGGCGGAGAAGACGAAGAAGAGGAGCATGAGGACCATGCTCACGGCGCGGCTGATGAGCACGATCATCATCATCACGGCGAGTACAATATGCACCTGTGGATGTCACCGGAGATTGCGAAGAAAACTGCGGTTGCAATTCACGCAAAATTATTGGAACTTATGCCGCAAAGCAAGGACAAACTAGACGCCAATCTTCAGCATTTTGAGTCAGAATTGGCGTCTGTCGATGCGAAAATTGGTATTCAGCTGGCCCCGGTTAAAGGGAAAGGATATTTCGTTTTTCACGATGCTTACACCTACTTTGAAAAACACTACGGACTGACTCCATTGGGTCATTTTACCGTAAATCCTGAGATCCAACCCGGCGCGCAGCGTTTACATCAAATACGAACACAGTTGGTTGAGCAGAAGGCCACATGCGTCTTTGCTGAACCACAGTTCAGGCCAGCCGTGATAGATGCGGTAGCCAGAGGAACCAGCGTGCGTTCAGGTACACTCGATCCTCTCGGTACTGACATCACTCCAGCACGAGACAGCTATGTGAAATTCCTCTCACAGTTGTCCAGCCAGTATACGAGCTGCCTGAAAGGAGAATAGAGGAAGACTTAATTGCAGCAGATAGCCCGCGCTGTCGCCATGGCGTTCAACAACTTACCCCGACCTCACCGCATCATGCTGGGGTCACTTACCGTCGTTACACTGGCCGTCACCGTCTGGCGGCCTTACATCTATCATCCCGGTAGTGAAAGCCCGATAGTCAAAACCATCGAGCTGGACAAAAACGAGCTGCGCACGCTGCTCCCTGAAGCCAGCGAGCCGATCGACCAGGACACCCCTTCACCGGATGATGACACGCCAAAAGATGAGATCGATCAGGATGTCCCGGATGAACTGGGCACGCATGATTACGTGATCTCCACCGGCGACACCCTCAGCAGCGTTCTCAATCAGTACGGCATTGATATGTCGGACATCACCCAGCTGGTTAAAAGCGATAAAGACCTGCGTAACCTGCAAATCGGCCAGCAGCTCTCCTGGACGCTGACGGACGACGGCCAGCTGCAGCGCCTGACCTGGGAAGTGTCCCGCCGTGAAACCCGTACCTACGATCGCGCAGGCGACGGCTTCAAATCCTCGGCAGAAATGCAGAAAGGGGAGTGGAAGAACAACGTTCTGAGCGGTGAAGTTAACGGCAGTTTCGTGACCAGCGCCAAAGCCGCCGGATTGACCAGCGCAGAAATCAGCGCGGTGATCAAATCCCTGCAGTGGCAGATGGACTTCCGCAAGCTGCGCAAGGGCGATCGGTTCTCGGTGCTGATGTCCCGCGAGATGCTGGACGGTAAGAGCGAACAGAGCCAGCTGCTGGGCGTACGCATGCGCAGCGGAGATAAAGACTACTTCGCCATCCGCGCAGAGGATGGTAAGTTTTATGACCGCAGCGGCTCCGGCCTGGCGCGCGGCTTTATGCGCTTCCCGACGGTTAAGCAGTATCGCGTATCATCCAACTTTAATCCGCGTCGCCTGAACCCGGTGACCGGGCGCGTTGCCCCGCATAAAGGGGTGGATTTCGCTATCCCACTGGGGACGCCGGTGCTGGCGGTCGGTGACGGCGAAGTTATCGTCGCCAAGCGCAGCGGCGGTGCCGGTAACTATGTGGCGATCCGCCACGGTCGCCAGTACATGACGCGCTATATGCACCTGAAAAAACTGCTGGTGAAGCCGGGTCAGAAAGTGAAACGCGGCGATCGCATTGCGCTTTCCGGCAGCACCGGTCGCTCAACCGGCCCGCATTTGCATTACGAAATCTGGATTAATAACCAGGCGGTGAACCCATTAACGGCCAAGCTGCCGCGGATGGAAGGCCTGGCAGGGAAAGAGCGTAGCGACTATCTGGCTCAGGTTCGTGAAGTGGTGCCGCAGCTGCAGTTTAAGTAAACGCAGCCGGAGTTTTCAGAGCCGACGGAATTCGCATTCCGTCGGCTTTTTTATTCGTGGATAGCGGAGAACCCGGGTATAACCGGTCCGATTACTGGCCAGTTACCGGAATTTTCCAGGGTAATGCATTGCAAAATTAGCTGCCAACACTATCATTAGCCCGTTATTGTAGAGGCCAGTGCATGGAAAACATAAAAAAAAGTCACGTTGAATTTATTCCTGTTTTTAAGAAATCCTTTTTACAACCTCGCTACTGGGGCAGCTGGCTGGCGGTAGGTGCCTTTGCTGCAATCGCTATGGTTCACCCCCGTTTACGCGACCCGGTACTGGGTTCGCTGGGACGGCTGGCCGGTAAACTGGCCCGCAGCGCGCGGCGTCGCGCGCAGATCAACCTGCTGTACTGCCTGCCGGAGGTGCCGGAAGCCGAGCGGGAAAAAATGATTGATGAGATGTTCGCCACCGCGCCGCAGTCGATGGTGATGATGGCCGAGCTGGCTCTGCGCCCGCACAAGGTTCTGCCGCGGATCCGCTGGCAGGGACGCGAGCTGATCGACCAGCTGCGTGAAGCCCAGCAGAACGTCATCTTCCTGGTGCCCCACGGCTGGGCGGTGGATATCCCGGCGATGGTGCTGGCTTCGGAAGGTCAGAAAATGGCCGCGATGTTCCACAACCAGCGAAACCCGGTGATGGACTACGTCTGGAACCGGGTGCGCCGCCGTTTTGGTGGCCGGATGCATGCGCGCAATGACGGCATTAAGCCGTTTATCAGCTCGGTGCGGCAGGGATACTGGGGTTATTATCTGCCGGATCAGGATCACGGCGCGGAGCACAGCGAGTTCGTCGACTTCTTCGCAACTTATAAAGCCACGCTGCCTGCGGTCGGCCGCCTGATGAAGGTTTGCCGGGCGAAAGTGGTGCCGCTGTTCCCGGTATACGACAGTAAAACCCACAGTCTGACCATTCATCTGCGTCCGCCGATGGACGATCTGCTGGATGCGGACGATGTGACGCTGGCGCGGCGGATGAATGAAGAGGTGGAAATCTTCGTTCGCCCGAATCCCGAACAGTACACCTGGATCCTGAAGCTGTTGAAAACCCGCAGGCCGGGTGAAAAAGAGCCTTATGACCGTGAAGAGCTTTATCCCAGGAAGTAAGGTTCAGCGCGTTTGACGCCTGGCATATCCGGCATAAAAAAGCCGTCATCCTTAAGGGGATGACGGCTTTTTTTAATGCGCCAGCCAGCGGGGTTCAGCCGCCGGGCGGCGAATGTGCTGGCGAAGTCAGAGCGCGGTCAGGGTGGAGCGGCGCTGCCACTCGCGCAGGAAGCCCCGCACCAGCAGGAACCAGACAACGCCGCAGGCCAGATTCACCAGGCTGAACGCCCGCGAACCGTCGCTGAAGTAGGCAAACTTGGCCAGCTCGATACCCAGGGCGAAGACCAGGATACTGACCATGCCGAGCATGGCCGCCACGCTGCCTTTGCCCGAGTCGTTGGAAAACAGCGTCAGGCGGTATAAACCGGCATTCACCAGCCCGGTGCCGAAGCCGTAAATGCTCAGACCGGCGGTGAGCCACAGATAGCTGTGATTATCGATAAGCGTGGCCACGCTGGAAATGGCTAACCCCAGCAGAATAGGCCAGGCGCCCAGCCGCAGCGGCTTATCGATCGGCAGGCGCGAGGCGAGTTTGCCCAGCGTCAGATTGCCGATAATCATCGCCACAAATACCGGCAGCTGCAGCAGCGCGTAATCCATCCGCGTCAGCCCTTCGTCATGGATCAGGATCACCGGCGACAGGGCAACCCACGCCAGGCAGGGGATGGTGACCAGCCCGATAGCCAGCGAACCGCTCATCACCTGGCGATCCCTCACCAGAATGGCATAGCCCTTCGCCAGCGAGGGCAGCGACAGCGACATGTCAGGATTGCCGGAGGTTTCGGGCATGGTCAGCCACAAACCCACCAGCGAGATCGCCGTCAGCGCGCCAAACAGCCAGAACATGGTGCGCCAGTCGCTGAACTCCAGAAAGGCCGCGCCCGCCAGCGGGCCAGCCAGCGGAGCCAGCAGGGCGACATTGGCCATCAGCGCCATCATTTTCACGCTCAGCGCTTCATTAAAGGCTTCCTGAATGGCGGCATAGCCCACCGCACCGATAAAGCACAGGCTGGTGCCCTGCAGGAAGCGCAGCAGCACAAACTGCTCAATGCTCTGCACCCAGTGCGTCGCCATGCAGGTCAGCATAAAGAACGCCACGCCGCCCAGAATCACCGGGCGGCGGCCGAGTTTGTCCGACAGGGGGCCAAGCAGCCACTGCAGCATAATGCCGCCGATCAGATAGGCGGTTAACGACGCGGATACCCATTCCGGACCCACGCCAAATTCTTCCGTCACCAGCAGCATACCCGGCTGGATCATGTCATGAGCGATATAGGTCGCGAACTCAAACAGCACCAGCGACAGAGGAAAAATCAAATGTCGCGAAGTAAGTTTCGACAGAGGAACAAATGACGCCATTCTGGCTCCTTCCGGTAAAGTGTAAAGGCGAACGCCGCCTGAGCGGGGCCGCTAATCTATCTCATTTTAATAAGAACCACACAGTACGCTGGCAATAAAAAAGGGCCAGTTGCCTGGCCCTTCTCATTCGTCAGCGGCGAGTGAGATTAGTCGACGCGCAGCACCCGGCTGGTGTTGGTAGTGCCGGTGGTGCTCATCACATCGCCCTGAGTCACGATGACCAGGTCACCGGACACCAGGAAGCCCTTCTCACGCAGCAGATTGATGGCATCGTGTGCGGCCGCCACGCCGTCGTTGTGGCTGTCGAAGAACACCGGGGTGACACCGCGATACAGGGCGGTGAGGTTCAGGGTGCTTTCGTGGCGGGACATGGCGAAGATTGGCAGGCCGGACGTGATGCGCGAGGTCATCAGGGCGGTGCGGCCAGACTCGGTCATGGTAATGATTGCCGTCACGCCCTGCAGGTGGTTGGCAGCATACATCGCCGACATGGCAATGGCTTCTTCGATATTATCGAACTGCACGTCCAGACGGTGTTTGGAGACGTTGATGCTTGGCACTTTTTCCGCGCCCAGGCACACTTTCGCCATCGCTGATACGGTTTCAGCCGGGTACTGGCCCGCGGCAGTTTCCGCAGACAGCATCACCGCATCGGTGCCGTCGAGCACGGCGTTGGCGACGTCCATCACTTCTGCACGGGTCGGCATCGGGTTCGTAATCATCGACTCCATCATCTGGGTGGCGGTGATCACCGAACGGTTCAGCTGACGCGCACGGCTGATCAGCGCTTTCTGAATGCCAACCAGCTCCGGATCGCCAATCTCAACGCCCAGATCGCCACGGGCGACCATCACCACGTCGGAGGCGAGGATGATGTCATCCATGGCTTCCTGAGTGGCAACCGCTTCAGCACGCTCCACTTTAGAGACGATTTTTGCTTCACAGCCCGCTTCGCGCGCCAGGCGGCGAGCGTAGTTCAGGTCTTCACCACAGCGAGGGAAGGAGACGGCCAGATAATCCACGCGGATCTGTGCCGCGGTCAGGATGTCGGCTTTGTCTTTTTCGGTCAGCGCTTCGGCTGACAGGCCGCCACCCAGCTTGTTAATGCCTTTGTTGTTGGAAAGCGGGCCACCGACGGTCACTTCGGTGAAGACCTTCATGCCCTGAACTTCCAGCACTTTCAGCTGTACGCGGCCGTCGTCCAGCAGCAGGATATCGCCAGGCACCACGTCAGCGGGCAGGCCTTTATAATCGATACCGACTTTCTCTTTATCGCCTTCGCCTTTGCCCAGGCTGGCATCCAGCAGGAAGCGTTCACCGATATTCAGGAAGACTTTGCCTTCTTTAAAGGTGGAAACGCGAATTTTCGGCCCCTGCAGGTCGCCCAGGATGGCAACGTGACGGCCCAGTTTGGCCGCAATCGCGCGAACGTTGTCGGCGCGTTTCTGATGATCTTCCGCTGTGCCATGTGAGAAGTTCAGACGAACGACATTGGCGCCTGCTGCGATGATTTTTTCAAGGTTGTTATCGCGATCCGTGGCAGGCCCCAGTGTGGTTACAATCTTGGTTCTTCTGAGACGTCTTGACATGTATAACTCCGTTGACTTTTAGTGTGGTGTTGCAAGTGCAAGCACTACCAGGTTTTATCTCTGGGTACAGGAAAGGAACGGATAAGCCCGAACCTTCATCGTCGTTACTCATTACTAATGACTGTTGTTAACCTGGCCTTCCTTTTCCAGACGCGACTCTTTTAATGCATCCTTAACCCGTTTCAAATTATCGCGAAACTTCGCGCCGCGCCGCAGGGTAAAACCGGTGGCCAGCACATCGATCAGCGTCAGCTGGGCGAGGCGTGAAACCATCGGCATATAAATATCGGTATCTTCCGGTACATCCAGGGTCAGCGCCAGCGTGGCTTCGCGCGCCAGCGGTGAATCAGGCGAGGTGATCGCCACCACCGTTGCATCATTTTCCCGCGCCAGCCTCGCCAGCTCAACCATGGATTTCGTGCGCCCGGTGTGGGAGATCAGTACCATCACGTCCCCCTCATTGCTGTTCATACAGCTCATGCGCTGCATCACAATATCATCGGAATAGATCACTGGCACATTGAAGCGAAAAAATTTATTCATCGCGTCATGCGCCACGGCGGCAGAGGCACCCAAACCGAAAAACGCAATTTTCTTTGACTGCGTCAGCAAATCAACGGCACGATTGACGGCGCTGGTATCCAGGCTCTGTTTCACCCGGTCAAGTCCGGCCATGGCCGACTCGAAAATTTTCCCGGAATAGGACTCCACGCTGTCTTCCTGCTCAACGTTGCGGCTGACATAAGGCGTGCCGTTAGCCAGACTTTGTGCCAGCTGAAGTTTGAAGTCCGGGAAGCCTTTGGTATTCAGTCGATGGCAGAAACGATTGACGGTGGGTTCACTGACCCCGGCTGCTTTTGCCAGTAGGGCAATGCTGGAATGCATCGCGGTGGTGGGGGAATCAAGGATAACAACGGCAACTTTGCGCTCGGATTTGCTCAAATTTTCCAGGCAGGATTGAATTTTTTCCAGCATATTCATAGGACTACCCACTCATACATTCTGACGATTTCAATCAGAGGAGAAATCGATGTCATTTTGTAGAGAATATACAATGCGCTTCGGTAAAGACGGCAGTAGCATAATGATAAAACATGACATTTTTTACCATAGTTTGAGCTGTGTCTGGTTTTCAGAACGGTAACAACACCCTCAGAACCGGGGGTTTATTACGCAAAGTTTAGACGCCGATCTGCCGTTCTTGCCAGTTATTTAAGCATCAGATTGAATACATTGTGCCAGAGTCACCTCGCCTGGTTTACGCGGGCCGGGCAAACGAAGTACAGTGTGTTGAAATAAAATTACAATAAGATCTGTCCAACTACGGAACCTACATGGACAGTCTAATCCTGCAACGAGGAGAATGAAATGGCGGTTACACAAACAGCCCAGGCATGCGATCTGGTCATTTTCGGCGCCAAAGGCGACCTGGCACGCCGGAAACTGTTACCCTCTCTGTACCAGCTTGAAAAAGCGGGCCAGATCCATGAAGAATCACGCATCATCGGCGTAGGCCGTGCGGAATGGGACAAAGCGGCCTATACCAAAGTGGTACGTGAAGCGCTGGAAACCTTCATGAAGGAAAAAATTGATGAAGCGCTGTGGGATAAACTCAGCAGCCGACTTGATTTTTGCAACCTGGATGTCAATGACAGCAGCCATTTCCCGCGTCTGGGCAAAATGCTCGATCAGAAAAAACGCGTGACCATCAACTACTTTGCGATGCCGCCAAGCACCTTTGGTGCCATTTGTAAGGGGCTGGGCCAGGCGAAATTAAACGCTCAGCCTGCTCGCGTGGTCATGGAAAAACCGCTCGGTACCTCACTGGTCACCTCGCAGGAAATCAACGACCAGGTTGGTGAATACTTCCAAGAAAACCAGGTCTTCCGTATCGACCACTATCTGGGTAAAGAAACCGTTCTTAACCTGCTGGCGCTGCGCTTCGCTAACTCCCTGTTCGCGTCTAACTGGGATAACCGTACCATCGACAGCGTGCAGATCACCGTTGCTGAAGAAGTGGGTATCGAAGGCCGCTGGGGTTACTTCGATAAAGCCGGCCAGATGCGCGATATGATCCAGAACCACCTGCTGCAGGTGCTGACCATGATCGCCATGTCGCCGCCTGCCGATCTGTCTGCCGACCGCATCCGCGATGAAAAAGTGAAAGTGCTGCGCTCCCTGCGCCGTATCGACCACACCAACGTGCGCGATAAAACCGTGCGCGGCCAGTATACGTCAGGTTTTGTGCAGGGCAAAAAAGTCCCGGGTTATCTGGAAGAAGAGGGTGCGAACAAGCAGAGCAGCACCGAAACCTTCGTTTCCATCCGCGTTGACATCGACGACTGGCGCTGGGCGGGTGTACCGTTTTACCTGCGTACCGGTAAACGTCTGCCGACCAAATGTTCCGAAGTGGTGGTGTATTTCAAAAACCCGGCGCTGAACCTGTTTAAAGACACCTGGCCGGAACTGCCGCAGAATAAACTGACGATCCGCCTGCAGCCGGACGAAGGCGTGGAAATCGAGATCCTCAACAAGGTGCCGGGCCTGGATCACAAGCACAACCTGCAGAAAACCAAGCTGGACCTGAGCTTCTCCGAAACCTTTAACCAGTCGCACCTGGCGGACGCCTATGAGCGTCTGCTGCTGGAAACCATGCGCGGCATTCAGGCGCTGTTTGTGCGCCGTGACGAAGTGGAAGAGGCGTGGAAGTGGGTCGACTCCATCATGGACGCATGGGCTGCAGATAAAGATGCACCTAAGCCGTACCAGGCGGGCACATGGGGGCCGGTGGCTTCCGTAGCCATGATCACGCGCGATGGCCGTTCCTGGAACGAAATCGAGTAAGTCCTTCTGACGCTCTCGCGCAGATAAGCGGCCTGCACTGAAAGTGTGGGCCGTTTTTTTTGCCGGAGAGGGGAAGCCTGGCAGGTGCAGGCTTAAAGCTACCCAACGGGCGGGCAGCGGCAGAGCCGTCAGGATGCACCTGAATCGTCAGGCGAGTAGCCGGGCGCAATATTTTGAAAATGACACAATAATAAAAATATTTTTGAACCTGTGTTTCAAAAACAGAGGAGAGCGATAGACGATGCTCCGGCACTGTTGTAAGGTAAGACATCGTTTCCGTACCGCCGCATTATATTTGCCTGCCACCTCAACGAGGCAAAGCAGGCCAGACAGGAGAAGGGTGTTAATGAGTAACTGGAAAACAAGCGCAGAACAGATCCTGACCACCGGTCCCGTTGTTCCGGTGATTGTCGTTAACAAGCTGGAACACGCGGTGCCGATGGCCAAAGCGCTGGTCGCCGGCGGCGTGCGCGTGCTGGAAGTGACCCTGCGCACCCCGTGCGCCCTCGATGCGCTGAAAGCGATGGTGCGGGAAGTGCCGGAAGCGATCGTCGGTGCCGGTACGGTACTGAACGCCCAGCAGCTGAAAGAAGTCACCGACGCCGGTGCCCAGTTTGTTATCAGCCCGGGGCTGACCGAGCCGCTGCTGCGTGCCGCGGTAGACGGTCCGGTACCGCTGATCCCAGGTATCAGCACCGTATCAGAACTGATGACCGGGCTGGATTACGGCCTGCGCGAGTTTAAATTCTTCCCGGCGGAGGCCAACGGCGGCGTCAAGGCGCTGCAGGCGATTGGTGGACCGTTCCCGCAGGTGCGTTTCTGCCCGACGGGCGGGATCTCTCCGGCCAACTATCGCGACTACCTGGCGCTGAAGAGCGTGCTGTGTATTGGCGGATCCTGGCTGGTTCCGGCCGATGCGCTGGAAGCGGGCGACTACGACCGCATTACCCGACTGGCTCAGGAAGCGGTAGCTGGCGCACGCTGATGTGAGCGACGGCATTCGGGCAGGGCGTAAGCCCGGATCGCGTTAAACAAAACAGACCGCTACCTCTCCGGGTGGCGGTTTTTTTATCTCCCTGACCCGCACCTCACCAACGCATCTCCTGCACCATCACCGTGCACCCGCCGCCGCCCGATAACCCCGTCCAGACGTCAATCCTGAGGCATACTCCTTAGTGGGTAATCAGATTCTCTTATTTTACCGCCTGTTAGACGGCCCATTCACGGCCTCCCGTTCAATCGTCAATTTCTGGCACGTCAATTGCAAAGATAACCGTGTCAGAGTGAATACTTATTACAAACGCCCGCCAAAACGGGCACCCGGGGATACGTGACGGAGGCAAAATGAACTTAAGACGACTGAAATATTTCGTGAAAATCGTCGATATCGGCAGCCTGACCCAGGCCGCTGAAGTCCTGCATATTGCACAGCCAGCACTCAGCCAGCAGGTTGCCACGCTGGAAAATGAACTCGACCAGCAGCTGCTGATCCGCACCAAGCGCGGCGTAACGCCGACCGAAGCGGGTAAGATCCTCTATTCCCACGCCCGCACCATTTTACGCCAGTGCGAACAGGCGCAGCTGGCGGTGGTTAACGCCGGACAGATTCTGTCGGGGCAGGTCTCCATCGGGCTGGCACCGGGCACCGCCGCCTCTTCACTGACCATGCCGCTGCTGCAAACGGTGCGTGAACAGTTCCCGGAAGTGCTGGTCTATCTGCACGAGAACAGCGGTTCTTCATTAAACGAAAAAGTGATGAATGGACAGCTTGACATGGCGGTGCTTTACGATCGTTCCCCAACCGCCGGCATTACCAGCATCCCGCTGCTGAAAGAAGAATTATATCTGGTTGGCGCTACCGCCTGTCCGGGACAGCACGTTGACCTCGCCGCCGTGGCGGAAATGAATCTGTTCCTGCCGCGTGATTACAGCGCCGTGCGTAAACGCGTGGATGAAGCCTTCTCCCTGCGCCGCCTCAGCGCCAGAATTATCGGGGAAATTGAATCCATCGCCACGCTGACCGCTGCGGTTTCCAGCGGGATGGGCGTTACCGTTCTGCCGGAGTCCGCCGCGCGTGCGCTGGTCAGCTCCACGAACGCCTGGATGGCGCGGATCGGCAGCCCGACGCTGAACCTGCCGCTGTCGCTTAATGTTTCAACGCGTCAGCCGCTCTCCCCATCAGCGCAGGCCGTAAAGAATATTTTATTATCGCTGCTCAACAGACCGGTCGTTGAAGATCGTGAACTGATGCTGGTTGGTTAATCCCTCTGTGCCGGGCGCGCAGCCGCGCGCCTCACTTCCGCCTTATCGCTAAAAAGCATATAAAACCTCTTTTTATTATTTGTTGCTATCAATTTGCGTCCTTAACATGAAGGAAACCAGCAAATAACAGAGGGAGCAAAGCGCGTGAATTTTCAGCAACTTAAAATCATCAAGGAAGCGGCTCGCTGCGAGTTTAATCTCACCGAAGTGGCTAACGCGCTGTTCACCTCACAGTCAGGCGTCAGCCGCCATATTCGCGATTTGGAAGATGAACTGGGGGTTGAGATTTTCATCCGCCGGGGAAAACGCCTGCTGGGGATGACTGAACCCGGCAAAGCGCTGTTGACCATCGCCGAACGCATCCTTGATGAGGCCGGTAAAGTTCGCCGTCTGGCCGACGTGTTTACCAACGAATCCAGCGGCGTACTGACCATCGCCACCACCCATACCCAGGCGCGCTACAGCCTGCCTAAAGTGATTAAAGCGTTTCGCGCACTCTATCCCCACGTGCGGCTGGAACTCAATCAGGGATCGCCGCAGGAGATCGCCTCGATGCTGGTTGCCGGTGAGGCCGACATCGGCATTGCCAGCGAGCAGGTGGTGAACAACCCGGCGCTGGCGGCGTTCCCCTGGTTCAGCTGGCATCATGCCCTGCTGGTGCCAAAAGGCCACGAGCTGATCCAGCAGCAGCCGCTGACGCTGGCCACCCTCAGCCGCTATCCGCTGATCACCTATCGTCAGGGGATCACCGGGCGCTCCCGCGTTGACCGCGCGTTTCATGCCGCCAGCCTGAAGCCGGACATCGTCCTCAGCGCCCAGGATTCCGACGTGGTGAAAACCTACGTTGAGCTGGGGCTGGGGGTGGGTATCCTGGCCGACCAGGCCTGCCAGCTGGATGAAAACTCGGATCTGGTTCGCCTTGAGGCGCGCCATCTGTTCGAGTCCAACACCGTCTGGCTGGGCCTGAAGCGCGGCCAGCTGCAGCGTAACTACGTCTGGCAGTTCCTGGAGCTGTGCAACGCGAATCTCTCCCTGGAAGAGATCAAGCGCCAGGCGCTGGCACTGAGCAACGAAGAAGAACCGGCAATCGACTTCCAGATCTGATCGCCGCCGTTTCAGCGGCACGGACCGCCCAAAGAGCATCGCGCAGCCACGGGTGTGCGCGATCGCCCTCCATTCCGCGAAGGCCAGAGCAGGGCGACCGCCGGTTCAATCGCTAATTCAGTCCCAGCAGGGCGTTCAGTTCGGCGATTTGCCGTTGCCACTGCTGCTGTAATTGCGGTTTCTGATGTCTGGGCCTGCGCGCCCGATCTTCTGCCAGTTTACTTTCCAGCTCGAGAAGTGTCGTCAGCCAGCGTTCTTCTTCGTTAGTTGCAACGACAGACGTGGCCACCGGTGTTTTTCCCGCCGCAGGGGAATCCGGCACCGGCGTATCGGCCAGCAGGGCGTAAACCGGCGCGAGACTGTGCCACTCCGCCAGCCGCTGCTGATGAATAAGCCAGAATCGGTTACAGCTTTGCTCAATCAGCACCCGATCGTGAGAAACCAGCAGTACCGCGCCGCTGAAGGTTTTAAGCGTTTCTGCCAGCTCTTCTTTTCCTTCCATATCCAGGTGGTTGGTCGGTTCGTCGAGCAGCAACAGCGAGTAATTGGCCAGCGTCAGCCCGATAAAAAGCAGCCTCGAACGCTCGCCGCCGCTCAGCGAGCTGACTTTTTGCTGATGGCGAAGATACGGAAAACCGACACCGATCAGGGCCATTTTTCGCTGTTCTTCTGTCAGCGGCGCAAAGTTCGCCAACGCATCCGACAGCGTGTCCTCGTCGTGAAGCTGCCGCAGGCTCTGATCGTAATACCCCGTGCGCACTCTGGGATGGAAAATCACCCCATCCGTCGCGTTTTCCATTTGGCAATATGCCTGCCACAGAAGCTGCAGCAGCGAGGATTTCCCGCAGCCGTTGCGGCCCACCAGCGCGATACGGTCACCGCTTTTCACCCGAAGTTCACCGACTTCAAACAGCACCGCCGCGTCCGGGGCAGGCCGCACCTGGAAGCCAGAAAATGCCAGCACGCGATCCGCCGGTAAGGCTTCACCGCAAAGCCGCAGCTGCCACTGACTGCCTGCGCTGACGTCGGTTTGATCTTCCTTCATCCGGTCGATCTGTTTTTCCATTTGTTTGGCTTTACGCGCCAGGCCTTCGTTGTCGTAAACGCTGCCCCAGATGGCCAGCCGTTTAGCGCTTTGGGTAACGCGGTCGATCTCCTTCTGTTCGGATTGACGGCGCAGTGCGTCCGCCGCATCTTTTTCCGCCAGTGCCCGACGCGCCTGAGAGCAGGGAAGTCGGATAAATTGCAGCCGGTTGTCGCGCAGGACCCAGGTACAGTTGGTGACGCTGTCCAGCAGGCTGCGATCGTGGGAAACCAGCACAAAACTGCCGCTCCAGTTTCGCAGAAACTGTTCGAGCCACAGCAGGGTGGGCAGGTCCAGATGGTTGCTCGGCTCATCCAGCAGCAGTAAATCCGGCTGACGGATTAGCGCGCGCGCCAGCATCAACCGCGTATGTTGCCCGCCGCTGAGCGTTCCGGCGGCCAGTCCCCAGGTTTTTTCCTCAAAGCCCAGCGTTGCCAGCAGCACCTCGGCCTGCCAGCGCTCCGGCTGATGCAGGCTGCCGGGCAAAGCGTTCTGCACCGCATCAATCAGTGTCGCATCCTGTAATGTCGCAGGAAGATGCTGTTCTACCGTGGCCATGATGCAGTGGTTAGCCACTGTGATCGTCCCGGACAGGGCCGCCAGTTCTCCGTTAAGGATTTTCAGCAGGGTACTTTTACCGCAGCCATTATGGCCGATCAGCCCGATGCGGTCGCCTTTCTTCAGGCCGAAAGAAATCTCCGTCAGCAAAGGACCGAAGGCGTTATCGAAGGATAAGGATTGTGCAGATAATAATGTCATGGTGCTTACTCAAGTTTTACAGGCAAAGAGATGCCTCTCGTCAATAAAGCCGACGATAACCGGTAAGCCGGAGGGAAGTTCTCAGATTGTCAGTCAGCTTCGCTCAAGCAGGTTATCGCAGCACGATACCGGTAACGCTTGAGCGGTGACGATCGCTAAGGACGAGTGAAATTAAAAAAACTTCACGGGTCAGCATGGCAATCCTCCTTATGTATTCTGTTGGTGAATGAGTGAGCTGATTATATTGGGGATTTTTGAATTGTTCCACTGTCGACCATTCCGGTGGCGCATTCATGCCGCCAGCCTGATGCCGGATCTTGTGCTGAGCGCGAAAGAAGAACCGGCTATCGACGCCCGGATCCGATCGTACCGTCTTCGGCGCAGCACACTTCCCGCAGGCAGTCGCGCAGCCACTGGTGTGCGCGATCGCCGTCCATCCGCGGATGCCACAGCATGGAGATGCGCATGGTCAGCGGGGCTAACGGAAGGGGCAGGGTGACGGTGCCATGACGGAGATTCTGCGTGTAGCGCGACGGCACGGTGGCAATCAGGTCCGATCCCCGCGCCAGCGCAATCGCTGCGGCAAAGCCGTCAACGATGGCGATAATACGCCGCTCCAGCCCCTGAGCCACCAGCGCATCATCCGCTCTGCCCTTCAGCTCGCCGCTGCGCCCGGTCAGGATGTGTTCGCCTGCGGCATAGCGCATGAGCGTCAGGGGCGCATCCGCCAGCGGATGGCCCTCGCGCACCACCGCCACCAGCCGATCCTCGAACAGCAGGCGGGTGCGCAGTTCCGGCCCGGCTTCCGCATCCACCACCCCGGTAATCAGATCGACACTGCCGTCGCGCAGCGTCTGGCTGCTGCGGGTCAGCTTGGGCACGAAGCGCAGGCAGACCCCCGGCGCTTCGCGGCGCACGCGTGCCACCAGCGCCGGGCCGAAATTCTCCACGAAGCCATCGCGGGTCTGCAGGGTAAAAATCCTCTCCAGCCGCGTCAGATCCAGCGCCGCCGCCGGACGCAGCGCCGCCTCCGCCTCATCGACCAGCCGGGCGATGGACTGATTCAGCTCCAGGGCGTGCGGCGTTGGCACCAGCCTGCGCCCGGCGCGCACCAGCAGCGGATCGCCGGTCACCTGCCTCAGACGCGCCAGCGAGCGGCTCATGGCCGAGGGGCTGAGCTGCAGGCGACGTGCGGCGGCCGCCACGCTGCCTTCGCTCAGCAGCGCATTAAGGGTAAACAGCAGGTTCAGATCGGGTTTGCTCATCCGCTGATGTTAGCACAGTGAATGAGTGAGATGGCGTCAGGTGCACGAATAACCTGCAACCGGTGCGTCTTCCGCCTTATCAGCGGCGGGCTTAGGCTGGGGGAAAATCATCCGGAGTTTCAACCATGAGCCAGACCTCTTATCAATCAGCACTTTCATCCTCCGCCGCGCTTTGTGCGCTGGGGCTGACTACCCTGGTTTCCTCAATGAGCAGCAGCATCGCCAGTATCGGGCTGCCGACGCTTGCTGCGTTCTTCCACGCCACATTTTCCCAGATCCAGTGGGTGGTGCTGACCTATCTGCTGGCGGTGACCGGCTCCGTGCTGGCGATGGGCTGGCTGAGCGATCGCTATGGCCGCCGGCGACTGCTGGCCGCTGGCGTGCTGCTGTTTACGCTTTCCTCACTGGGCTGCGGGCTGGCCGATCGTCTCGGCTGGCTGATTGCCGCGCGCCTGGTCCAGGGGCTGGGTGGGGCAATGATGCTGGTGAACAGCCTGGCGCTGGTGGTGCAGGTGGTTCCGGCCGAACGCAGCGGGCGGGCGATGGGGGTGATGGGGTCGCTGTCCGCGCTCGGCACGGCAATGGGGCCGGCGTTCGGCGGCGTGCTGGTGGCGGCCTTTGGCTGGCGGGCGCTGTTTTTGATTAATCTGCTTCCCGGCCTGCTGCTGTGGCTGCTGATCCGGCACAGTCTGCCGCCGGTGAGTGATTCCGCGAAAGCCAGAAATCCGGCATCGCTCATGCCAGCAGACACGGCAGCCACAGCCCGTTCAGCCGCAATGACTGACGCTGACCGGTTGCCGGCCTCCCGGTCAATGACGGCGAGCAAGCTGGATCCGCTGTTGCGTCAGCGGACGCTGGCCTGTGGGCTGCTGCTCAGCCTGGTGGTGGCGGCGGTGATGATGACCACGCTGGTCGTCGGGCCTTTTTATCTTGCCGCCGGACTGCATCTTAATCCGCGCCAGAGCGGCCTGCTGATGGCGCTGGGGCCGCTGGTTGCCGTCGCCGCAGGGCTGCCCGCCGGGCAGTTGGTGGACAGGATTGGCTCAGATCGCGCAACCGTATTCAGCCTGCTGGCGGCCGCGGCCGGATGCGGGCTGCTTGCCGTGCTGCCGCAGACGATGGGCCGCGGCGGTTATGCCATCGGGCTGATATTGCTGACCGCAGGTTATGCTTTATTTCAGGCATCCAACAATACCGCGCTGCTGAAAGGGGCCGATCCGGCACGGAGCGGGCTGATTTCCGGCATGATGAACCTCAGCCGTAATCTGGGCTTTCTCGGCGGTGCCGGGCTGATGGCGGCAGTATATGCGGCGGCGGGGCGGGGCCTTCCCGCCGTGGACGCGGCCTCACGCGGGCTGAACGTGACTTTCGGCCTGGCCGCCGGGCTGATACTGCTGGCGCTGGTGGCTGCGCGACCGTGGCGGAACCCCGCGTGAAATACCCCCACGGCATAAAATTTCGTTTCGCCCCGGAAAACCCTTTTCCCGGCGTATCCCTCCGCCGCATAGCGCAGCATCCGTCGTCCGCTCTCCGCTACATTGGATAGCAGAGGATCGATAACCTATTCAGGAGTTGCCATGTTTGCATCACGTTTACGGGACGCCACCCTGCTGCGCCAGCAGGCCTTTTTTGCCGGAGCCTGGCAGGACGCCATCAATGGTGAAACGCTGCCGGTGATCAACCCGTCCAGCGGTGAAGTGCTCTGCACTATTCCCGCGCTGGGCGCGGAAGAGACCCAGCGGGCGATTGATTATGCGGAAGCGGCGCGTAAAAGCTGGGGCAAAACCACCAACGCCTCCCGCGCGCTGCTGCTGGAGAAATGGCATCAGCTGATCCTGGATAACGCCGACGACCTGGCGGTAATCATGACCGCCGAACAGGGCAAGCCGCTGGCCGAGGCCAAAGGCGAAGTGCTTTACGGTGCCGGTTTCGTTAAGTGGTTTGCCGAAGAGGCGCGCCGCATTTATGGCGATACCATCCCGGCACCGAGCGAAGATCGCCGTATTCTGGTACTGAAGCAGCCGGTGGGCGTCGCCGCGGCCATCACGCCGTGGAACTTCCCGATTGCGATGATCACCCGTAAAGTGGCCCCGGCGCTGGCGGCGGGCTGCCCGATTATCGTCAAGCCTTCCGAACTGACCCCGCTATCGGCGCTGGCGCTGATTGAACTGGCCCAGCGCGCCGGTATTCCGGCGGGCGTGCTGCAGGTGGTGACCGGCCTGCCGAAAGAGATCGGGGAAACCCTGACCGGCAGCCGCACGGTGCGGAAAATCTCCTTTACCGGATCCACCCGCGTAGGCCAGCTGCTGATGCAGCAGAGCGCGGACAGCATCAAGCGCCTGAGCCTGGAGCTGGGCGGCAACGCGCCGCTGATTGTCTTTGATGATGCCGACCTCGATATCGCCATCAGCGGCATTATGATCAGCAAGTTCCGCAACGCGGGCCAGACCTGCGTTTGTGCGAACCGTATTCTGGTACAGCGCGGCATCTATCCAAAAGTGGTGGAGCGCCTGCTGGCCGAGGTGGCGAAGCTGAAGGTCGGCGACGGTTTTGCCGACGGCAGCACCATCGGCCCGCTGATCAACGCGGCGGCGGTGGCAAAAGTGAACAGCCATATCTCCGATGCTGAACAGCTCGGCGCGACGGTGCTGACCGGCGGGGTCAGCAGCGGGAACGGTACCTTCGTGGCGCCAACGGTGCTCGGCGATGTGACGACCAAAATGCGCATTGCCCATGAGGAAACCTTTGGGCCGGTGGCGCCGCTGTTTATTTTTGATACGGAAGAGGAAGCGATTAATATGGCGAACGATACGCCATTTGGTCTGGGTGCTTACTTCTTCACCGAAAATATACGCCGCGCCTGGCGAGTCGGTGAAGCGCTGGAATTCGGTATGGTCGGATTTAATACAGGTTCCGTCTCGCTGGAGGTCGCGCCGTTTGGCGGCATTAAACTCTCCGGAATAGGCCGCGAAGGTTCCCGTTACGGTATTGAAGAATATCTGGAGTCCAAGGCATTCCATTTCGGCAGTTTGTAAATACTTTTTTTTGAATTCTTAGACAAGGCCCGCACCCTAAAATGGTGCGGGCTTTTTTATTTGTGATGGCTATCACTTAATCAAATGCGTAATTGCCTCTGCTCTCCTCTGGTGCAGGTTTAGTACCAGAATCACCATCGTGGTGCGTTCTTTTTGTGATGAAAATCATCTATTTAAATAGTCGGTTTAACTGTAAAAAATACCCCGTTATTACGGCACAAAATTTTTCTGACGTCTGTTTTACGCATTTTTATTTTTTAGCCGACTGGCATACTTTCTGCATTACTTAATACAAAGGCGAATAACCAAAGCCGAAAACATAGTTAGTCAGCCAGCCAGATAAGGCGCCGATAAATAATTTCCCGGCCCGGTCTGAATAAGGATCCATCATGCTAAGTTTTGACCCGGAAAAAATAGCATTACCCGCAGGGCACTACATCAACGGCCAGCATCAGGCCGGAGAAGGCAATGCGCTGCAGGTGAATCGTCCTTCCGACGGACTGCCTGCCGGTCAGCTGTATGAGGCTGACGCGCAGAAGGTGGATGAAGCCGTCAACATCGCGGATCGCTCGGTGCGCGAAAGCGGCTGGGCCAGCTGCCCGCCGCGCCAGCGCGGTGCGGTACTCAGACGCTGGGCCGACCTGATTGCCAGCGACACCCAGCTGGCGCAGCTGGAATCGCTGGGCTCCACCCGCCCGATTAGCGACGTCGTTAATCACGAAATCCCCTTTACCGCCGAGGCGATCCGCTTTTACGCCGAGTGCGCAGATAAATACAGCGGAGACGTGCTGCCGACCCGCGATGCCAGCCTCGGCATGCTGGTGCCGGAGCCTTACGGCGTCATCGGCGCGATCACCCCGTGGAACTTCCCGCTGTCTATGGCCTCCTGGAAATGCGGTCCGGCGCTGGCAGCAGGAAATGCCGTGGTGCTGAAGCCTTCCGAGCTGACGCCGTTCTCCACCGTGCGTATGGCCGAACTGGCGGTGCAGGCGGGCCTGCCCGCCGGTGTGCTGAACATCGTGCAGGGCGGCGGTGCCGTTACCGGCAGCGCGCTGGTGGCTCACCCGCTGGTGCGCAAAGTTTCCTTTACCGGTTCCACCGCCACCGGCGCACGCATTATGAGCGACGCCGCGTTTAACGGCATGAAGCCGGTGACCCTGGAGCTGGGCGGTAAAAGCCCGCAGCTGGTGTTTGACGACGCCGGGGATATTGATGAGGTCGCCGGGCGCATCCTGCGCGGCTTCACCGCCAACGGCGGCCAGGCCTGCGTTGCCGGCACCCGACTAATCGTGCAGCGCGGCATCGCCGATGCGCTGCTCGGCAAGCTTATCGAACTGTGCCAGTGCTTCCGTCCCGGCGTCACCTGGGATGAGAACAGCCGCTACGCGCCGATGATTGATGCCCGCCAGGCGGCGAAAGTGGCCTCGGTGGTCAGCAGCGCGCGGCAGCAGGGCGCGGAGGTGCTGGTGGGCGGCGAGCGTTTTGCCGACACCGGTGAAGGTTACTTCTGGCAGCCGACGCTGCTCAGCGTCATCAGCAACGACAACCCGGCGGTACAGGAAGAGATCTTCGGGCCGGTGCTGACCGTGCAGATCTTCGACGACGAAGCCGAAGGCCTGGCGCTGGCGTCACACCCGACCTACGGACTGTGCGCCGGGGTGCATACCAAAAATATTGACCGCGCCCTGCGCGCGATGCGCGGTATCGCCGCCGGTACGGTGTGGATTAACCGCTACGGCCGCTCCGGCGACTTTATTATCCCAACCGGGGGCTTCCACGGCTCCGGCATTGGCAAGGATTTAGGTCGCCAGGCGTTTGAAGCCTGCCAGCGCTACAAAAGCGTGCTGATCGATTTCTGAAACCCTTAACGAAACACCGAACTCTGAAGAGGTAGCGTAATGGCTGTGTTCAAACCGAAATTTATCACCTTCGACTGCTACGGCACGCTGATCAACTTCGATATGGCCGGTGCTGCTGCCGCCATCTTCGCGGATCGCATCAGTCCTGAGCGGATGAGGGCGTTTACCGACGACTTCTCATCCTACCGTCAGGATGAAGTGCTGGGTGCCTTCAAACTCTATCCGCTGGTGGTGGCGAACGCGCTGTACCGCACCGCGAACAAATGGGGCGTGGAGTGTACACAGGCGGACTGCGACGCGGTGATGAAAGCCTGTGCCACGTGGGGTCCGCATCCGGACGTCCCGGCCGGTCTGGCGAAAGTGGCGGAGGAATTCCCGCTGGTGCTGCTGACCAACTCCACCAATGAACTGATTAAAAACCACATTCCGCGGCTGGGTGCGCCGATCCATATGACCATCACCGCCGAAGAAGTGGGTGCCTATAAGCCGCAGATGAAGGGCTTTGAGTACATGCTCAACAAGCTGAACTGTGGACCGGAAGAGATCCTGCACGTCTCCAGCAGCCTGCGCTATGACCTGATGACCGCGTATGACCTGGGCATCAAACATAAAGTGTATGTGAACCGCGGGCACGGCCCGGGCAACCCGGCCTATGAATACACCGAAATTAGCGGTGTTGACGGTCTTCCGGGCGTTGTAGGGCTGTAAGGGCACAGAGGAACAGGCGATGAAACTGGAATCATTCTGGCAGGCAACGGCACCCGAGTTTACCGGTGCTGCTACCGGCGATTTACCGGCCACGGCCGATGTGGTGGTGATTGGCGGCGGCTTTACCGGCATCTCCGCCGCGCTGAATCTGGCGCGCAGCGGCGTAAACGTCGTGGTGCTGGAAGCGGGGCAGGTGATGAGCCAGGCCTCGGGCCGCAACGGTGGCCACTGCAATACCGGCGTGGCGCAGAACTTCTCTGCGCTGGTCGCCAGCCAGGGCGTGGAGCAGGCAACTCGCTACTATCGCGCCTTTGCCGACGCGGTGGACTATGTGCAGCGCGTGGTGGCCGATGAGCAGATCGACTGCGACTTCCGCCGCTGCGGCAAGCTGAAGCTGGCGAGTAAAGCGTCGCATATGCCGTCGCTGGTGGCCGCCTGCGAGATGATGAAGCGCCATGTGGATCCGGATGTGGAAATTCTCAGCCGCGATGATGTGCTGCGCGAGATCGATTCGCCGAACTTTCACGGCGGCCTGTTACAGCAGCACGGCGGCCAGATGCATATGGGTAAATTCGGCGTCGGGCTGGCGGAAGCGGCCGCGCGTGCCGGCGCGGCAATCTATCCGCACACCGCAGTCACCGGACTGACCCGCCTGAACGGCTATCGCCACCGCGTCAGCACGGCGAAAGGCGACATCGTGGCGGAAAAAGTGCTGATGGCGACCGGGTGTTCCAATATCGGCCCGTTTGAGTGGTTCCAGCGCCGCATTATTCCGGTGGGCAGTTTCGTCGTGGTAACGGCCCCACTGGAAGAACGCGTACTGAACCGCCTGCTGCCGGGCGATCGCACCTATGTGACCTCGCTCAATATCGGTAACTACATGCGCACCACCGCCGACCGTCGTCTGGTATTTGGTGGCCGCGCACGCTTCGCCATCAGCAGCCCGACCTCCGATGCCCGCAGCGGTGACGTGCTGAAGGCCAGCATGCAGAAGATGTTTCCTTCCCTCGGTCATGTGCCGATCGACTACTGCTGGGGTGGGCTGGTGGATATGACCGCCGACCGCCTGCCGCATGCGGGAGAACACGAAGGGGTGTTCTACTCGCTGGGCTACAGCGGTCACGGTACGCAAATGTCGGTATGGATGGGGCGGGTGATGGCCGACCTGGTAGCAGAAAAGGCCAACAACAATCCGTGGCAGCGCAGCAGCTGGCCCGCGGTTCCCGGCTACTTTGGGAAACCGTGGTTCCTGCCGGTAGCGGGCCTGTATTACAAGGCTAAGGATCGGCTCTCCTGATGATCGCCGGTACGGGCCGCGCAGTGCCGCTGCCCGAACCGGAAAGGTTATCGCAGATTAACAACGCTTTAGGGGTGTACTGATGAGTAAATTTCGTAAAGAATTTAGCCGTGTTAACCCGTCCTTAACCCAGGCCATTACGGATGTGTCTATCTCCCGTCGCAGCATGATGAAGCTGCTGTCGGCGGGCGCGGTGATGAGCACCGGCCTGATTGGCTTCCCGGAGTTCAGCTATGCGGCCGAAACCCCCGTCATGGGCGGCAAGCTGCGCGCGGCGGTGGCGAACGCCTCGGCCAGCGACACGCTGGACCCGGCAAAAGGCAGCAACAGCGGCGACTACTGCCGTCTGTTTATGTTCTACAGCGGCCTGACCGAACTGGATAAAGACCTGAAGGCGCAGCCTGCGCTGGCGGAAAGCATTGAAAGCAGCGATGGCCTGACCTGGCAGGTGAAGCTGCGCCAGGGCGTGACCTTCCACAACGGCAAGGCGCTGACCGCAGAAGACGTGATTTACTCCCTGAGCCGCCATAAAGATCCGGCGGTGGCCTCAACGGCCATCACCCTGGCCGGACAGATGAAAGAATTCAAAGCGGTCAGCCCGTCTGAACTGCAGATCGTACTGGAGCAGGCCAACTTCGACCTGCCGTCGATTCTGGCGACCAGCTCCTTCCTGATTGTGCCGGACGGCACCAAAGACTTTACCAAAGCGATCGGCACCGGGCCGTTCACCCTGAAAGAGTTCCAGCCGGGCGTGCGCACCGTCGGCAGCAAAAATAAAAACTACTTCAAGCCGGGCCTGCCGCGTCTGGACGAAGTTGAGCTGATGGGCGTGACCGATCCGGCCGCGCGCGTTAATGCCCTGATGTCCGGCGACCTGCAGATGGTGTCTACCCTGTCGGCCAACGACGTGAAGCGCCTGAAGCAGAACGGTAAGTTCAACGTGCTGGAAAGTAAATCCGGCATGTACAGCGACCTGATTATCCGCACCGACGCCACGCCCGGCAGCAACCCGGACTTCGTGCTGGCAATGAAGTATCTGCAGCCGCGCGAAATGATCGTGAAAACCGTGCTGCAGGGCTTCGGTGATGTGGGTAACGATACCCCGGTTCCGCCGTGGCACCCGATGTACAACAAGGAGCTGCCGCAGCGCCCGCTGGATATCGACAAGGCGAAGTTCCACCTGAAAAAAGCCAATATGGTCGGTGCGAAAGTGGAAATCATCACCACGCCGAACATCGAAGGTGCCGTAGAAGGCGGCCAGCTGATCCAGCAAATTGCCCGCTCGGCCGGTCTGAACGTCGCCGTGCGCCGCGTGCCGTATGACGGCTACTGGTCATCCCACTGGATGAAAGACCCGGTTGGCTACGGCTCGGTTAACCCGCGCCCGACGCTGGATATGCTGTTCTCCCAGTTCTACCTCTCCAGCGCACCGTGGAACGAGTCCGGCTGGAAGAACCCGCAGTTCGATCAGCTGGTCACCGCCGCCCGTGGCGAGAGCGATCTCGGCAAGCGCAAACAGATGTATGGCGATATGCAGAAGCTGATCTACGACGGATGCGGCACGCTGATCCCGGCCTTCATCAGTTCGATGGACGGCTGCAGCAACAAAGTGAAAGGGGTTGAGGCCTGGCCGTCAGGAATGATGATGGGCTATCGCTTCCACGAGTTTGCCTGGCTCGCTTCCTGATAAGGAGAACGGCGATGAATCGGTACATTTTCAAACTGATATTCCGGCGCGTAGGGTCGGGTTTACTTACGCTGCTGATCGTCTCAATGCTGGTGTTCTTTATCACCAGCATGCTGCCGGGCGATGCAGCACAAATGATCCTTGGCCAGTCAGCCACCCCGGAAACGGTGGCGGCGCTGCGCCAACAGCTGGGACTGGATCAGCCGCTGATTGCGCGTTACCTGGGCTGGCTGGCCGGAATGCTTCAGGGCGATTTTGGTACCTCGTTCGCCAGTAATCTGCCGGTCAGCCAGCTGGTGTCGCAGCGTATTCCGGCGACCTTCCAGCTGGCGGCCACCACTACGGTGGTGTCGGTGCCGGTGGCGCTGTTTATCGGCATCACCGCCGCCATGAAGCGCGGTTCGATGCTGGACCGCGCGCTGGTGGTCGGCACCATGTCGGTGGTGGCGGTGCCGGAGTTTCTGGTGGCGACCGTTGCCGTGCTGATTTTTGCGGTGAAGCTGCAGTGGGTCCCGGCGATGTCGCTGGGGTCCACCCACCAGGATTTCCTCGGCTTCCTGCGCACCTTCGCGCTGCCGGTGGTGACGCTGTGCTGCGTAGTGGTGGCACAGATGGCGCGTATGACCCGCGCCGCTATCGTCAACCAGATGGACAGCCCGTACCTGGAAATGACCCTGCTGAAAGGCGTTTCGCCGGTGCGCGCCATGCTGCGCCACGCGCTGCCTAACGCGGTGGGGCCGATTGCCAACGCCATCTCGCTGAGCCTCTCCTACCTGTTCGGCGGGGTAATTATTATCGAAAGCATCTTCAGCTATCCGGGCGTTGCCAGCCAGCTGGTGGATGCGGTAAGCAACCGCGATCTGCCGGTGGTCCAGCTGTGCGTGATGTTCTTCGCCTGCTGCTACCTGGTACTGCTGCTGGCCGCGGATATTCTGACCATTGCGTTTAATCCTAAGTGGAGGGGCTGATGAACACACTCACGCTGCCGTGGCGCTTCTTTCAATCTCTCAACATCAGCGGCCGCATCGGCCTGCTGATCGCCCTGTTCTGGATTTTTATGGCGATATTCGGCGGCTCGCTGGCGCCGCATAACGTCGAGGATATCGGGGCCGGTCCGCTGTTCGGCGATATCAGCCGCGAATTCTGGTTCGGCACCGACTATCTGGGCCGCGATATCTTCAGCCGCGTGCTGGTCGGCGCACGCTACTCGATTGGCCTGGCGCTGACCGCAGCAATCCTTGCCAGCCTGGTCGGTACGCTGCTGGCGCTGCTGGCGGCGGTCGCCGGTCGCTGGCTGGAAGAGGTGCTGGGCCGCATCAACGATGCGATGCTGGTGCTGCCGGGTAAAATCCTCGCGCTGATGATCGTCGCGGTATTCGGGTCATCGCTGCCGATGCTGATCCTCACCGCGGTGATCACCTACTGGCCGGGCGCCTACCGTATTGCCTACGCCATGGCTTCCAGCCTGCGTTCGATGGACTACGTGCAGGCCTCCCGTCTGCGCGGCGAGAGCCGTCTGTACGTGGCGATCCACGATATTTTACCGAACATGCTGCACCCGATGCTCACCGACTTCGGCCTGCGTTTTGTCTACATCGTGCTGATGCTCAGCGGCCTGAGCTTCCTCGGCCTGGGCGTTCAGCCGCCGTATGCCGACTGGGGTACGCTGGTGCGTGAAAATCTTCAGGGGCTGTTTGACGGCTCCCCGGCGGTGCTGATGCCAGCGGTGGCGATTGCCAGCCTGACCATCGGTGCCAATCTGTTTATCGACAGCCTGCAGGCGATGCGCCCGCTGACGCTGGCTAAGGGGACCGCATGAATATTACGCCACACAGCGCCACGCCGATGGTGTCCGTCGAAAACCTGAAGGTGACGGCCAACAGCGACGACGGCCGGGAAATCACCCTGGTTTCCGACATTCGTTTTACCGTACAGAAGGGGGAAGTGCTGGCGCTGATCGGCGAGTCCGGTTCGGGCAAAACCACCATCGCGCTGGCGCTGATGGGCTATGCCCGCCACGGCTGCCAGATCGCCGGCGGTACCGTGCACGTGGCCGGCACCGACGTCACCTCGCTGACGCCATCCCAGCTTTGCCAGTTCCGTGGAAATAAAGTCGCCTATATCGCCCAGAGCGCGGCGGCCTCGTTTAACCCGGCGATGAAAATCATGGACCAGGTGGTGGAACCGGTGGTGATCCACGGGGTGATGAAGCGCGCCGAGGCCGAGACAAAAGCGGTGGAGCTGTTCCGCGAGCTGGCGCTGCCGAACCCGGAAACCATCGGCGAGCGCTATCCGCATCAGGTGTCGGGCGGCCAGCTGCAGCGCCTGATGACCGCCATGGCGCTGATCAGCGATCCGGACGTGGTGATCCTCGATGAACCGACCACCGCGCTGGATGTGACCACCCAGGTGGAAGTGCTGAAAACCTTCCGCCGCGTGGTGCGCCAGCGCGGCACCACCGCCATCTACGTCAGCCACGATCTGGCGGTGGTGGCGCAGATGGCCGACAAGATTCTGGTGCTGCTGAAGGGCAATATCGCCGAATACGGCACCACCGAACAGCTGCTGCGCGCACCGCAGGCCGAGTACAGCCATCAGTTGCTGGAGGCCGCCCGGCAGAAGCCGCGCCAGAGCCCGTGGCAGTCGGCCAGCGAATCCGAGCAGCCGCTCTTGCAGGTGCGCGAGCTGTCGGCGGGCTACGGGCCGTTGGACGCCGACGGCCAGCCGAAAGTGAAAATTCTGCAGGATATCAACTTCAGCCTGTACCGCGGCCAGGCCATCGGTATTATCGGTGAGTCCGGTTCGGGGAAAACCACCCTGGCCCATGCGATTGCCGGAATGAACAAGCCCTGTGGCGGCCACATTCTGTTTAACGGGCACTACATCGAAGGCGATATGTACAAACGCCCGGAGAACGAACTGCGCCGCATTCAGTACGTGTTCCAGATGGCCGATACCGCGCTGAACCCGGCGCACAGTATTGAAACCATTCTCAAGCGTCCGCTGAAGCTGTTCCACGGCCTGCGCGGTCCGGCGCTGGAGCGCAGAATGCTGGAGCTGCTGGATATCGTGCGCCTGCCGCGCAGTGTGCTGTGGCGGCGTCCGTGGTCGCTGTCCGGCGGGCAGAAGCAGCGCGTCAACCTGGCGCGTGCGCTGGCGGCCGAGCCGGACCTGATCCTCTGCGACGAAGTGACCTCGGCGCTGGATACCGTGGTTGCGGCGGCGGTGCTGGACCTGATCACCGAGCTGCGCCGCGAGCTGGGCCTGTCGGTGCTGTTTATCAGCCACGATCTGCACGCCGTTCGTTCGGTCTGCGACGAAATTATCGTGGTGAAAAATGGCCACATGGTCACTCAGGTGGCGCGTCAAGATTACGACAAGCCGTCGACCGAACTTTACTACGAGCGGCTGAAGCGCGCGGTGCCGGAACTGCGACAGGGCTGGCTGGATGAACACGAAGAGAGCGATATCGCGCTCTAACAACGGGCAGGTGCCGATGGCTCGGGCTGGCAATGCCTGCCTGAGGCTGCGTCGGCTAACGATGCCCGTTTATTGCAGGGTCGGCCGACGTTAAGGCCGCCCTCAACCACTTTTTCAGAGGTAACAAAGAACATGCCCGCACCGATACGATACGTACAGGACAGCCCTTACTTCCCGCCGGAAGTGGATGTGGTGGTGATCGGAGCCGGTATTGCCGGAGCAGCCGCCGCCTATGAGTTGGCGAAAAAAGGCGTCAGCGTGGTGCTGATTGAAAAAGGCCTGGTAGGCGGCGAGCAGTCGAGCCGTAACTGGGGCTGGTGCCGACAGCAGAACCGCGACGAGCGAGAGCTGCCGCTGATTATCCATGCCCTGCAGCGCTGGGGCGAGCTGGCAGCAGAAACCGGTGAAGAGCTGGGCTTCCGTCGCAGCGGGCTGGTTTATGCTTCGCGCAATCAGGATGACATCAACGCCTGGGAAAAATGGAACCAGATGGCGAAAAACTACGGCTTCAGCAGCGAGATCCTCACCGCGGCGCGGGCCAAAGAGATGACGCCGGGCAGCACCACCGACTGGCTGGGCGGCGTGTACTCCGCCACTGACGGCCATGCAGAACCGTCGCTGGCCGCACCCGGCCTGGCGATTGCCGCGCAGAAGCTGGGGGCGAAAGTCTTCCAGCAGTGCGCGGTGCGCGGGCTGGATATCGCCGGCGGCCGCGTCAGCGGAGTATGGACCGAGCGTGGCCTGATCAAAACCGGCAGGGTGATCTGCGCGGGTGGGGCGTGGACCTCGATGTTCTGCCGCAGACACGGCATCGATCTGCCGCTGGGCAACGTGATCGGCACCGCGTTCCGCACCAAACCGATTGAGCAGGCGATTGCGCTGCCGCTGTATACCCCGGGCTTCGCCTGTCGCCCGCAGATGGACGGCAGCTATACCATGTCGGTATCCGGCCGCGGTCGTCTGGAGCCGGGCGCACAGGGGCTGCGCTATGCCCGCCAGTTCTATCCTACCTTCAAGGCGCGGCGTAAAAATCTGACGCTTAATCTGGGCCTCAGCCCGTTCTTCAGCGGTCCCGAGGCCTTTGGCCGCTGGCAGATGGACGGCACCTCGCCGTTTGAAAAGATCCGCATTCTTGACCCGCGCCCGGATATGGCGATGGTGCAGGAAGGTATCGACGCCATGCGCAAAGAGTACCCGGCGATGGGCAAAATCCAGCTGGAGCAGGCGTGGGGCGGCATGATCGACAGCACGCCGGACGCCGTGCCGGTGATCTCCCACGTCGGCAAGCTGCCGGGGCTGATTATCTCCGCTGGCTACAGCGCGCACGGCTTTGGGATTGGCCCGGGCGCCGGTCGCCTGGCCGCTGACCTCGCCAACGGCGACGTGCCGGTGGTGGATCCGACCCCGTATCGCTATGAGCGACTGGTTGACGGCTCCGGCCTTAACGCGCCGGGCATGATGTAAGGAACGAAAATGACAATTGAATTCGTAGCGATGAATGAAACCCATCTGGATGCCGCCTTCGCGCTGACCCAGAGGCTGAAGTGGCCGCACCGCCGCGCCGACTGGCAGCAGGCGCTGCTGCTGGGTGAAGGGATTGTGGCGCAGGAAAACGGTGAGGTGATTGGCACCATTCTCTGCTGGCGCTGGGGGCGTGACTATTCCACCCTCGGGCTGGTGATCGTCGACGACGCCCAGCAGGGGCGCGGCATTGGTCGTCAGCTGATGCAGATGGGCCTGGATAAACTGGCCGGCAGCAATATTCGCCTGCACGCCACCGAGGCGGGCAAGCCGCTGTATGAAAAGCTGGGCTTTGTCGCCACCGGGCATATCGAGCAGCACCAGTGCCGCGAACTGCCGCCGGTCAGCGCCCCGGGCTGCGCACCCGGCCAGCGGCTGCGCACCGCGGCGCCCCAGGATGCGGCGCTGCTGACCGCGCTGGACCGCCAGGCGCTGGGCCAGCAGCGTCCGCTGCTGATCGCCAGTCTGATGGACAGCGCCGAGCGTTTTCTGGTGCTGGAAGAGAACGGCGCACCTGCCGGTTTCGCCTGCCTGCGACGCTTTGGTCACGGTTACGCCATCGGTCCGGTGGTGGCCCGCAGCGCTCAGGGCGCGAAGGTGCTGATCGGTGAGCTGCTCAGCGGCGTGAGCGGCCAGTTTGTGCGCATCGACACCGATCGCGCGCTGGGCCTTGGGCCGTGGCTGAACGAGCTGGGGCTGGTGGAAGTGGACGCCCCGGTCACCATGTACAAAGGCGAAGCCTGGCAGCCTGAGAACGGCGGTATGCAGGCGTTTGCGCTGATGACCCAGGCGATGGCGTAATGAATATTGTTTATAAATCAGAACCCGAACGCGGGCGTAAGTGGGCGGCGCTGCTGGCCGATCTGGTTCCCGGTGCCAGCTTCCGCCAGTGGCCGGAAGTGGGTAATGCCGATGAGGTGGAGTATCTGGTGGCCTGGCAGCCGCCGGAAAACATCATGCAGCAGTTTCCCAACCTGAAGGTGTTGTTTTCGGTGGGGGCCGGGGCGGACCAGTTTGACTACGCCAGCCTGCCGCCGTCGCTGCCGGTGGTGCGGATGATCGAGCCGGGGCTGACCCAGGGGATGGTGGAGTACGTTACCTTCGCCGTGCTCGGGCTGCACCGCGATATGCCGCGCTATCTGCACCAGCAGCGTGAAGCCGTGTGGCAGGCGCACAGCATGCGATCCGCCGCCGACTGCCGCATCGGTGTGATGGGGCTGGGCAATCTCGGCGAAGCGGTACTGAAGCCGCTGGTGGCGATGGGCTTTGACTGCGGCGGCTGGAACCGCAGCCCGCGCAATCTGCCCGGCGTGCGCTGCTGGACCGGGGAAGAGCAGCTCGGCGAGTTTCTGGCACGGACCGATATTCTGATCTGCCTGCTGCCGCTGACCGCCAGCACCGAGGGCATTCTCAACGCCGACCTGTTCCGTCAGCTGCCGCGCGGCGCTTCGCTGATTCAGGTAGGGCGCGGTCCGCAGCTCGATCACGACGCGCTGCTTGGCGCGCTGGATGAAAAGCATCTGTCGGCGGCGGTGATCGACGTGACCGTTCCCGAGCCGCTGCCCGCCGGGCACCGTTTCTGGCAGCACCCGCAGATCTGGCTGACGCCGCATATTGCCAGTCAGACCCAGCCGGAAAGCGCGGTCGTCGCGCTGCTGGAGAACATCCGCCGCTTTGAGCGCGGAGAAACCATGGTCGGCCTGGTCGACCGGGAAAAAGGATACTGATATGGAGTTTTCTCAGCTGGTCGCGCTGCGCCGCGATCTGCATACCCATCCTGAACTGGCGTACAACGAACACCGGACCGCGGCTATCGTCGCCGAATACCTCGACGACCTGGGCATTGAGGTGCATCGCGGCATCGGGAAAACCGGCGTGGTGGGCGTGCTGAAGCGCGGTAGCGGCACGCGCGCAATCGGCCTGCGCGCCGATATGGATGCGCTGCCGATGAACGATCTCGGCAGCCAGCCGTGGAAAAGCCAGACCCCGGGCGTCTGCCACGCCTGCGGCCACGACGGCCATACGGTGATGCTGCTGGGGGCTGCCGCAGAGCTGGCCTCGAATCCTGATTTTGACGGCACGGTGAATTTTATCTTCCAGCCTGCCGAAGAAGGGCAGGCGGGCGCGAAGGCGATGATCGACGACGGCCTGTTTACCCGCTTCCCCTGCGATGCGGTGTACGCCATTCATAACTGGCCGCAGCTGCCGCTCGGCGTGGCGCAGACCCGTCCCGGGCCGATCATGGCGGCGGGCGATGCGTTCAGCATTACCGTTCACGGCGGCGGCGGGCATGCCGCACAGCCGCAGCTGACGCCGGATACCCTGCTGGCAACCAGCGAGCTGGTGGTGGCGCTGCATACCATCGTCAGCCGCAACCTCGACCCCTGCGATCCGGCCGTGCTGACCGTGACGCGCATCAACGGCGGTTTCTCGCACAATATGATCCCGGCGGAAGCCACGCTCAACGGTACGGTGCGCGCCTTTGACGGTGCGGTGCAGGACACCATCGAGCGCCGAATGCGCGAGCTGGCCGCCAGCATTACCGCCGCCCACGGGCTGACGGCGACGGTGAAGTACGAGCGCTACTACCCGGCAACCATTAACAGCGCTGAAGAAGCGGAGGTGGCATTACGCGCCGCGCGTCGGGCGGGGCTGGAACACGGCGAAGCGGCAAAACCGGCGCTGACCTCGGAAGATTTCTCCTTTATGTTGCAGGCAAAACCGGGGGCTTATCTGTGGCTTGGCTCTGCCGACAGCCGCCCGCTGCACCATTCGGAATATGATTTTAACGACGCGCTGATCCCCTTCGGCATTCGCTGGTTCCGCGCCGTCGTGCAGGAAACGCTCGGCGTAAAAATATAACCGAACGATTAGCCTGAATTACGAAAGTTAATGCTGCTGCCGGTCGATGAACGGCAGCTTACCCCCACGGCTTATTGCGATACTTGGCAAATACCATCTTCACGTCAAAGAGGCAAAGAAATGCATAATTTACTGGCTGAGCAGCAGACATTTTCTGATAACGCCCTGTTACTGGATGCCCGTGCAGAGAACGTACCGCGCGGCGTGGTAACGGCACACCCGATTGTGATTGCCAAAGGCAAAGGTTCGGAAGTGTGGGATGTGGAAGGAAATCGCTATTTAGATTTCGTCGGTGGCATCGGCGTATTAAACGTGGGTCACAATCATCCGGCGGTGGTCAAGGCCGTTACCGAGCAGCTGCAGCGCGTTTCCCACGCCTGTTTCCAGGTGGCTGCCTACCCGGGCTATATTGAACTGGCCAAACGCCTGAATAAATTAGTCGGTGCCGGTGAGGAATTTAAAAGCGTCTTCTTCACCAGCGGCGCAGAAGCGGTAGAAAATGCGGTGAAGATCGCCCGCGCCCACACCAATCGTCCGGGCGTAATTGCCTTTGACGGTGCGTTCCACGGGCGTACCTTATTAGGCGTGACCCTGACCGGCATGAGCCAGCCATATAAACAGAACTTCGGCCCGTTCCCGGGCGATGTTTACCGCGTGCCGTTCCCGAATGCCTTCCACGATATCTCTGAAGCAGACTGCTTAAAGGCGCTGGATACTCTGTTCGCCGTGCAGATCCTGCCGGAGCGCGTGGCGGCCATCATTATTGAGCCGGTGCAGGGCGACGGCGGTTTCCTGGCCGCATCCCCGAGCTTTATGCAGGCGCTGCGCGAGATCACCCAACGCCACGGTATTCTGCTGATCTGCGATGAAGTTCAGACCGGCTTTGGCCGCACCGGCAAAATGTTTGGCTTCCAGCATACCGGCATTGTGCCGGACCTGGTGACCGTAGCGAAAAGCCTTGGCGGCGGCCTGCCGATTTCCGGCGTGGTCGGTAAAGCGGCGATCATGGACGCGCCGACGCCGGGCGGCCTGGGCGGCACCTACGGCGGTAACGCTCTGGCCTGCGCGGCCTCGCTGGCGGTGCTGGATCTGCTGGAGCACGACAACCTGCTGGATCGCTCCAATCAGCTCGGTGAGCAGCTGAATGCCCGCCTGCGCCAGCTGGCGGATAAATACGCCTGCATCGGTGAAGTGCGCGGTATCGGCTTTATGCAGGCGGTGGAGATTATCGACTTTGAAACCAAACAGCCGGATGCGGCGCTCACGCAGAAAATTCTGGACTGCGCCTGCCAGGAAGGTCTGCTGTTAATCAAGTGTGGCCTGCATCGCAATACCGTGCGTTTCCTTGCCCCGCTGGTGACCAGTGATTCGCAGCTGGAGGAAGCACTGCATATCTTTGATATTGCACTGGCTCGCGCCACGGGTCGACTGGGCTGATCGACAGTTCCTCATTGATATTATTGCAATTATTGATAATAACGGCTGGATGGTATGGCACGGTAAAACGCTGGCGTAAGTTGCAGAAAGCGTGCTATACCATTGGAAATTACCTGAAATATCTGGCGCGCAGCACATCCCACTGCGCGGGGGATAAGGAAGGGTTGTAACAATGTAGTAACAATGAGGGCGGTTATGAACGGCTTAATGAAACTGGACCGTATCGACATCAACATTCTGGTGCAGCTGCAAAAAGATGGCCGTATCAGCAATGTGAATCTTGCCGATGCCGTTGGGCTGTCGCCCAGCCCCTGTCTGCAGCGCGTCAAGCGCCTGGAAACCGCCGGGTTTATCACCGGCTATGAAGCCCACATCAATCTGACCAAGATTACGGATTCGGTGACGGTGTTTACCGAGGTAACGCTGTCCGGTCATCGTCGCGAAGATTTCATGAAGTTTGAGAGCGCCATCCGCGAGGTGGACGAGCTGATGGAGTGCCATCTGATCACCGGCGGTTATGACTATCTGTTACGGTTTATCACCCGCAGTATTGAGCACTATCAGGAAGTTATTGAAGGGCTGCTCGATGCGAAGGTGGGGATTGATAAGTACTTTAGTTACATTGTGATTAAGTCACCGATAATGAAAAGCAGCGTACCTTTGCGTTCGTTAATAACGCGTCATACCCAGGTTGAGTTTTGATTTAGCTGGTTAGCTGGGGTCGCTGCGGCATGGGGGGACGGGGGTCGGCCTCTGCGACTGCCGGGCGGTCCTCGCGCCGCTGTGCGGTGCCTTCGGTTACGGCTTCGGGCCTTGCGGATCGGCACGGAGCGGGCGTCCTGCCCGCGCCATGCCTGATGGCCGCATCCCTGCGGCCCTCTCCGGTCCCGCCGCCTTCACCTCAGCGCTGCGGATTGCCCGGCAGCCGCAGAGGCCGATCCCCCTCGAAGTGCGTGCTTGCTGCGTTTATTGCTGGTCCTGACGAGGAAGCCTGGCTGGCCGTGGACGAAGGCTGGCCTCTCCGTTCTCGGAGTCTTCACCTTACTGCTGCGGATTGCCCGGCAGCCGCAGAGGCCGATCCCCCTCGAAGTGCGTGCTTGCTGCGTTTATTGCTGGTCCTGACGAGGAAGCCTGGCTGGCCGTGGACGAAGGCTGGCCTCTCCGTTCTCGGAGTCTTCACCTTACTGCTGCGTATTGCCCGGCAGCCTCAGAGGCCGATCCCCCTCGAAGTGCGTGCTTGCTGCGTTTATTGCTGGTCCTGACGAGTAAATCAGGCTGGCAGTGGCCGAAAGCTGGCTCTCCGGTCCCGCTGCTTTCACCTCAGTGCTGTGAAATTAATGAAATCTGTCAGCATTTTCCCAGTCAGATTGGCCATCCCAATTTGTTTTATCTCGCCTTAAACTGATGAATAGAATTCTGCATCTTTTTTGTGATATCTGGTGGCGGTGTTGCGAGGTATCGCTCTTTTGTCGCTGCTGGCATTTGTCGCTTTCATCTACACGGCGTAAACTGAATAACGTATGGATTTTAAGTTGAGGTTTTTATGCGTTTAGAACATTGCCAGGAAGATATGAGTGTTATTAGCAATGCCCTTGCTACGGTAACCTCGGGTTTTTCTCGTGTTCAGCTGGTAGCCTCTGGACCTAAACATATTGTAAAACATCATGCTTTCCGTCGGGTACGCGGTACGTTAACAACTAAATTTACTGGTTTCAGGGTTCAGGATCATTCAGGTCTGAACGCCTTTTTCGTTTACGAGAATGAGGTTGCCGCTCATCTGAACGGGATTGAAAATGAGCTTGCGGAACTCACGGCCAGGCATGTCAGGTTAACTCACTCTGTGCATGACTGGAGTGCGGAAAAAATACGTGGGAATTTTGGAAAAAGTCGCTACGAGGACCTCAAGAACGTTGATCTCACCGTACGCGGTTTGGAAGGCTATGTTAACAAACTTATTCGTGAAGCCAGTCGACCACATCCCTATCTGAAACGCCTGAGCGATTCGATCACCGAATACCGGATAGCCATTTCTGATTTGTTGATGATTCTGGATCAGTGCTTTAGCAGTGTTGAAATTTCTGACTCACAAACGGGATTAATTGACGCGAATCTGTTCGCCAATTTCACCACATTCAACTGAGATCACTCAATGAAGGTCACATGGAATTGTGACAGCTACGCCAGGTTCCTGGAGCCGGTATTTGGGATAATGCCGGATCTGAAAGACTCCTTACTACGCGATTTCATCGCCTTCAAAGGGTTTGGTATATTTCCGGATGTTTTAGGTAAAGATGGCCCGTACACTGCGCCGGATGCCATCGTTTCATCTCGCGTTTACCACGTTCATCTCCTGTTTACGAGGGAGGAAAGAACACGTTCTCGCTATCGCTACAACCGAACGAGCGATCGCGCACTGATTTATACTCAGCACGCGAAGTTTCAGGATATCTACAGCCTGTTGGCTATATTCCCTCAGAATGCTCATGCGCTAGCCAAAGACGCCAAAATTATGGCTGATATAGCATTCCATGCTCAGGCGTTTCAAACGCTTGAAAATCCGTAAGGACCCTATTTCTTCTTATTCAGCATCGACTTCAAATCGGCAAACGGGTTGTAGGTGGCTTCACCGACATCTTTTTGCGCGTCTTCACCCGCCACCACGGTCGTACCGTACTGGTCTGCCTCAGTATATTTCGAGTGCTCGTGATCGTGACAGTACAGGCACAACAGCTCCCAGTTGCTGCCATCTTCCGGGTTATTGGTGTGATCGTGATCGATGTGGTGAACCGTTAACTCACGCAGGTTGGAATAAACGAACTCGCGTGAACAGCGGCCGCAGACCCACGGATAAATTTTGAGTGCTTTCTCACGGTAGCCGCTTTCCAGCCGCGCGTAGTTCTTAGGGATAAAAGCCATTGCCGATGTTACCTGTGATAGAACGATGAATTCAGAATAGTGCTGTCAATATACCTCATTATTGAAAGTAAGGATAAATGAAGTACGCCGTGCCTGTGGTGATAATAAACGGCCCTCTCCAGGCCGCAGCGCCCGAACTTCAGTTCGATTTATCCCGCCAGGCAATGACCCCTGATACAGGTCGCAGGGTAAAAATTGCCTGTTAAGAGCAGAAATGTCACCTGGTGAAACAGATGACGGCAGGGGCAGAAGTCTCGTAGTGTGGCAGACGAGGTGAAACAACAAGAGGAGACCATCATGAGCAGATTTCAGGGCAAACGCATACTGATTACCGGCGGAACCAGCGGAATGGGGCTGGCCGGTGCGCTGCGCATTGTCAGAGAAGGTGGACAGGTTGCAATTACCGGCCTGAATGAGGAGCGCCTGGCGAAAGCCCGCAGTCTGCTGCCGGCAAACACACCGATCCTGAGAAGCGATGCCGCCGATGAGCAAGATATCACTGCGCTGGCGGCGGCCGTCAGCGAGTGGGGGAGGCTGGACGGACTATGGCTGAATGCCGGCTTCGCCGAGGTGGGCGAACCGGAATCGGTAACGGCCGAGGGCTTTAACCGGATGATGAACGCCAATGTTCGCGGCCCGATGCTGCAGTTTGCCTCACTTTCCGCCCGGTTAAATCCCGGCGCTTCCGTACTGGTAACCTCATCGTCCTCGGTTTATGAAGGCGCGGCGATGACCAGCCTGTATGCGGCGACGAAAGGGGCAACCGTGGCGATGGTGAAAAGCTGGGCTGCCGCGCTAGGCTCGCGAAATATCCGGGCGAATACGCTGGTCCCCGGGCCGATTGAAACCAATTTCAGGCACTTCATGCCGGAAGAGTCCCGCCAGCAGTTCGAGGATTTCGTGGTCAGCCAGGTGCCGCTGCGGCGAGCCGGAAGCGCGGAAGAAGCCGCTGCCGTGGCGCTGTTCCTGCTTTCCGATGATGCCTCCTACGTGACGGGTAGCCAGTACGCGGTGGATGGCGGACTGGTTCATTACTGAAGTGCAAGCTGTCTGAAGCGCTGCCCTCTGTCATCCTTTATAACGCAAAACTGAGCCGAGCCGGATCCCCTGAAACGGGGGATCCTGTTCGCCTGTTATATTTGCGTGAGTTATCTCTGATATTTATCAGGCTGTTTTTTTAAGTTTCTGTCGGCAGCGGCTGTTTAATACCCCTGCTGATGACAGCGGCAGTAGCGAATATCGCTTCTGCAAACCGTTGCCCCTCTGCCGCCTCCCGGCGTAAAACGTAGTGAGAAAGAAACTTAATCTTCAGTACGGTGAAAATTTCAAATGAAAAGATCACGGCGTGTTATTAAGTTATTTTAGGATTTTTCAGGAATCTTTATTCTGGAGTAAGGATTATGTAAAAATTATACTGTTACGCTGAAAAATAACGTTAAATATTGTAAGGAATACAATGAAAAAGCTACTCCTCTGCGGCATGGTATTACTTTCCACATCCTGCGCTGATTTCCAGCAGACCGTGGGCGAAAAAATGAAAGCGGTGAATGCGGCTCTCAATACCAATAGCTCCACCGGTACGCAAACCACGGCCTCGGCTAAACAGTCCGGTAAAATCACCAATGAACAGTGCAAAACCAGCATCGGTAAAACCCGGAGCTATTTTGAACAGATCGTCGGCTTTAAGCTGAATGAATCTAATTCATCCGGCTACACCTCATTCTCGGAAACGTATAACCTCCAGATCTCCGACCGCAAAGACCGCTTCGGTGGAAATCTGGCTATCTGCATCATCTCTATCGACCCGCAGACCAATAAAGTGACCACGTTCTCTATGCCGACATAAGTCGCATCGGGTTTGAAAACAAGGGGCGATATTTCTGCCCCTTGTAAGATGATTTTATTTAGCTTTCTACCTCTCACTCAGATATTTTTCTGCTTCTGCTTCTGCTTCTGCTTCTGCTTCTGCTTCTGCTTCTGCTTCTGCTTCTGCTTTTGCGTTAGCCTTTCAACCTGCAAAACCTTTCATTACAGACGCCCTGATTTGTGCCGAGGAATTCCCTGGCACCGATTGATCGACGACTAAGCGTTTATGCTCAAGCGGCCAAACGCCGAGACGATATGGCTAGCGGCTGAGGCTCTCTTAATTCTTAAAGGCAACCAGGAAATCGAACAGCAGACGGGTGGTGGCCCCAAACGGGGCAATCCGCAGCGCTGAACGGAAAGAGGAAGCCAGGATTCATCCGCAGGGACGCGGGTGAAAGTCGCTGCCGGGCAGGACGCCCGTCAGCGACGGTCCGACAGGCTGACGACTGAAGAGAAGGAATCGCGAAGCGACGCGAGGACCCGCCCCGTTTGGGGCCACCACCCGTCAGCGCTGTCGCCGCGCTCACCGGGGATTAACCCATTTAAATTACAGACTCGATCCCCCATTAAATCGACTGGCCGAATCAGCGGACTCACACGCCCCGTTTGGGGCCACCACCCGTCAGCGTTGTCGCCGTGCTCACCGGCGACGCAGAAAATTTCCCCACTCACCCCTAATTCCCCACAAAACGCCGTAGTCACCCCCCGTTACAAAAAAATCCCGCCGCCGAAAAACCGTACACTCGTTTTATCCCCACAAAAAACAGGTCAGGAGCCACCATGCTACAGCCGCTTGTGCCTAAGATCGCCGAATGGCAGCGCGAAGACTATCTGCTCAGCAGCGACCCCAACCGGCTGGACGTGGCATGGGTCCACCACCAGCTCTCTGAAAACAGCTACTGGGCCAAAGGACAGCCGCTGGCGCAAACCCTGCGCGCCCTGGCCGGATCGCTGTGCTTTGGCATCTATCACCGGGGCCAGCAGGTGGGATTTGGCCGGCTGATCACCGACTACAGCCGCTTTGCCTACCTCAGCGACGTGATGATTGACCCGTCGCAGCGCGGCCACGGGCTGGGAGGCTGGTTTGCCGCCACCATCCTGAAACACCCCGAACTTCAAACCGTAAAACGCTGGATGCTGGCCACCGACGATGCCCATGAGGTCTATCGCCGCGCGGGCTGGCAGCCGGTGGAAAAGCCACAGCGATTGATGGAATTTATTCCCACCCAACCAGAGGATCACACCGCATGAGTTACCGCGTTGGCGTCGATATTGGCGGCTCGTTCACCGATTTTGCCGTGCTGGACGAGCGAGATAACAGCATTCGAACGCTAAAAGTTCTGTCGCGCCCCGACAGCCCCGGCAGCGAAATTACCACCGGCCTGGCCCAGTTCCGCGAGAGTGACGGCATCCAGCCACAGGAAATCAGCGCTTTCACCCACGGCACCACCGTGGGCGTTAATGCGGTTATCCAGCGCAAAGGGGTAAAGCTGGCGCTGTTTGCCACCGACGGTTTCTGTGACGTGCTGGAACTGGCCCGCCTGAAGATCCCCCATATCCACGATCTGTTTTCACGCCGCCCGGCGCCGCTGATTTCCCGCGACCGGGTTTTCGCCGTTCGCGAGCGTACCGACCGCGATGGCCGGGTGCTGCAGGAGGTCGATCGGCAAAGCGTGGTAGAGGCGATTGACGGTGCGCGCGCGGCGGGCTGCGAGGGGATTGTGGTTTCGCTGCTGCACAGCTATCGCAACGGCGGCAACGAGGCGCGGGTGCGCGAGCTGGTCGCTGAACTGGCCCCGGATCTGCTGACCTCCTGCTCGGCGGAGATCTGGCCGATTATTCGCGAATACGAACGCACCATTACGGCGGTGATTAACGCCTACGTGCAGCCAAAAGTGATCCACTACCTCGACTCGTTCGAGCGGGCGCTAAAAGAAATGGGCGTGCCGGTGCCGCCGCGCATCACCAAGTCCAACGGTGGGGTGATGGGGCTGGCGCAGGCAAAAGCGGAGTGCGTGCAGATGGTGCTATCCGGCACCGCCTCCGGGGTGATTGGGGCCAGCTACATTGCGGAAAACTGCGGCTTCGATCGCCTGCTGAGCCTGGATATTGGCGGCACCAGCGCCGATGTGGCGGTGATTATCGATGGCCGCCCGGAATACGGCAGCGGTGAAATTATCGGTGATTTCCCGATCTATATCCCGTCGGTTTCCGTGACCTCAGTGGGCCAGGGCGGCGGGTCGATCGCCTGGATTGACAGCCTCGGCGTACTGCAGGTGGGGCCGGACAGCGCCGGTTCACTGCCTGGCCCGGTCTGCTTCCGGCGCGGCGGCACCGAAGCCACCGCTACCGATGCCTTTGCTGCCTGCGGCATGATCGGCCACGGCGATCTCGGCTACAACGCGGTGCAGGTTGACGTGCCGGGCGCGCGGGCGGCGGTGCAGAAACTGGCGGAGCCGCTGGGCATCAGCATTGAGGAGACGGCGGAAAACATCATCGCGCTGGCGATCTCCAGTATGTACAGCGACACCAGCGGGCTGATTTCCCGCTTCGGACTCGACCCGCGTGAGTTCTACTTCCTCGCGTTCGGCGGCGCCGGGCCAATGATGGGCTGCTTCCTGGCGCGCGAGCTGAAGCTGAAAGGCGTGGTCGTACCGCCAACGCCCGGCGTGCTGTCGGCGTTGGGCGGGCTGGTGGCCGATATTAAGAACGACTTTATCAACACGCTCTACTGCGATCTGACCCCGGCGGCCATTAACGATCTGCATGACGCCAGCGGCGTGCTGCGCGATGAAGCGGAAGGCTGGCTGCAGCGGGAATACGGCGGCGATCTGCCGTACCGGCTGAGTTTCTCCGCCGATATGCGCTACCGCGGCCAGTCGTTTGAAATCGACGTGGCGCTGGAGGAGGAATGGCTGCGGGCGGGCGATCTGGCCGCAATCCGTCAGGCCTTTGATGCCCATCACACCCGGCTGTTTGGCCACCATGATGAACATGCGGCAGTGCAGCTGATTAACCTGCGGCTGGTGCTGAGCTCGCCAACGCCTAAACCACAGATGAAGCTGCTGGCGGCGGCCGATGGCCCGGTACTGGTGCTGCGCCAGGTGGAAGCGTGGATCGACGGGCGCTGGTGGCAGGTGGATGTGGTTTCCCGCTCCGCGCTGGCCGCCGGGCACCGGCTGACCGGGCCGGTCATCGTCGCGCAGGATGACTGCACCACCTGCGTACCACCGCAGATGCAGGTCGACGTCGACCGCTTTGGCAACCTGATTATCACCCCCGTATCCGGAGAACATCATGGCAATTGATGGCCGTAACCTGCAGATCCTCGCCAACTACTGCGCGGCCGCGGCCGATGCGATGGCATTTACCCTGATGCGCACCGCGCATTCCACCTTCGTCAAAGAGACGGAAGACTTTTCCTGTCAGATCGTCAGCCGCGACGGGCTGGCCTTTGCCTCACCGCGCAGTTTCGGCGCACCCTGGTACAGCGGCATCGACTACGGCCCGGTGCTGGCGCTGATCGAGGGCTATCAGGAAGGGGATATCTGCATCACCAACGACGCCTACGCCGGGAACGTGGCGACCCACTCACCGGATATCCATATCTGGAAGCCGGTGTTCCATCAGGGCGAGATCGTCTGCTTTGTGGTCGGCCATATCCATAACACCGATGTGGGCGGCGCGGTCCCCGCCTCGCTGTCGCGGTCGCTGACCGAGATCGTGCAGGAGGGGATCCGCATCCCGCCGCTGAAAATCATCAGTGGCGGCCAGATGAATGAGGCGGTGGCGCAGATCATGCGGCTAAACGTGCGTGCGCCGGATCAGAACTGGGGCGACTTCAACGCGCAGATTGCCTCGGTCAATATCGGCGAGCGCAAAGTGCAGGAGATCATCGCCCGCTTTGGCATTGAGGATTTCCTGACCGGCGTGGAGGGCATTCTCGACTATGCCGAACAGCAGGCGCGGTCGATTATCAGCACCATTCCCGACGGCGAATACTTCTATGCCGATTATGCCGACGAAGACGGCGAGGGCGGCTATCCGTGCCGTATCGCCATTACGCTGCGGATCAAAGGCGACAGCCTGGAGCTGGACTACACCGGCAGCGATCCGCAGCTGGCCTCATCGCTGAATATGCCTACCGGCGGCCGCGAGCGGCATCCGCTGGCGCTGGTCGGCGTCACCTATGTGCTTTCGACCCTCGACCGTTCGCTGCTGCTGAACGCCGGCACCCTGCGGCCAACCCGCGCGATCCTGCCGCCGGGCACGATTATGAACTGCGAGGCACCGGCGGCGGTCGGCATGCGTTCGCTGACCTGCGCGATGTCGCAGATTGCCACCGTCGGGGCGTTCTCGCTGGCGATGCCGGACAGGCTGCCCGCCAACTCGCCGGGTGGCAACTCAATTATCAATATCCGCACCGTGGATGGGCAGAACCGGACCGTGGTGGCTTCGCTGGGGCCGGTCGGCGGCGGCGCGGGTGGCACACCGAAGCACGACGGCCCGGACGGCTCCGGCGGGCTGTCGGCGTTCCTGAAAAACACGCCGATTGAGATCAACGAAGCGGAAGTGCCGGTGCGTTTCCACCGCTACGGCCTGGCGGCGGACAGCGCCGGGGCGGGCAAGTATCGCGGCGGCCTGGCCACGGAGATGGCGTTTGAGGTGTTCGCACCGAATACCACCATTACCGCCCGCAACCGCAACCGCTCGGTGTTCTCCTCCGCGGGCACGGCGGGAGGACGGGCGGGCAGCACCTCCTGGTTCCGCACCACGCATCCCGACGGCAGCGTGACGGAGCACGGCAATACCGACGTGATCCACTGCGGGCCTGGAGACGTGGTGACGGTGAAAGGGCCGGGCGCGGGGGGCTACGGCGCGGCAAAAGATCGTGATGCGCAGGCGGTGCTGCGGGACGTGCAGTGTGGATTCCTCAGCGAGCAGGCGGCACGCGATCAGTACGGCGTGGTGGTGCAGCGCGGTGAAATCGATCTGTCGGCCACGGCGGAACGTCGTGCGGCGATGCCCGGTGCGGGCGATAAGCATTTTGATGTGGGTGCGGCACGCGAAGGCTTTGAGTCCGTCTGGACGGAGGACCGCTATCGTCTGCTGACCGCGTTTCTGGCCGAGCGGCCGGTTGTGTGGCGGCACTTCCTCAAGCATCAGGTATTTGCGGCGGTGCAGAAGGGGGAGGGTAGCGATCTGCCGCTGGAGCAGCAGATGGCGGCGCTGTTCGCCCGGCTGATGGCGCAGTTTCCGGCGCTGAGTGCGAGATAGCGATTAGGGTTATTTACAGGCTCGATTCGTCGGTTAGTCAGAGGATTGATGAGGTTGCACATTTTGGGCCAGGCGTATCGGTGTGTTGGCTGGTTAGCGGCAAATTCTGCGTCTGGCGTATCGGTGTGTGCCGGGTTCGCGGACTCGGCGTGAACACGTCCGTGTAGCCTCGATTCGCGCGTCCCTGCGCTCAACGGTCCGCGAACCCGGCACACACCGATTGCCTGCTAGCTAATCTGTTGCTTTCAGGAAAACCAAAATAGGTAATCTCGTATTGGCATCATTGCTGGTTATTCAAGGTGTCGCTGTTAATCAAAACTAATGTTGTTTGCAGCAACACGAATGTTGGAGAGGATGACCGTTACGGGACAGGTTAGCCGGGTGTCTGCCGCAGGGATGCGGCAGTCAAGCCCCCATGGATGGGTTTACGGCGACCCGGCGATCTGCCCGTAACGGTCAGCCTTGGCACCGGACGGTCAGCCAATCCACCTCATGCTGACGACCTGTTAATCAAGACGTTGCGGTTGGTCAAAACGGATGTTGTTTGCAGCAACGCGAATGTTGGATTGGATGACCGCTACGGGACAGGTTAGCCGAGTGTCTGCCGCAGGGATGCGGCAGTCAAGCCCCCATGGATGGGTTTACGGCGACCCGGCGATCTGCCCGTAACGGTCAGCCTTGGCACCGGACGGTCAGCCAATCCACCTCATGCTGACGACCTGTTAATCAAGACGTTGCGGTTGGTCAAAACGGATGTTGTTTGCAGCAACGCGAATGTTGGAGAGGATGACCGTTACGGGACAGGTTAGCCGGGTGTCTGCCGCAGGGATGCGGCAGTCAAGCCCCCATGGATGGGTTCACGGCGACCCGGCGATCTGCCCGTAACGGTCAGCCTGAGCACCTAACGGCCCGCAAACCAACCTCAAGCTGTGGCTGCAGATATAAATTTGCGTTACTTCACCCGCGCAATCGCCAGCCCGTCCCAGCCTTTTGCACCAACGGTCTGAATAGCGGTTGCCTCCAGCCGATCGTCGTTGCCCACTCGCGTAAGAAACTCGCGCAGACCGCGCAGGTTCGGATCGGTGTCACCGGCATCGGTAATTTTGCCGCTGCGTACCACGTTATCCCCGATGATCAGCGTGCCGGAGCGGGAATACGTCAGCGCCCACTCCAGGTAGGCCGGGTTATTTTGCTTATCGGCATCGATAAAGATCATGTCGAACGGGGCGGATCCCGCGAGCGTGGGCAGCGTATCCAGTGCGGCACCGACCAGAATGGTGACTTTTGTTTCCAGCCCGGCGCGGCGGATATTGTGGCTGGCAATTTCGGCATGGCGCGGCTGGTATTCCAGGGTGATGACCTTGCCGTCTTCCGGCAGCGCGCGCGCCAGCCAGATAGTGCTGTATCCGCCCAGCGTGCCGATCTCCAGAATACGCCTGGCACCGGTTATTTTGGCAAGGAGGTAGAGTAATTTGCCCAGGTTGGGGGCCACGTCTATCGGCGGTAGTCCGGCGGCTTTATTGGCTTCCAGTGCGGCAAGCAGGGGTTCATCCTGCGGGACTAACTGTTCGGTGAAGTAATCGTCGACGGCGGCCCAGCGTTGCGTATCCATAGTCCATTTCCTTTGTCTGAGAGTGCCTGTAACTATAGGCCAGACTGGGGAAATATTGTCCTTTTCGACGTGGCGCTGCTGCGTTTTGGCGGGATTTTTACTGAGGCAGGGGAAGGCGGTCACGGCGTGAGCCGGCACGCTGGCCCTTGATTCGCGCGTCCATGCGCTTAACGTGGCGAAATCCGCAGAACGGCGTTCGCCACGTTATCCGGTGTCGCTGTGGAGCAGCGCTGATGAATGTAGCAGCGGGCGCGTCAGCCCTTCTGCCGGATCAACACCGCCGTATCAGCCGCTCACCTTCACGCTTGCCGCTGCCGCCACGGCACGCTGCACCGCGTCATCAATATTTTCGCCGGTCGCCAGCGTCACGCCCAGTCGACGCTGACCGCGAATTTCCGGCTTACCGAACAGGCGCAGCTGCAGGCCCGCGCCGAGTGCCGCCTGCAGGTTACCAAACTGGACGTTATCGCTGTCCAGCTGCGGCAGGATCACCGCCGACGCCGACGGGCCGTACTGACGAATGCCGCCAACGGGCAGCCCGAGGAAGGCGCGAACGTGCAGGGCAAACTCGGAAACGTCCTGAGAAATCAGCGTCACCATACCGGTATCGTGTGGGCGCGGGGACACTTCGCTGAAGACCACTTCGTCGCCGCAGACAAACAGCTCAACGCCAAACAGGCCGCGACCGCCCAGGGCTTCCACCACTTTGCGCGCAATATCCTGCGCACGCTGCAGTGCCAGATCGCTCATCTGCTGCGGCTGCCAGGATTCGCGATAGTCGCCATCTTCCTGACGGTGGCCGATAGGTGCGCAGAAGTGAATGCCGTCAACCGCGCTGATGGTCAGCAGGGTGATCTCGAAATCAAACTTCACCACGCCTTCCACAATCACCCGGCCTGCGCCCGCGCGGCCGCCCTGTTGGGCATATTCCCACGCCGCTTCCAGCTGCGCAGCTTCGCGGATGAAGCTCTGGCCTTTACCGGAAGAACTCATCACCGGTTTTACGATGCACGGGAATCCAATTTCATCGGCGGCGGCGAAGAAGGCTTCGCGGCTGTCGGCAAAGCGATAGCTGGAGGTCGGCAGCGACAGCTCTTCCGCCGCCAGGCGGCGAATACCTTCGCGGTTCATGGTCAGTTTTGCGGCACGCGCGGTAGGGACCACGTGCTGACCCTGTTTTTCCAGTTCAACCAGCATATCGGTAGCGATGGCTTCGATTTCAGGGACGACGAAATCCGGTTTCTCCTGAGCAATCAATGCCGCCAGCGCGGCGCCATCCAGCATATTGATCACATGGCTGCGGTGGGCAACGTGCATGGCAGGGGCATCGGCATAGCGATCGACCGCGATGACTTCCACACCAAGACGCTGACATTCCAGCGCCACTTCCTTGCCCAGTTCACCTGATCCTAACAGCATTACGCGGGTCGCCTGAGGGCGCAGCGCGGTTCCAAGAGTCGTCATAATCTCTACCTGATTGAATGGAAAAAACGCGCGCAGTATAAACGAAAACGTTTGCGTATTCATCCTGAACGCTAAACTTGAGTCAAATCGGCGGGAGTGGTATGCTGTATATAAATACAGTATAACAGGAAGAAAAGTATGGCTGTTGAAATACAATACGTAGTCGTCAGAAAAGGTGAGGAAAAGATGACGTTTGCCAGTAAAAAAGAAGCCGATGCCTACGACAAAATGCTGGATATGGCGGAAGTGTTTTCTGAATGGCTGACAACGTCTCCGCTGGCGCTTGATGAGCAGCAGGGTGAAGCGCTGGGCCTGTATCTGGCGGAGAATAAAGACGCGCTGCAGCATATCCTGCGCACCGGAAAAATGCCGGAAGAGGCAGCGGCCGAACCGGCAGAGGATGATAATGACGGCAAGCTGCGCGCGGTGTAATCACCGGCGCAGAACGGGCGTTAAAACCGCGCCAGCTGCTGACGCAGCGCCCGCATGGCCTTTTTCGCCGTTGCCGCAGGGTTGGCGTGCTGCAGGCCGTCGTTAAAGACTTCCAGCCCCAGCGGTCCGCGATAGTCAATCGCCCGCAGGTGATCGAGCAGTGACGTCAGGGGGAACTGGCCTTCCCCCGGCAGCAGGCGGTGGTGGCGTGCCGTCTCCACCAGCTTTCCATCCTGCGGCAGCTCTGCCAGGTCGGAGAGCTGAACCAGATAAATTTTTTCTGCCGGAATGCCCGCCAGGTCGGTGATGCTGCGCTGCCGGACGAAAATATGGAAAGCATCAACCACCAGCCCCAGGTTGGGGGCATCGATCCGCTTAACCAGCTGCCACGCATCGGCGGTGGTGTGAATTTTGCTGCTCCATGCCATTGCCTCATAGGCGACGCGCAGCCCCTTGCGCTGCGCCTGCTCCGTCAGCCAGCGGAGATCCTCCTCCGCGCGTTCGAACTGACAGCGGTCGTCGGTTGATGCGGGAACCAGCAGGGTAGTTGCCCCAAGCTTAACGGCCGTTTCGATCATGCTCCGCGCTTCGTCATACTTCTGCTGTCGCAGCGGTTCCGGAGCGCCGTCAAAATCCAGCAGAACCTGGTAGTCGGTTAACCCCAGTGGCAGATCCGTCAGTAAATCACGCAGACCCTCGCAGTCTGAATCCGCAGCCGACACGTCCTGTTGCCACAGCTCCACCTGGTCAAAGCCGGCGTCATGCGCCGCCTGAAGTTTCTGACGGGGGGTTCCGCCAAGTAACACCGTATTAATAAACAGTGGATTGCCTGCAAACGCCATTTTTCCTCCTGAATAGTGTTCATTACCCTCAAAGGTAGGAATAAAAGCGGCCGGGCACAACCCGCGGTCAACGCCGCCGCGGGCGTTGCGCAGTGAACCGCCTGTTTTTCAACCTGTCGCGCGTATTGCTATTGGCAATCCGCCCTGTTGCTGCCAGTCTTACAGCAGGCACAGCAACCGTGAAAATATCATGACACCACCTAAAGCAAAGAAAGTCCCTCATGTGATGACTCAGCACGGTGACACGCGCTGCGACAACTATTACTGGCTGCGTGACGACCAGCGGGAAGACCCTGAAATCATCGCCTGGCTTAAGGCCGAAAATGAGTACGGCGACAGCCTGCTGCAGCCGCAAAAAGCGCTGCAGGCGGAGCTGCTGCAGGAGATTATCGAGCGCATCCCCCCGCGCGACCAGTCGGTACCCTATGTCAAAAATGGCTATCGCTATCAGAGCCGCTATGAAGAGGGCAACGAGTACGCCATCTACAGCCGCCAGCCGGCGGAAACCGCAACGCCGGACCAGTGGGACACGCTGGTCGATGCCAACCAGCGCGCCGCGGAAAGCGAGTTTTATGCGCTCGGCAGCCTGGCGATTACCCGCGATAACCAGATCCTCGCGCTGGCCGAGGATTTTCTCTCGCGCCGGATTTACAGCATCCACTTCCGCGACCTGCTGGGTGAACGTACCTTTGACGACGTGCTGGAAGGCGTGACGGCGGGCATGACCTGGGCGAATGACTCACAAACGCTCTACTATGTGCGCAAGCATCCCAAAACGCTGCTGCCTTACCAGGTCTGGCGGCATACGCTGGGCACCGCGCAGGACAGCGATCGGCTGGTCTACGAGGAGGAGGACGATACGTTTTACGTCGGCCTGTATAAAACCACCTCCGAGCAGTTTATTGCCATTTCACTGAACAGCAGCACCACCAGTGAAATTCTGCTGCTGGATGCGAACGTGGCGGAAGCAGAACCGGTGATGTTCAGCCCGCGCCGCAAAGACCATGAATACAGCGTCGATCACTATCAGGGCCATTTTTACCTGCGCTCTAACCGCGACGGTAAAAACTTCGGGCTTTATCGCAGCGACAGCATTGAGGAATCCCGCTGGCAGGCGATTATTGCGCCGCGTGCGGATATCGTACTCGAAGGCTATTCGCTTTTTCGCGACTGGCTGGTGGTCGAGGAGCGCCAGCGCGGCCTTACCCGGCTGCGTCAGATCCACTGGCAGAGCGGGGAGGAACGGGCAATCGCCTTTGACGATCCCACCTACGTCACCTGGCTTGGCCACAACCCGGAGCCGGACACCGGCAAACTGCGCTACGGTTATTCTTCGATGACCACGCCGGACACGCTGTACGAAGTGGATATGGACAGCGGCGAGCGGCAGGTGCTCAAGCAAACGGCGGTGAAGGGCTTTGATGCCGGTCATTACCGCAGCGAGCGCCACTGGATCACCGTGCGTGATGGGGTTGAGGTGCCGGTGTCGCTGGTGTACCGCAAAGACAGCTATCGCCCCGGCAGCAACCCGCTGCTGGTTTACGGCTATGGCTCCTACGGCAGCAGCATGGATCCGGATTTCAGCGCCAGCCGCCTCAGCCTGCTGGATCGGGGCTTTGTTTTTGCCCTGACCCACATTCGCGGCGGTGGTGAAATGGGGCAACAGTGGTATGACGACGGTCGCCTGCTGAATAAAATGAATACCTTCCACGACTTTATCGATATTACCGATGCGCTGGTGGAAAAGGGTTATGGCGATCCTGCTAAGCTGTACGCGATGGGCGGCAGCGCCGGCGGCCTGCTGATGGGCGCGGTGATCAATATGGTGCCGGAGCGCTTCCACGGCGTGGTGGCGCAGGTGCCGTTTGTTGATGTGGTGACCACCATGCTGGACGAAAGTATTCCGCTGACCACCGGGGAATATGACGAGTGGGGCAATCCCAACGACGAACAGTATTATCACTATATTAAGCAGTACAGCCCGTATGACCAGGTTACCGCGCAGCACTATCCGCATCTGCTGGTCACCACCGGCCTGCACGATTCGCAGGTGCAGTACTGGGAACCCGCTAAATGGGTGGCGAAACTGCGCGAGCTGAAGACGGACTCAAATCTGCTGGTGCTGCATACCGATATGGATGCCGGTCACGGCGGGAAATCAGGGCGCTACAAGGTCTGGGAAGAGGTGGCGCTGGAATACGCGTTTCTGATCGGGCTGGCGAACGGCACGCTCACCAGCCACACCGCGAACTAATCGTCCACGCCTAACGCCCGCTGCATGGCAATACGCAGGTTGGGCTTGAGATCCGGGATGTTTTTCAACATCCAGTGCAGATATCCCGGATCTTTCTTTGCCACCGTATCAATCGCCTGCCCGCGATATTTTCCAAACGGGAAGGTACTTTCCAGCCCTTTCGTCTGCATCCGGCGCACCATCTCCGGCGCATCCCAGCCGCTGGAATTCATGATGTGAACCAGCAGGGCGGCGGTAATATAACAGTCGTACAGCGCCCGGTGCGCATGCAGGCCGGGAGGGGTGATGACCTCCAGATCCAGCGCGTCGCGCAGTGCCTGGTTGCCATATTTGAGGCCGGGCCACAGGCGGCGGGCGAGGGTCATGGTGCAAATCCACTCGCCGTGCATTTCCGGCAGCATGCGGCGGTCAAAACTGGCGTTGTGCGCGACGTAGTAGGCGCTGCCCTGGTAGCGGCCGACAGCCTGCTCAATAGTCGGTTTGCCGAGCACCATCTCTTCGGTAATGCGGTGGATAGCCATCGCCTGACGACTGATGGGACGATCCGGAGAAATCAGGTCACTCATCGGGTTGATAATCTGTCCATCGACCACATCCACCGATGCCACTTCGACAATACCACCCTGCAGACCGCAGGTTTCCGTGTCAATTACACGTAACATACTCTCTCCCGTTTACAGAACCGAGGTGCAGGGTAACGGATGAACCTCTCCCTGCCAATGATTACCGCTGCGGCGGGCGATAATCAGCGCCTCTCCACTGCCGCCCTGTACCACCCGGCGGCCGTCCGGTCCCCAGAAGGCGCTTTTGCCCGCACTGTGATAACCGCCGGTTGGCCAGGCGTGATTGGCCATCATCACCGCCATTCTGCACTCACGCGACCAGCGTGCGAGGTATTCACAGTCTTTCTCATACCCCTGTTCGGATACCAGCACGCTGGTAGCGTAGAGATCGGCTCCCTGACGGGCGGCATCATGGGCATACTGCGCGACGCTGATATCCGCACAGATCGCCAGCACCACGTTGTGGCGCTGATGACCGAACATCGGCACGCCACTCCCCTGGGTGAATATCTGCTTTTCCTCGCCGAACAGATTGCGTTTGCTGTAGACAATGCGGGTGCCGTCCGCCAGGAACGTCACGGCAGACAGCCTGACGTTATCCTCACTGATGAGCGGCAGGCCGATGCCGATCCCCATCTGATGCTCCACTGCGGCATCGGCAAAAACCTGCAGGCGGGGATCGTCGATCGACAAAGCCAGCTCCGCCATCAGCGGCAGTTCGTATCCGGTGAGAGACAGCTCGGGAAACATCAGTAAATCGACGCCGTGGGCGGCGGCATGACGAATAAATTCCAGGTGATGAAGGATATTCCAGGCGATATCGCCAGGGCGTGACCCTGACTGTGCTGCAGCAACGTTCCAGCCGGACATAGTAACTCCCGTGGTTGAGATGGGGTGCAGTGATGAGCTGCAAGCTATCTCAACCGATGCCCGGAAAAATGACAAGTCATTATTTTTGCTTAGGTTCATACGGCAGGCGCGAAAGTGAAAGCGACAGCTGGCGATAGTGCGCCAGCCGCTGGCGGAACCAGTCACGCAGCGCCTCTGGCTGTTCGCGTTCGACCATTTCGGCGATAACCGGCATATTATATCGCTCTTTAAACGCTACCCCGGCAGCGGCGAGATCAACGTTAATTTTGTCTTTTTCTTCCTGCGGCAGCGTGGCCAGATTGTTGCTCATTATCTTCTCCAGACGGTTTGCCGCAAAAATAATGCAGAAGGCACGGATTAGCAAGTTTAGTGGCTAACCGATAGTCGTTATCACCTCGACACTGCTATTTAAGCGGGGTATTCTTTCGGCCTCTGGTCGCCCGGCACCGCTATTCGCAAGGATGATTGAGCACTATGCGTAACAACTGCCTGAAATAATATGTCGCTAACCGGCTTTTATATTGTCTGCCGCTGGCTGCATTTCGGCGCGCTGATGTCGCTGATGGGCGCGGGCGTGTTTACCACGCTGCTGGCACCGGCCCGCTACCGTGCGCAGCTCAGCGATCGGCTTCGCCTGCCGATCGTGGCCTCCTGCTGGCTGACGCTGGTTACCACCGTGCTGCTGTTAAGCGCCCAGACCGGTCTGCTGGGGGAGGGGTGGCAGGATACGATCAACCCCGATGTCTGGGCTGCCGTGCTGCAAACCGGGTTTGGCCGGGTCTGGCAGGGGCAGTTCGCGCTGGCGCTGCTGGCTTGCCTGCTGCTGTTACTGAGGGGCCGGGTGCGGCAGCAGAGCCTGCTGCTCTGCGCGCTGCTGCAGCTGGCCGGGCTGGCGTTTGTTGGCCACGCGGCGATTCTGGACGGCGGGATGGGCGTGCTGCAGCGCGGTAATCAGATTGTCAATCTGGTGACGGCCGCATTCTGGGCGGGCGGCCTGTGGCCGGTGGTGGTCCTGATGCGGGAAGCCCGCGACGGCCGCTGCCGCTACGATGCGATTAAAACCATGATGCGCTATTCCCGCTACGGGCATCTTGCCGTTGCGCTGGCGATCGTCAGCGGGGCGGTGGCCGCGCTGCTGCTGCTGGGATGGCCGCCCGTGAGTTTCCGGCTTTATAGCCAGCTGCTGCTGATTAAAACGCTGCTGGTCGCCGCCATGTGCGGCATCGCGCTGTTCAACCGCTACTGGCTGGTGCCGCGCTTTCAGCGCAGCGGCGAAGGCGCACAGCTGTTATTTGTCACCACGACGCGCATAGAAGTGGCGCTGGCGGCGCTGGCGCTGCTCTCCGTCAGCCTGTTTGCCACCATGGAACCGGCCTGATCGGCGGCAGCCGCCGATCCACCGTATCAAGCACTGTATGAAGGGTTATAAGAGAATGAAAAAACGGGCACTAATGTTTGCTGTTCTGAGCGTCAGCACCAGCGCGCTGGCCGGGATTGAAACCGTCAGCCGCTTTGACATAGGTAAAGACAACTGGCCGTTCACTCGTGAAGAGATGATGCTCAGCTGCGAAAAGGGCAACGTGCTGTTAGCCATTAACGACGGCACCCTGGTGCAGTACCCGCTTAATGCGGCAGCGGAAGAGAGCATGAAAGCCGGCCGGATTAAGGGCATGCCGATTGATAAGATGCTGGCAGACGACCCGGCTAACCCGGGGCATAAAAAAAGCCTGGCACCGATTATCGCCCGCGCCGAAAAGCTCTGTAACTGATCTCTGATGGCTGCGCCGGGAACGTACTGGCGCATCCATTCTCACCGCATCAGCCCCCGTGCTCTGCGGTAACTCGCCGTTTCTGCCACCTCGATCACAATGCTAACAATCCGTAACTACTTTGCAACATGCCGTCTGGCAATCCCCTGCAGTTCGTCTATCTTTTAAGAGTCAGGCAACAAGCCTGCATTAATGCCAACTTTTAGCGCACGGCTCTGAGAAGAGCCATTTCCCTGGACCGAAGACAGGAATCGTCTTCGGTCTTTTTTTATGTGCGAATTCTTTTCCTCTCTCTTTACTGTACAACCTGCCGGGAATCCACCTCTGAACATGCTTACGTCAGTCACCGCTCATGGTTCCATGGATATTTCGTGCTGCTAAGGGAACTGGCAACGTCATCTGATGCCTCTGGATTTCACGTTGATCCCGCGAACAGGAAAAAGATCAACGCCGCAGCCGATAACGAGTGAGCGCAGGGAACCCGGAATTGGTGCTGTGTGCTTGCCTGGTAATCGATCTGTTTAACTGATCGATAAGGCGAAATTGATCTGAAGAAACGATTACATTCTGACCAAATTTTATTGCACCATGTTGTTCTCAGGAGGGAGTCACATGAAAAAGGACGTCAGTTTAACGTGGGGTGCCAGTCTGCTGTGCTTTTGCCTTTCAGGGGTTGGCATGCTGACTTTAATCGGCCTTTACCGGCTAATCAGAAACTATCCATTGTGGTAATGAATTGCCAAAATACCGGACCACATCTGGTTATGAGCATTTGTAGAATAATTGATAAAACCCTGCAGCCTTAATGGCTGCAGACTGTAATAACTGTGATTTGATTTCGCACAGTGGATTAATAATCTTCAGAATGCGGTAGCATTCACCAACATTTCTACATTTCCACTCAACCCTATTCGATACGTCTTCTTATCGTTCTCTTTCAGGCTCAGTACTGTAATACTAGCCCCGGGGCGGATATGCCCTGACGATCGAAGAGCCGCGACCATGACCGATTATGCCACCCCGAACCTGCCTTCGCGCAGTTTCAGCGCCACCCAGCAGTTTTATGCCGCGCTGGGGTTCACTACCACCTGGCAGGATGAGCACTGGATGATTATGGTTTCCGGCAGCGTGGTGCTGGAGTTTTTCCCGCATCCCGAGGTGGATCCCTACGGCAGCTGGTTCAGCTGCTGCCTGCGGCTGGATGATGTTGATGCGTTTTATCGCCTGCTGCAGGTGGCAGGGATCCCGGAGAAATGCACGGATTTCCCGCGTATCCATCCGCCAAAGATGCAGCCGTGGGGGCTGAAGATGGGCGCGCTCGTCGATCCCGACGGTACGCTGATCCGGCTGATTGAAAATGAGCAGAAGGGTCGCTCGCAAGAATAAAAAAAGCCGGGCCACGTTATATGGCCCGGCGATGAATAACAGGGAGTTTTATCGGTCGACTTGCCAGTGTTCAATAACCGATCGTTTTACTCAGCAGACCGCACAGCGATAAACACAATGCGGTTATACCAATCGGTTATTTCGAACGCTAAAAACAGTGCGATTATGCCGACGTTATTCACTCTTTTCAGGATGATTGAGGCCTTCCTCGATAAACTCCGGGTCGATCTCTTCGGTGTTACCGCGATGCTCTTTACCGGAGAACAGGTTCCAGCTGGCAATAAACAGCGCGGCGATCAGCGGACCGATCACAAAGCCGTTGATGCCGTAAATTTCCATGCCGCCCAGCGTGGTAATCAGGATCAGGTAATCCGGCATCTTGGTGTCTTTGCCGACCAGCAGCGGGCGCAGGATATTATCAATCAGCCCAATCACCACTACAAAGAAGAAGGCCAGCACCAGGCCTTTTACCATCGCGCCGGAGAACAGGAAGTAAAGCACCACAGGCAGCCAGATAATGGCAGAGCCTACCGCCGGGATCAGCGACAGGAAGGCCATCAGCGAGCCCCAGAGAATGCTGCCCTGGATATCGGCGAAGTAAAAGGCAATACCGCCCAGCGCGCCCTGAACCGCAGCCACCACCACCGTGCCTTTTACCGTTGCCCGCGATACCGCAGCAAATTTTACAAAAAGATGGTGCTTAACGTGATCCGACAGCGGCACGGCGGCGAAAATCAGTCCCACCAGGTACGCACCATCCTTCAACAGGAAGAACAGCAGATACAGCATTACGCCGAATCCGATGGTAAAGCTGAAGGTGCTCTTACCGATCAGCATGATGCTGCCGGCGAAGAACTGTCCGCCCTTCATGGCCGCGCCCGATAGCTGCTGCTGGATCTGGTCTGCATTATTCAGATCGTTTTCCGCCAGGAAATGGCGCATCCACTCTGGCAGGTGATTCACCACGCCGCTGACGACCGTCGCCAGTTCGGTCTGGTTGTTTTGCAGGCGGTTATAGAGCGCGTTGCATTCCACCGCCAGCGAGGAGGCGACAACCGCAAGGGGGATGAAGACGATAAGGCAAATGATCAGCAGCGTAATTAGCGCTGAAATGCCGTTTTTATCATTGAGCTGTTTCCTGATGCGTGTTTTCAGCGGGTGGAAAATCACCGCCAGAATGGCGGCCCACAGAATCGCGGAAAAATAGGGCCCCAGAATGTGGAAGAAACCCAGCGTGGTTGCCGCCAGGATTAAAATAAAGAATCCCTTACCAATACCTTTAATCATCATGCTTTGTTCTCTTTGTTTAACATCCTTAATAACGAGCTAAACCTGGCACAGCATCGATAAACCGGCAACTAAACGGCAAAAAAAATGGCGGCGGCGGGATTACGGCTGCCGGCCGCTTAAAATCGCAAGCTTGGGGGTAAGGCTGGAAAAATCAGTGCAGAACTGGTTGCCCGCGCGTTTTGCCCGCATCTGAAGCTCGCTTAGCGGCAGTTCAAACGGGATGTTGCTGGCATAAATCACCACGTTTCCACTGGGCACCACGCAGCGCAGCAGGGTGGAAAACTGCCGCTGTAGCGCCTGGATCAGCGGGCCGTTTGCCGCCGGGCGCTGCGGATAGTTGAGCACCAGCCAGCCCTCCGCGCTGAGCGCGCGGGCGCTGTGCTGCAGGAACGTTTCCATCTCCTGCAGCGGTGACATGGTATCGGCAGCGTACAGGTCGGAAAAAATCAGGTCGTAGCGATCGCTTTCTGCACCGGCAATGAAGTTGTCGGCGTCGGCAGCGTGATAGTGAATATGATCCCCCTCCGGCAGGGAGAAGTGCTGCCGGGCGATATCGATCACCGCCGGACGCAGCTCAACGATATCCATGGCACAGTGCGCATCGCGGGCGGCGATCGCCCTTGGCAGGCAGCCGCCGCCCAGCCCCAGAATCAGCGCCGTTGCCGGAGATTTCAGTGCAACGGCCATCAGCATCGCACGGATGTAGTTATGTACCGGCAGCGCCGGGTCACTGACCTGCATCTTGCTCTGTTCACACATGCGGTCGAAGGTGAGGATGCGATAAATTTTATTCTCGATGACCGTAATCGGCCCGTGCTCGTCGCTGCTGCTGGCAACAATATCGCCACGAATACGGAACAGCGAAACTGAACCGGCATGCCCGAGGTCTTTCATTTTAACTCCTTTTAAACGGGTGGCGAAAAAGCGTCCGCTGCGGGCTGTCGCTTCAGCGGCACGCGGCATCGCGAGGGTAGCACAGCACGCAAATGCAGGCACGCAGTCAGAAAGATGGGGCAGAGCGAAGGTTTTGCGCGATCGTGACTTGTGCGCTGCCTCCTGGCACTTTACGATAAAAGCTGCCCCATCGCAGTGGATATCCGCTGCGGTGACGCAGGCAGGGAGCTCGAAGCATGAAAAACGATAAAGAGATTTCGATTGACCAGTTTACGGCAGAAGAGAAAGTGCTGGTCGACCTGCGGGTGAAAGCCCTGACCACGAAACTCGGCCATATCGCCAGCAAGAAAGAAGAAAAAGAGATCCTGAAAGAAGCAAAGCGGCTGGTCATGAAGGAACGCGTGATCCGCGAAAGCACGAAACTGGTCAAAGTGAAAAAGCCCCGTAAACCAGCGGCGGCAAAAGAAAGCGAAGTGAAGGATTTTAGCTGGACCGGCTCTCTGCGTAAAAATCCGCGGGCGATGAAATAATCTGCAGCCTGTCCCGTTTATCCGACAATAATCAGATGCACCAGACGGGCCAGTACCTCAATAATTAACAGGCTGCCGGTGGTGATTAAGGCCAGGGTGAAGTAGAACTGATAACGGTTTTTCATGAGGTGCTGAATCCCTGCAGCATAAGGTTAGTCAGTTACTGTAGACCACCGCATTTAAACCGGAGTTCAATACTTTCCGAAACTAATGAATTTGTGCGTTAGCTGGCCCGTTTCCGGGCCAGTCTGCTTTATGCGCTGAATAACCTGCCGTCGCGCACCAGATCGCGCGGATAGTTATTTTTGATGCGTGTTCCCACGGTTTTCGCGATCCCAATCGGCTGCCGTTGATGGCAGATAATCAGCTCCCCGGCGGGAAGATCGCGTTCGGGGTAAATATCACGCCCGCGATACCACTCTTCCGCTTCGGCACTGCTCAGCTCAACCGCATTGGCGGCGTGAGGATCCGCAAGGGCAATCGCCGCTTCGTGCTGCCAGCGATAGCCTTTCGGGAAAGTTTCCGCCAGTTTAAGCCCGATGCGTGAGAAACGCACTTTCCCCAGTAGCGCTTCAATCGCCGCCGGAAACAGCCAGATTTCTTTGTCACGCTGCCACAGCGTATGTTGCTCATCCCAGCGCAGCCCGCACTTCGCGGCGGCGGCGGCGACCTCCTGCTGCTGGGCGCGGGTCATCGGGCTGAACGGCGGCTTGCCGACTTTATATCCCGGCTTCGGCAGGGGAGGAATGCCGGCGGTTTTACGCAGGCGGGCCACGAAGAAGCCCTCGCTGTCGAAAATCTGCGGGAAAACGTGCAGATAGCCTTCGGCGGTGGCGACTTTTTCCGCGCCGTCAAACAGCTGATGGAGCGGTTCAACTTCCACCGCTTCCGGATAGCGCGCCAGCAGCCAGGCCAGAACCTGCTGATTCTCATCCGTGTTCAGCGTACAGGTCGAATAGACCAGCGTTCCGCCGGGGCGCAGGGCGTGGAACGCACTGTCAATCAGCTCACGCTGCGTGGCGGCGATCCCGGCATTGCTGGCCTCTGACCAGTTGCGCAGCGCATCGGCATCTTTGCGGATCACGCCTTCACCCGAGCAGGGCGCATCCAGCAGGATGGCATCGAAGGTTTCCGGCAGGGCGGCACCAAATACGCGGCCGTCAAAGTGGGTCATGGCCGTGTTGCTAATGCCGCAGCGGCTGAGGTTGGCGTGCAGCACCTTCACCCGGCTGGCCGAATATTCATTGGCCAGAATGGCACCGTTGTTGTTCATTCGGGCGGCGATCTGGGTGGTTTTGGAGCCGGGCGCTGCCGCCACGTCCATCACCCGCAGCGGGGCCGGCGAACCCTCGAACAGGGCCGTGACCGGCAGCATTGAGCTGGCCTCCTGAATATAGAACAGGCCGGCCAGATGCTCCGCCGTGCTGCCCAGCGGCAGCGTGTCGGCATAGTCACGGCTGATCCAGAAGCCTTCAGGGCACCACGGGATCGGCGTTAATGCCCACTCCATCGGCGCGACCAGCGCAAGGAAATCCTCAACGCTGATTTTTAAGGTGTTAACGCGCAGGCTGCGGCGCAGCGGCCGTTCACTCATCGCGATAAAGCGGTCGAATTCGGCGGGATCGGGCAGCATCTGCTGCATCAGGCTGAGAAAAGCGGGCGGAAAATAGACGCGGGAAGAGTGAGACACGGGCTGGATCCACAAAATTAACAGTGGCACAGTTTACCACAGTCCTGGCGGCGCACGGTGAGAAAGGGCGATTCTGTCGCGGTAGCCCGCAAATAAATCGGGCAGCCTGCGCTGCCCGATGGGGAGATTACTGCGGCAGGGCGGTGCCCCATTTCCGCCAGTCTTTCGGCTCTTCTTCTTCCAGCAGGAAGTGCTTGCCGGAGGTGGCGCGCGGAGCCAGCGGGACGGTTGGCGGCGTAGCGAAGGCGATACCCCCCTGAATGAACTGCTGGAAGGTGCCGGTTTTCACCACGCCACCAATCAGCCCGAACTTCAGGTTATAGCCGGAGGCCAGCCAGAACACCGAGTTATTGCGCACCAGATGCTGATATTTTTTACTGATGCGCAGGGTGATCTGCACGCGATCGGCCATGCTGCCCAGCGCCGTACCGGTTACGGTTCCCACCTCAACGCCGCGGAACAGCACCGGCGTGCCGACGGAGAGTGAGCCGCCTTCCGGCGCGTCAACCACTACGTTCAGGCCGTCAAGATAGCGGGCGTCGGTGATCGTGGACTCCTGCAGTTCGAAGGTGCGCTGCGCGCGGCCTTTACCCGGATCGACGTTGATATAGGGCTGCAGCAGCGTTTCCAGATGATTGACCCCGGCCGCTGAGATCTGCGGAGATACCACCGAGAAGCGGCTGCCCAGGCGGGCAAAGTTGTCGACATACTCCGGATAAAGCACCGCTTTGGCGATGACCTGATTGTTATCGGCACCCAGCGCCAGCGATTCCATCTGGCCGATGGTAATGCCGAGATAGCGGATTGGCATTCCGGCCGACAGCTTGCTGGCATCGTAGGTCCGCAGCGTGATCTGGCTGCCCACCGCGCGGGCGGCGGTTTCTGAATCATACAGAATGCGTTTATCGCCGCGCGTCAGACCGGCTCCGGCACCGCTGAGGTTATCAAAGCTGATGGCGCCCTTGAGGGCACGGTTCAGCGGTGAAGCCTGCACGGTCAGACCGCTGCCGTTCAGCTGAACCCGGGCGCCGCCTTCGGCCCAGAAAACGCTGTTCTGCGTCAGCAGACGGCGGTACTCCGGTTTAATATGTACGCTGACGTCGAACGCATCTGCACGCGGGGTGACGTTGATAATCTCACCCACCTGGAATTTACGATACAGCACCACGGAACCGGCCTGAATATCCGGCAGGCTGGTGGCGACCAGCGTCAGGGTGGTGGGGAGCCGATCGCCGGTGACCCCTTCCTCGGCTTTTTCGCTGTTGGCGTAGAGCGGATAGACGTCTTTCAGCTCGCCTTTGCTGCCGGGATCCAGGCGAATGCCGCCGTCAACCCACTCCCGCGCGCTGGCACCCAGCACTTCCATGCCGTCGATGCCCAGCTTCACGTCCAGCCGGCTGTTGATAATAAACTTACTGTCGCCGTGCACCAGCTGCCGGTATTCCGGCATTACCGCGATGCTGAAGCTGACGCCTTTTTCCGTCAGCGTTCGGCTCAGCACCTGGCCAATCCGCATTCCGTGGAGGATCAACGGCTGCCCGGCATCAATGCCGTAGCTTTCCGGCGCGTTGAGTTTCAGCACCAGCGTGTTGGGCTGCTGCAGCAGGGATTCATTATCCGGCAGCACCACGAAGTGGGTCTGCGGCTCGCCGTCGCCGGGGACCAGTTCCAGCGTATTGCCAGTGAGCAGGCTGCTCAGTGAACTGTCGTTAAGGCTGATTTTGGGACTGTGCATTTCGATACGCGTCCCGCTGCGCATCAGGCCGGTCACCGACGGGTCCAGCGTCAGTTCGCCGGTGACTTTACCGCCGTTCTGCAGGGTCATTTTCGTCAGGGTGCCCACTTCCAGACCCTGATAGATCAGCGGCGTAGTGCCTTCCTTAAGGTTTTTACCGTCCGGCAGGTCAAGCGTAATCGCCACGCCGCGCTGGCTGTGCGCCAGGTCCGGGTAGAGCGTATAGCTGTCCTCACTTTTTGCATTGCCCGAGGATCCCGGTGAGTCGAAGGCCACCGCGCCGTTGACCAGCGCCGCCACGCTTTCCAGCTCGACTTTGGCTCCGCTCAGCCCGACGTCGGCTTTAACCCCGGACACGTTCCAGAAGCGGCTGTCTTTTTTCACCAGATTGGTAAAGCGGCGCTCAATCAGGACATCAATGGTGACGTTGTGATTATCGGGATTGATGCTGTAATCGTAAACGCGGCCCACCGGGATCTTGCGGAAGTAGACCAGCGACCCGCTGTTGAGGGATCCGAGGTCCGGCGCGTGCAGATGGATCAGCATCTCACCGGTGTTAACGCGGTATTTCGGCTGGGTGTCGAGCGCTACGAAGTTTTCGCGCGGTTCGCCCTTGCCGGGCATCATGCCGATATAGTTACCGCCCACCAGCGCATCAAGCCCCGAAACGCCGGCCAGAGAGGCCTTCGGCGTCACCAGCCAGAACTGGGTATCCTCACGCAGCGCATCGCGCATATCGCTTTTGATACTGGCTTTGATCTTGATGGTGCGCAGATCGTCGGTCATGCTGATGCCCTGCACCAGTCCGACCTCAACCCCCTGGTAACGGACCGGCGTACGACCGGGCACAATACCGTCGGCGGTGGCAAAATCGATGGTCACCGTCGTGCCGCGTTCCTGGTAATTAGTCCAGATCAGCCAGCCGGCAATCAGCAGGGCAATAAACGGCAGCAGCCAGAACGGCGAAATTTTTCGCCGGTTGACGACGCGTGCGCTAGTCGGTGTAGTCGGCGTTTCCTGTTGCATGAGCATCCCAAAGTAAACGGCTATCGAGCCATTCAACGGCAAGAATAGTCAGTATAACCGCCGAGCCAAAGTAGAAGGCTGCCGGTCCCATAGTAAAAGCCAGAAGCTGGTCACGATTGACCAGCGACATAGTCAGTGAAATAACAAATAAATCCAGCATCGACCAGCGGCCGACCCACTTCACGACGCGCAGCAGGCGGATCCGGGTTTTCAGCCCCTGCTCGCAGTTGAAATGGATACTCAGCAGCAGGCTGAACAGTACGATGACTTTCGTAAACGGCACGAGGATACTGGCAATAAACACCACCGCGGCCACCGGAATATTGCCGGAGGCGAGGGACATAATGCCGGACAGGATGGTGTCCTCCTGGCGTGCGCCGTTCAGATAGATGATCGAAATCGGCAGCAGGTTAGCCGGGATCAGCAAAACAATCGACGCAATGAGCGCTGACCAGGATTTTTGCAGGCTGAAGTGGCGGCGAAAGGGTAGCGGAGTATGGCAGCGCGGGCAGCGGCCGCGTTCATCGGCCACGCCGGTGTGATGGCAGCTCAGACATACGCGCAGTGAAGCATGGGGCGCGTTGGGGACCGGCTGCGGATAGAAACGATGCCACAGCTGCTCAACGTTGAGATGGATAAGCGTCAGCAGGCTGAGCAGCGTCAGCGAGATAAAGGCTACCAGCCCGGTGCCGGGGTCAATCGAGGCATAGTCCTGCACTTTAATTGACGCCACGGCAACGCCTACCAGGTAAATATCCAGCATCACCCACTCTTTCAGCCTGTCGAGCATCAGCAGCACCGGGCGCAGGTTCATCCCCAGCTTTTCGCCGAAGTACAGGTAGCAGATCGACACCACCAGCGTGACCGGGGCACCAATGGTACAGAAGGCCACCATCGAGGCGGTGATCACGTCACCCTGCTGCGCCATCTGCATGATACCGCCCAGCAGGCTGGCGCGGATATTGGTGCCGAGCAGGTGAACCGTCATCAACGGCACGCTGAAGGCGAAGGGCATCAGCAGCATCATCGTCACCGCCATGGCCGTCAGGCGGGTCATCGACCAGTCCCGTCCGTTCAGAATCCGCGCGTTACAGCACGGGCAGTGGGCCGACTGTCTGGATTTCACATCTGGTAAGGAAAAAAGGGTATCGCATTGCGGACATCGCTGATAACGTGCCTGTGGCAGAGCATGACTAATGGCGTGTATTTTCATATTCCCGGTCGTGCTTAGGCCCAAACAGCGCAGGTGCAGGGCAGATTTAGGCAAGTCACGTGACTCGTTTGAATCGTGCAGATCGCTTCATACAACTCTAAGGTTATATTAACTAACGACATGAATCATCCTGTCTCGCTGGCATTTATCACAATTTTATTCAGCGAAGCGTCTGTGGGCTTCGCGACAGATTCCATAATGGTTAAACAATGACAAAAACAGAATTCTACTCCGACCTTAATCGGGATATGCGTGCCCTGTTAACGGGTGAAACCAGCTTCCTGGCCGCCATGGGTAACTGTAGCGCACTCCTGTATGAACGTCTTGAAGGCGTTAACTGGGCCGGTTTCTATCTGTTAACAGAAGAAAATACCCTGGTGCTGGGTCCTTTCCAGGGAAAAATCGCCTGCGTGCGTATTCCGGTAGGGCGTGGCGTTTGTGGTACGGCCGTCGCGGAAAACGCCGTGCAGCGCGTTGATGATGTCCATCAGTTCCCCGGTCACATCGCCTGCGATGCGGCCAGCAATGCTGAAATTGTCCTGCCGCTGGTGGTTAACGGTAGCGTAATCGGGGTGTTAGATATCGACAGCGTGGAGTATAACCGTTTCGATAATGAGGATGAAATTGGGCTGAAAGCCTTAACGGACGGGCTGTGCGAGGTGCTGGCCGGCACCAATGTGGAAAAATTTATTCGCATGAAACGCACCTAAAGCGCTGGATCACGTAGCAATTGTTGATGGGGTCATTATAATGACGCCTGTTCATGCCTGCGCTGATTGGCAAACCCGTTGTAATCAGGAAATTTCATGGAAAATCAACCTAAGTTGAATAGCACTAAAGAAGTCATTGCCTTTCTGGCAGAGCGTTTCCCTCAGTGCTTTAGCGCTGAAGGCGAAGCGCGACCATTAAAGATTGGGATCTTTCAGGATTTAGTTGACCGCGTACAGGGCGAAATGGGGCTGAGTAAAACCCAGCTTCGCTCTGCACTGCGTCTTTATACCTCCAGCTGGCGTTATCTGTACGGCATTAAAGCCGGTGCCGACCGCGTAGATCTGGACGGTAACGCCTGTGGCAAGCTCGATGAGCAGCATGTTGAACATGCCCGCAAACAGCTTGAAGAAGCAAAAGCACGCGTTCAGGCACAGCGCGAGCAGCAGCAGGCGAAAAAACGTGAAGCCGGTGAAGAAACCGCGCCGCGTCGCCCACGAAAGCCTGCCCGCAAGCCTGCAGCCGAAGGTGAGCAGCCGCGCAAACCGCGCAGCAAGCCTGCCCGTCCGCAGACCGAGCGCGCTCCGGCAGCTGCAGCTGCACGTGAAGAGCCTCAGCCGTCGCGTAGCAAACCCGTTACCGACACCTCAGCATTGCAAGTTGGCCAGAGCATTAAAGTGACCGCGGGCAAAAATGCCATGGACGCGACCATTCTTGAAATCAGTAAAGATGGCGTCCGGGTGCAGCTGGCTTCCGGCCTGGCAATGATAGTACGCGCAGAACACTTGCAGTTCTGATACGGAGGCTAATCAGGGCATGAACACTCTTTTTAAAAGCACCATCATTGCGGGCCTGCTTTTTGCAGGCAATGTTTACGCCGCGGACAATATCACCCGCGCCGATCAGATCCCGCAGCTGCATCAGGAAGCCCAACACGCAACCGTTAGTGAACGCGTGACTTCCCGCTTTACCCGTTCCCACTACCGTCAGTTCGATCTGGATAAAGATTTTTCAGCAAAAATCTTCGATCGTTATCTGAACCTGCTCGACTACAGCCACAACGTGCTGTTAGCGTCTGACATTGCACAGTACGCTGATAAAAAAACCACGCTGGGCGAAGAATTGAAAACCGGCCAGCTTTCTGTGTTCTACGATTTGTATAATCTGACCCAGAAACGCCGCTTTGAGCGTTACCAGTATGCCCTGTCGGTATTAAGTAAGCCGATGAACTTCACCGGTAACGACACCATTGATATTGACCGCAGCAAGGCCGCCTGGCCGAAAACCACCGATGAACTTAATGCGCTGTGGGATGCCAAGGTCAAATACGATGAGCTGAGCCTCAAGCTGACCGGTAAAGATGAGAAAGAGATCCGCGAAGTTCTCACCAAGCGCTATCAGTTTGCCGAGCGTCGACTGGCGCAGAGCAACAGCGAAGATGTCTTCCAGCTGGCGATGACCGCCTTTGCTCACGAAATCGATCCGCACACTAACTATCTTTCCCCGCGTAATACCGAACAGTTCAACACCGAAATGAGCCTCTCGCTGGAAGGCATCGGTGCGGTGCTGCAGATGGATGATGATTACACGGTGATCAATTCGATGGTTGCCGGTGGTCCGGCGGCGAAAAGCAAAGCCATCACCGTTGGCGACCGCATCGTCGGCGTCGGCCAGCCGGGTAAACCGATTGTCGATGTGATCGGCTGGCGTCTGGATGACGTGGTTGCGCAGATTAAAGGGCCGAAGGGCAGTAAGGTTCGCCTGGAAGTGCTGCCGGCCGGTAAAGGCACCAAAACCCGCATTATTACCCTGACGCGTGAGAAAATCCGTCTGGAAGACCGCGCGGTGAAAATGACCGTGCACAACGTCGGCAAAGAAAAAGTCGGCGTGCTGGATATTCCCGGTTTCTATGTAGGCCTGACCGACGATGTGAAGGTGCAGCTCCAGAAACTGCAGAAGCAGAACGTTGACAGCATCGTCATCGACCTGCGTACCAACGGTGGTGGTGCGCTGACCGAAGCGGTTTCCCTCTCCGGCCTGTTCATCCCCGGTGGTCCGGTGGTGCAGGTGCGCGACAATATCGGCAAAGTCCGTGAAGACAGCGACAACGATGGTGTGACCTACTATAAAGGACCGCTGGTGGTGCTGGTTGACCGCTTCAGTGCTTCTGCCTCAGAGATCTTTGCTGCGGCAATGCAGGACTACGGACGTGCGCTGATTGTCGGGGAGCCAACCTTTGGTAAAGGCACCGTGCAACAGTACCGCTCGCTGAATCGCATCTACGATCAGATGCTGCGTCCGGAATGGCCAGCGCTGGGGTCCGTGCAGTACACCATTCAGAAGTTTTATCGCATCAACGGTGGCAGCACCCAGCGTAAAGGCGTAACGCCCGATTTGCTGATGCCAACCGGCGTGGAAGCGATTGAAACCGGTGAGAAATTTGAGGACAACGCGCTGCCGTGGGATAGCGTGACCGCCGCAACCTATACCAAGATTGGCGATCTGCAACCGCTGGAACCGAAGCTGTTGAAAGACCACCAGGACCGCATTGCGAAAGATGCCGAGTTCCAGTACATCATCAAGGACATCGCACGTTTCAACGCCAATAAAGATAAGCGCAATATCATTTCGCTGAATCTGGCCGAGCGTGAGAAAGAGAACCGTGAAGATGATGCGCTGCGCCTGGAGCGGATCAACGCCCGACTGAAAGCGGAAGGTAAAAAACCGCTGGTCAAACTGGACGATCTGCCGAAGGATTATAAAGAACCCGACCCGTATCTTGATGAAACGGTCAACATTGCCAATGACCTGGCGCAGCTGGAAAAACAGCAGCCGCCGGCCACGCCGGCAGCGGTCAACTAAGACCCGAAGGCACAGCGCCCGCTGTGCCTTTTTTTATGCGTGTATACGCTCGTCAGAAACTGCATTTAAAACCTGCTGAAAATGTAAAGTTATGTTTTTTTAAACACTTAACGGCGCACAGGGCTTGAATTGTGCTGCGTTGACCTTACGATATCAGTACATCTTTGTACCCCTGCGTACAGTGAGTAAATAACCGAGGAAGATTAAATCATATGATGCGTATTGCTCTTTTCCTGTTAACCAACCTGGGCGTAATGTTGGTTTTCGGGCTGATCCTCAGCCTGACAGGGATCCAGTCAAGCAGTGTGATGGGCCTGATGATAATGGCGGGTCTGTTTGGCTTCGGCGGTGCGTTCGTTTCATTGCTGATGTCGAAGTGGATCGCGTTACGTTCCGTGGGCGGTGAAGTGATTGAACAGCCTCGTACCGAGACCGAGCGCTGGCTGGTTGACACCATTGCGCGTCAGGCGCAGCAGGTCGGCATTGCCATGCCGCAGGTGGCCGTCTATCACGCGCCCGATATTAACGCGTTTGCTACCGGCGCGCGCCGCGATGCTTCACTGGTAGCGGTTTCCACCGGCCTGTTACAGAACATGAGCCGCGATGAGGCCGAGGCGGTTCTGGCCCATGAAGTCAGCCATATTGCCAACGGTGACATGGTGACCATGACCCTGATTCAGGGGATTGTGAACACCTTTGTGATCTTTATTTCACGTATTCTGGCCCAGCTGGCCGCCGGGTTCCTCTCGGGGAATCGCGATAATGAAGAAAGCAGCAACGGCAACCCGCTGGTCTATTTTGCCGTGTCGATGGTGCTGGAGCTGGTGTTCGGTATTGCCGCCAGCATTATCACCATGTGGTTCTCCCGTCACCGCGAGTTCCATGCGGATGCCGGAGCGGCGCGTCTGGCCGGTCGTGAAAAAATGATCGCTGCACTACAGCGTTTGAAAACCAGCTATGAACCGCAGGAAGCCAGCAGCATGATGGCGTTCTGCATCAACGGGAAATCCAAGTCGCTGAGCGAGCTGTTTATGTCGCATCCGCCGCTGGATAAGCGTATTGAAGCGCTGCGTACCGGTGAGTATCTTAAGTAACTGACCGGTCGCGCCCGGTAACCCGAAGGGGTAACGTCAAAAAGCCACTGTCTGCAGGACAGTGGCTTTTTTTATGCCGTCGACACCGGGCTGCGGGGCAAACAGACCCCGCCACGCGGCGCCTATTCGTGAAGGCTGCGCGGCTGACGAATGCGCAATGCGCTGACCACCGTGGCGACGGTGGCAAAGCTGCCCGCCAGCAGCAGGGAGAAATGCGTCCCCTGGCTGGCGAACAGGTTAAACATCAGCGCGACCAGCGCGGCACCGCTGGTTTGCCCCAGCAGGCGGGCGGTGCCGAGCATTCCGCTGGCGCCGCCGCTGCGGTTGCGCGGAGCGGAAGAGATAATCGTGTGGTTATTGGGTGACTGAAACAACCCAAAACCCGCGCCGCAGAGCATCATGCGCCAGATAACGTCGGCATCCGTCGGGGCGGCCGGCAGCAGCGCCAGCGCGAACAGGCCGCTGGCGAACATCGCCAGGCCAATCGCCCCGAGCAGACCGGCATGCACCCGCTCAATCAGCCGCCCGGCGATGGGGGCCATGACCATCGTTGCCAGCGGCCAGGGCGTCAGCAGCAGGCCGGTTGACACTTCACTGCGGCCCAGTACGTTCTGCAGATAAAAGGGTATCGACACCATCGCCAGCATCTGGGCACAGAAAGAACAGATCGAGGTGCCAAGGGAGAGGGCAAAGATAGGAATGCGCAGCAGATCGACCGGCAGCAGCGGGAACGGCAGACGCAGCTGGCGGCGAATAAACAGCGTACCGATAATCAGCAGCAGCACCAGCTCGACCAGCAGCAGCGTGCCGTTCTGGCCCTGGGCAAAGCCGCTGAGCAGCGAGATTAGCAGGCCAAAGGTCAGGGCGTTCATCACGGCGCTGGGCACATCAAAGCGCTGGCCCTGTGATTTTTGCGGATTGTCAGGCAGGAAGCGCAGGGCGAGGCACAGCGCGGCAATGCCGACCGGCACGTTGATCAGAAACAGCCACTGCCAGGAAGCGACTGACAGGATCGCCGCGGCGACGGTAGGGCCGGCTGCGCTGGACACCGCCACAATCAGCGAGTTTATGCCCATTCCCCGCCCCAGCTGCCGCTGCGGGTAGATAATGCGGATCAGCGCGGTGTTGACGCTCATCAGCGCCGCGCCGCCAAAGCCCTGCAGCACGCGTGCAATCGTCAGCATGGTCAGCGAGTCGGAGAGCGCACAAAATAACGAGGTGCAGGTAAACAGCACAAGCCCGCACTGATAGACCCGGCGATAGCCGATCATATCGCCAATAAACGCCAGCGACAGCAGCGAGATAATAATCGCCAGCTGGTAGGCGTTAACAATCCAGATCGACTCCGCCGGGCTGGCGTTAAGCTCGCGGGCGATGGTGGGCAGGGCGACGTTGGCAATCGCCCCATCGAGTACGGCGACGGTAATACCCAGCGCGATAGCCAGAATCGCGCCGTAGCGTTGCGGGACGGGCAGGCCGTCGTTGACAGAAATTGAAGACATAGCGAGGTAGTAGTGTAAGAGGTGAATATTACCATGCTAATGCTTTTTACGATTTTTGCCAGAGGGTAAATGACTGAAAACTATCACCGGATGTGTCCACGGGGCGGCAGGCGTCGTTGCAGCGTCAGGGTGCGGTACGTATACTGGAAATAGCGTTCCATTTTTAATAAAACACAAAGGTAAAGCGCAATGTCCAGTACCGAGTCAGATAAGCAACCGGATGCCGTCTCTTCGGTGATGAAAGTGTTTGGCATTTTGCAGGCGCTCGGTGAAGAACGGGAAAACGGCATTACCGAGCTGTCACAGCGCGTGATGATGTCGAAAAGCACCGTTTACCGGTTTCTGCAGACCATGAAAACGCTGGGCTACGTGTCTCAGGAAGGCGAATCTGAAAAATATGCGCTGACCATGAAGCTGTTTGAGCTGGGCGCTAAGGCTTTACAGAACGTGGATCTGATCCGCAGTGCTGACATTCAGATGCGCGAGATCTCCCGCCAGACCCGCGAGGCGATTCATCTTGGCGCGCTGGAGGAGGACAGCATTGTCTATATCCATAAGATCGATTCGCTCTATAACCTGCGCATGTATTCACGCATCGGGCGGCGCAACCCGCTTTACAGCACGGCCATTGGTAAGGTGCTGCTGGCGTGGCGAAATTATGATGAGGTGCGCGAGATCCTCGCCGATGTGGAGTTCGTTCTCAGCACGCAGAAAACGCTTAACGGCGTTGATGAGCTGTTAACGGCGCTCGACCGCGTTCGATCGCAGGGCTATGGCGAAGATAATGAAGAGCAGGAAGAGGGGATTCGCTGTATTGCCGTCCCGGTCTTTGACCGCTTTGGCGTGGTGATTGCCGGGCTGAGTATTTCCTTCCCGACGATCCGCTTTGCGGAAGAGCATAAAGCAGCGTATGTCGCCATGCTGCATCGCGCGGCAAAAACGATTTCTGCACAGCAGGGCTATGCGGACTATCCCTTTTGAGTGACGGGCCGGTGATGACCGGCCCGCCCGGGTTTAGTTGTCGACCACTTCGGTACTTTTTCTCAGCAGGGGGCAATCGGTCACGCCGATAATACCGCTGTCGGTATGCAGGTACTGCGCAATCACCACGCCGCGCGCCGTGAGGTACTGGCACTGCAGGCCCATTCCCGCCACGTTCTTGTTACTGCCGGTCAGTACGCCGTAGCCGGTTACCAGCATCGCCAGCCAGATAATCACCAGCAGAGCCACCAGTCGCGTCAATACTCTCATGCTATCCCCTTTATTGTTGTTTATCCGCAGATTAGCCCGGTCCACCGGGGGCTGCTTTGTCAGCATGCCGTCAATGCGCCGACAAAGCGATAAGAGGATGCTGAAACATCCCTGCCTGCCCGTGCTGTCGTCGCGTAAATTTTGTGATGTGGCTATCAATTGGCGCAGCAGCGGGTAGAATCTACAGCCGCAGTGTTGCCGGGTGAACCGGTGACGTAAATTCAGTTTTGAGGTGGGTATGAACGAAATGGTAAATGACGTGCAGGGGATGACCTCAACGGCGCTGATCATGGCCCTGGTGATCATCGGCCTGGTGGTCTGGTTTTTTGTTAACCGGGCCAGCGTGCGGGCCAATCAGCAGATCCAACTGCTGGAAGCGCTGCTGGAAGAGCAGAAACGCCAGAACGCGCTGTTGCGTAAACTGACGGAGAACACCTCAGAAAAAGCACAGCCGGAGCAGGCACCCGAAGACGATGCCGAGAAAGATTTTATTCGCATGATCCCGGAGCGCTGATCCTCCGGGAATAAGGTAATTGCAATGGCCTGGAAAAATCCCTGGTACGATCCCGCACTCTCTCACCATACCCCTGACGGTTTTTGTAATCCCGAGCCCGAGCTGCGGCAGGCGGGCGATTTGCAACGCTGGCGTCGCGAGCGCAAAGAGCAGGGGTTGCCGAAGCCGCCGGCGCAGGGCTATGCGCAGTTTACCCGCCAGTGGTGGCAGCCCGCCGACCTCAGCGGTGACGCGGATGCCGTATGGTGGCTGGGGCACGCCTGCCTGCTGCTTCGCCTTGATGGCCGGTATACGCTGATTGATCCGGCGTTGTCGTCACGCGCTTCGCCGCTGCCGTTCGCCGGGCCGCAGCGTAAAACGCCGCCTGCGCTGATGATTGAGGATTTGCCCGGCCTGGATACCGTGCTGATTTCCCACAACCACTACGATCACCTTGACCGGCCGACCATTAAAAAAATTCTTCGTCGTTTTCCGCAGGTGCGTTTTGTGGTGCCGCTGGGGCTGGCGACATGGTTTCAGCGCCTGGGCGCGGTCAACGTGGAGGAGCTGGACTGGTGGCAAAGCGCCCGCGCAGGGGAATTAACCTTTTCTGCCGTCCCCGCGCGCCACTGGAGTATGCGCACGCTGCGCGATCGTAACCGCTCCCTGTGGTGCGGCTGGGTGGTGAAGCATCCGCGATTCAACTTCTGGTTTAGCGGCGACAGCGGCTATTCGGATAACCTGTTGGAGATCCCCCGACGGCTGGGGCCGTTTGACCTGGCGGCGTTGCCTATCGGCGCCTATGCACCAAAATGGTTCATGCGCGGCCAGCATATGGATCCGGATCAGGCCGTGTCCCTGCACAAGGCCATGGGACAGCCGCATACGGTGGCGATTCACTGGGGCGTGTTTGAACTGGCGGATGAATCGCTGGATGAGCCTCCCCGCGTATTACGCCAGGCAATGGGGCGGGGCGGGCTGGACAGTGACCGTTTTCAGGCATGGCGAATAGGTGCAAGAGTACTGTTGAACAATATATGTCAAGATTAATCCTAATCTATTTTTTTATATGTAATAGCGAATAATGAGAGCTGCGTCGAATAGCGTAATTAAAATGAAAAATAAGATTAATTCCAAATAATGATGCAATGCCTTTTAATGGGGCAGAGAAATCGACATGCTCCTGCTTTTGGTGCAGACTTAATTATCCGATGACGGTTACGGCGCGATATCAGGCGGCGTAACTTGCTGTCATGGCGGGAGAAGACGGGAGTCCAATAGATTTTATTCGACAATGCTTTGCCATAATTACGTAATACTTGTAGTTTATTATCGTAATATGGCCGCCATTTGGCAGCGTTTTATGCCAGTTAAACCCCTGCGGCATCGGGGTTTAACTGGGATGAAAATATGTGCAACCTTTGTGCCTGGAATCGGTTAAATGGGGTCATTACCTCCTTTGCTGTTTCAATTGTGTGCGACATCTCAATGCTTGCCTAAAAATAACTTGCCATTAATAAGCGGATATGTGATAAACGCATTTGAGTTAAACGAGGTACAGTTCTGTTTATGTGTGGCATCTTCAGTAAAGAAGTTCTGAGTAAAGACGTTGACGTTGAATACCGCTTCCTTGCCGAGCCTTAATTTATGCCTCATGCAGTAATGTCTCTGGTTTTTCTGTACGTCAGGCCTACGGGCTAATAAACACTCTAAGGAATTTGCAAAATGGCAAAGATTAAAGGTCAGGTTAAGTGGTTCAACGAGTCTAAAGGTTTTGGTTTCATTACTCCTGCTGACGGCAGCAAAGATGTGTTCGTACACTTCTCTGCAATCCAGGGTAACGGCTTCAAAACTCTGGCTGAAGGCCAGAACGTTGAGTTCGAAATTCAGGACGGCCAGAAAGGCCCTGCTGCTGTGAACGTCACCGCAATCTGATTTCGATTTGAGTCTGTCACTCACGCCTTGCGTAGTGCAGCCTGAAATCTGAATACTAAAGCTCTGTCAGCGATGACAGAGCTTTTTTGTTTGCGGCAAGAAATAGTGCAGAACCGAGCCGGTTTCAAGTACACTGCCGCCGTCTTTGATAGCGGAGAGTTGTTATGTCCTACCTGTGTCCCCTTTGCCAGCAGCCTTTAATCGCTCACCAGCGCACGCTGCGCTGTGATAACCAACATCAGTTCGATCTGGCTAAGGAAGGGTATATCAACCTGCTGCCGGTCCAGCACAAGCGATCTAAACAGCCCGGCGACAGCGCGGAGATGATGCAGGCGCGGCGCAACTTCCTGGATGCGGGCCACTATCAGCCGCTGCAGCAGCGGGTGTGTGAGATCCTCGATAAAGTTCTGCCGCAGAACGCGGTGGAGGTGCTGGATATCGGCTGTGGCGAAGGCTACTACACCCAGGCCGTGGCCAGCAGCCTGCAGGAAAAACGCAGCGACTCGACGATTTACGGCCTCGACGTGGCGAAGATCGCCGTTCGCTACGGCGCGAAACGCTACGCTAACGTGGAGTTCTGCGTGGCGTCCAGCCATCGTCTGCCGTTCAGCGATAACCAGTTTGATGCGGTGCTGCGAATTTATGCCCCCTGCAAAGCGGCCGAACTGGCCAGGGTCGTCAGGCCGCAGGGCTTTGTGCTGACCGTCACGCCCGGGCCGCGCCATCTTTTGCAGTTCAAAGCGCTGATCTATCAGGATGCCAAGCTGCACGATAACGCGGTTGAGGCGATGCCCGGCTTCACGCTGGTTGATGAACAGTCGCTGGGCTATCCCATGACGCTGAACAGCGAAGAGTCGGCCGCGCTGCTGCAGATGACGCCGTTTGCCTGGCGCGCCCGCCCTGAGGTGTGGGGTATCCTTGCCACCACCACCGAGTTTGCCTGCGAAACGGATTTCACCCTGCGGCTGTGGCAGCGGCAGGATGAAGCAGACGCCGCCGTCAGCGACTCTCCAGCATAAACTTGTAGATTGTCTCCAGATCGTCCAGCCTGCGGACGTAGATCAGCAGGCGACGATTTTCCAGCGTGATGACCAGCACGCCATCCTCAGACAGATTTATCGCGCTGATACGATCCCAGGTGATAAAGACATTGGCAAAAAAGAAACCGTGCTCTTTCAGCAGCAGCTTGGGCGCGCGGATCCAGAACAGCCATACCGCCATCGCACCCAGCGCCAGCAGCAGCAGCGTGGTTAGCTGTGGCCCCTGTACGCGCAGGTTCTGATAGAGCAGGATGGCCAGCAGGCCGATGAATATCAGGCTGTCGAGCTTGGTCCGCCGCTGTAGCAGGATCTTCAGATGCGTCGGGCCGTTAAGGCGCGGCATGATCAGCTCGTCGTAAATGGCGTAGAGCAGAATCAAAACAATAAACAGCAAAATCAGGTAATCAGTCAGTTGCATAATCCCGTCCGAAAAAAAAGGGCCAGACTGTGCTGGCCCCCGTGAGTCAATGATGCTGATAGTCAGGCTCAGACGCCGAGCAGGCCTACCCAGTAGCCAAAGATACCAATAACAAAGAAGCCCATAATAATCCACAGCGCATTCACCTTACGGCGAAGCAGCCACATACAGCCGAAGGTCAGCAGCAGCGGGATCAGCCCCGGCATCAGCTGGTCGAGGATCGACTGCACCGTGGTAACGGTGGTTTTTCCGGTCTGGTCGGTAATGCGCGACACCACCAGCGGCACGTTAACATGCGTCCACTTGTTAACCAGCGCCCCCATGACAAACAGGCCGAGTATCGACGCCCCCTCCGTCAGTTTCTGCAGGAAGCCACCGCCCATATCGCTGACGATATCCACCCCTTTGCGATAGCCGTAGGCCACGCCGTAATAGCGGACCAGCAGGCGCGCCAGGTTAAACAGCACGAAGAACAGCACCGGGCCAAGCAGGCTGCCGCTCATGGCGATCCCGGCACCTAGCGCGGCAAACACCGGGCGTACCGTACCCCAGAAGATCGGGTCACCCACGCCGGCCAGCGGCCCCATCAGGCCCACCTTGATGCCGTTGATGGCGGCATCATCAATCGGTGCGCCGTTGGCGCGCTGTTCTTCCATCGCCATGGTCACGCCCAGTACCGGGGCCGCCACGTAAGGATGGGTGTTAAAGAACTCCAGATGGCGTTTAATCGCCTGTTTGCGGTCGTCGTTATTCTCAGGATACAGACGGCGGATCACCGGCACCATGGAGAAGCAGAAGCCCAGCGCCTGCATACGTTCGAAGTTCCACGAACCCTGGAACAGGTTTGAGCGTAAGAACACTCCGCGGATATCACCGGGAGTCAGTTTCTTTTGCGTTGTTGTCTCAACCATTTTTCTCACCTTTCCTTAATCGAGTTCGTTATCAAGGTCGTTATTTACCGGGCCCGCAGCCTGCGCACCGGCAACGCGGTTGTATTTTGGTGCCAGCTGGATGTACAGGATGGCCATGACCACGCCGATAACGCCCAGCGCCACCAGGTTAAAGCTGGTGAAGGCGGCGGTTACGAAGCCGAGGTAGAAGAACGGCATCAGGTAACCCGCGCGCATCATGTTAATCACCATCGCATAACCGACGACAACGATCATGCCACCGGCGATGTTCAGGCCGTTGGTTACCACTTCCGGAATTGAACTCAGCAGGTCATGAACCACGCTGGTGCCGACCGAAATCGCCACAATCAGTGCCGGAATGGCGATGCGCATCGCCTGCAGGACCAGCGCCGAAACGTGGATCCACGATATGGCGGTGAGGTTGCCTTTCTCTGCGGCTTTATCCGCCGCGTGCTGGAAGGCCACGGTGATGGTACGCACGATGATGGTCAGAACCTGGCCGGCAGCCGCCAGTGGGATCGCCAGGGCAATACCGGCCCCAACGCTTTGCCCGCCGGCAATAACCAGAATGGTGGAGATGATGGAAGCCAGGGCGGCATCCGGCGCAACTGCCGCACCGATGTTCATCCAGCCCAGCGCGATCATCTCCAGCGTACCGCCGATGATGATCCCGGTTTTAATATCACCCAGAACCGCACCGATTAACGTACAGGCGACCAGGGGGCGGTGGAACTGAAATTCATCAAGGATTGAGCCCATGCCCGCTATACAGGCGACGATAAATATCAGAACAATTTGCAGCGTGGTAATCTCCATTACACTTTTCCTCTTAGATACAGAACGGAGTTCAACCTGAACTTTCAGGCCACGGGCTACTGATTAAGACGGGCGATCAGGTCCATCATTTTCAGTTTCTGATCGCTGGAAACCTTACGCACTTCCAGTTCAATTCCGCGCGCGTTGAGTTTGTTAAACGCCTCAATATCTTTTGCATCAACCGATACGGCATTGTTGACCTGGGTTTTCCCCTGGCGGAATGCCATACCGCCGATATTCACGCTGGTAATACCGACACCGTCTTCCACCAGTCTTTCGACGTCGGTCGGGTTGGTAAACAGCAGCATGACCTTCTCACCGGCATACTTCGGGTTATTCCAGACGCGAACCATTTTGGCGACATCCACCACATGTGCGGTCACGCCCGGAGGGGCAACCTGGGTCAACAGCGTTTTGCGCACGTGGTCCGCCGCCACTTCATCACTGACGACGATGATGCGCGTGACGTTCGTTTCCTTGGTCCAGCGGGTGGCCACCTGGCCGTGGATCAGGCGATCGTCGATACGTGCCAGACCAATCACCATATGTTCACCGGGCTTCAGCGGGGTTTGCGGTGCGGCGGGAGCTTTTTTCACGACGGGAGCAGGGGTGGCCTCCGGGGGTTTGGCTTTCAATGCCTTGACGCCTTCACGGCCGGTTTCAACCGCCAGCGCCACCAGCTCATCAAAGGTCGGATTATCGTCGCGGGCCATCAGGACTTCGACCAGCATCGGAATATTGACCCCGGCAACCACCTCGTGATGTTCCTTATCCACCACCAGACGGCTGGCGGCGTTAAACGGGCTACCGCCCCAGGTATCAACCAGGAACAGCACCCCCTGACTGACGTCGAGATCCTGCATTCGGGCCCGATACTTTTCGATTAACGTTTCTGCATTTTCCCCCGGGACAAAGTCGATCCAGCCGACGTTATCCTGCTCACCCAGGAGCATTTCGGCCGTTTTCAGCAGCTGTTCCGCTGCCCAGCCGTGTGTGCCGATGATGATAGCAATAGTCACTTGCTACTCCTTATCCAGTTGGCGACGGCTCTCTGGAGTTCAAGCCGCGCGAGGCTCAGCCGATCGGATACCCGATGGACCCGACAATTCAATAAACGTGGCCGGATACATAAGGTATCTGCGTGATTCAGCATGAAAGAGGTCACACTTATTTTTCTACTTCGTGCCGCCTGATGACGGATGGCACGCTTAACACACCGTATGTCGCGATTTATTTTAGTACGTGAAAAAATAAATTATGTGACCTTGCTCAGTTATTTAGACCGTAGTCTGCAAATTCGCGTGGTCTGTAAAGCGTAAAGTTCTGCAAGGAAGCCAGGCAAGTGTAAGAAACCATTTTGACAGGGATGTTTCTACTGCTAGAGTAGGGATCCTTTTCTAATACAGGAGTAACGGGCCTCAGCCCTCCCTATGGACTGTCACCGAAGTCGCTTAACTATGCCGCCGGGCTTTCCGGTATCGCTTTCAACGTCTCCTGACGTCATCTCTGCCTCCACTCGTCGTTATTTCTGCCGCACGCTCAGCCGAACGTCTGCTGCGTTTTCCCGTTCCTTTTTCCGGAGTCTGTCATGGAATTTCTTTTAGACCCCTCAATCTGGGCGGGTCTGCTCACGCTGGTTGTTCTTGAAATCGTACTCGGCATTGATAACCTGGTCTTTATTGCGATCCTGGCTGACAAACTGCCGCCTAAACAGCGTGATAAAGCGCGTCTGATCGGGCTTTCGCTGGCGCTGATTATGCGTCTGGGCCTGCTGTCGCTTATCTCGTGGATAGTCACGCTGACGCGTCCGCTGTTCAGCATCGGCGAGTTTAGCTTCTCCGGGAGGGATTTGATCCTGCTGTTCGGGGGACTGTTCCTGCTGTTCAAGGCCACGATGGAGCTGCATGAGCGGCTGGAAAACCGCGAGCATAATGACGGTGCAAACCGGGGATACGCCAGTTTCTGGGCGGTGGTGGTACAGATCGTTATTCTTGATGCCGTCTTCTCCCTTGATGCGGTGATTACCGCCGTGGGTATGGTGAATAACCTGGCGGTCATGATGACGGCGGTGGTTATCGCCATGGGCGTGATGCTGCTGGCATCCAAACCGTTAACCAACTTCGTTAACGCGCATCCCACCGTTGTGGTGCTGTGCCTGAGCTTCCTGTTGATGATTGGTCTCAGCCTGGTGGCGGAAGGCTTCGGTTTCCACATTCCGAAAGGCTATCTGTACGCGGCGATTGGCTTCTCCATTCTGATTGAGCTGTTTAACCAGATTGCCCGCCATAACTTTATGCGGCATCAGGCCAGAAGGCCGATGCGCGAACGCACCGCAGAGGCGATTCAGCGTCTGATGGGTGGCCGCCGCCGCAGCGAGAATAGCGGAAGCGAAAGCAGTGAGGTGGCCACCATCATGCCGCAGGAAGCCTTTAAGGACGAAGAACGCTACATGATTAACGGCGTTCTGACCCTGGCTTCCCGATCGATTCGCAGCATCATGACGCCGCGCGGTGATATCTCCTGGGTGGATATTGAACGCCCGCTGGAAGAGATCCGCATGCAGCTGCTGGATACGCCGCACAGCCTGTTCCCGGTGTGTCGCGGCGAGCTGGACGAGATAGTCGGCGTGGTCAGGGCAAAAGAACTGCTGGTGGCGCTGGATCACGGTGTGGATGTCGCGACATTTGCTGCCGCCACGCCGCCGATCATCATTCCGGAGACGCTGGACCCGATCAATCTGCTGAGCGTGCTGCGCCGCGCCAAAGGCAGCTTTGTGGTCGTCACCAGCGAGTTTGGTGTGGTCCAGGGACTGGTCACCCCGCTTGACGTACTGGAAGCGATTGCCGGTGAATTCCCGGATGAGGATGAAACCCCGGATATTATCGCCGACGGTGACGGCTGGCTGGTTAAGGGCGGCACCGACCTGCACTCACTGCAGCAGCTCTTTGATACGCAGGAGCTGGTTCGTCCGGAAGATGACCACGCCTCTCTGGCGGGTCTGCTGATTGCCCAGAAGGGGCAGTTGCCT